>DASURS010000173.1:0-10726 GCA_036279935.1 Pyrinomonadaceae bacterium
AATGTCAAATGACAAATGTCAAATGACATGAATACGTTCTACGTCACCACACCGATCTATTACGCCAATAGCCTGCCGCATCTCGGCCACCTCTACACGATGATCGTCTGCGACAGTATCGCGCGCTCGAAACGCCAGCGCGGCATCGACACGTATTTCCTGACCGGCACCGACGAACACGGCATCAACATCGAACGCGCCGCCCAGAAAGCCGGCCGCACGCCGCAGCAGCAGTCCGATTACGTCGTCGATTATTTCAAGCAGATGACGCACGAGTTTCACCTCGACACGGACCACGGCGGCTACGACATCTTCATGCGCACCACCGCGCCGTTCCACTACGAGGGCGTGAGTGAGTTGTGGCGCCGGATCGCGAAAACAAAGACGCCGAAAGGCAACGACGCGATCTACAAAGGTCACTACGAAGGCTGGTTCTGCGCTCCGTGCGCTGCTTACAAAACTGAAGACGAGTACAACAAACCAGCGACGCCCGACGCCGTGCCGACATGCCTGATTCACGACACGCCTTTGGACCGCGTCTCCGAAGAGAGTTACTTCTTCCGTCTCGGCGATTACGCCGGCGCGCTGCTCGACGTCTACGAGAGTCGCCCGGATTTCGTCAGGCCCGAATCGAGACGAAACGAGGTCATCAGCTTCGTTCGCGGCGGGCTACAGGATCTTTCGGTGAGCCGATTGAAGACGTCGGTGAGCTGGGGCGTGCCCGTGCCTGGCGATCCGAATCACACGATGTACGTCTGGTTCGACGCGTTGACGAACTACATCACCGCGATCGGCTTCGGCAACGAAGAACGCGAACGCGCCGCGGGGTTCGAAAAGTACTGGCCCGGGCTTCACGTCGTCGGCAAAGACATCCTGCGTTTTCACGCCGTCTACTGGCCGTCGTTCCTGCTCGCGGCGGGCATCGAATTGCCGCGTGCAATCGTCGCGCATGGAATGTGGCTCGATCCGAACGGCCGCAAGATGTCGAAAACAATCGGCAACACGGTCGAACTCGACGTGCTGCGCAAACATTTCCCGATCGACACGATCCGTTACTTCTGTCTGCGCGAGATGGTGTTCGGACAGGACGGGCGTTTCGGTTACGAAGGGCTGATCGATCGTTCGAACAGCGACCTCGCCAGCGGGCTCGGAAACCTTTCGAGCCGGACGCTGACGATGATTTCCAGTTACTGCGGATCGAAAATACCGTCGGGCCAGATTCCCGAAGAGAAACTACTGCTCGCCAAGCGCATCGGCGTCGACACGGATGAAACGACGATCGCCGGCTTCGTCGAAACGGCGCGCGATCAGTTTCTGTTGCACTTCGAGAACCTCGCGTTCAGCCGCGCGCTGGAAGTCGCGTGGTCGGTGATCGCGCGGATGGACAAGATGATCACCAGCGCCAAGCCGTGGGATCTCGTGAAAGACGAGAACCAGCGGCACACGGTGAGCGCCGTGCTCTATCGCGCTGCCGAAACACTGCGCTGGCTGAGTGTGTTGTTGTATCCGGTGATGCCGGACGCCAGCCGCGCGATCGCGAAACAGTTGGGCGCTGAAATGCCGGACCAGATCGATCCCGCGTCGCTGAAGTGGGGCGAGCTTCGCGAAGGCACGCCAATCGGCGACGTGCAACCGATCTTTCCACGTATCGACAAGACGAAGACTATGACTGAAATCAATCAAAGCGCAGTCACACCGCCGCCGGCCGAAACTGCTGCGACTGAAGCCGGCGAAACCGGCGTCGTCAGTTTCATCGAGATCGACGATTTCGCCAAGGTCGATCTGCGCGCCGGCACCGTCCTTTCCGCCGAACGCATTCCGAAGGCTGACAAACTGTTGCTCCTGAAGATCGACTTAAACGAAGAGCAGCCGCGCCAGGTGCTCGCCGGAATCGCGCAGTACTACGAGCCTGAAAGTCTCGTCGGGCGCAAAGTCGTCGTGGTCGCGAACCTGAAACCACGAAAACTCCGCGGCTTCGAGTCGCAGGGCATGGTCGTCGCCGCGTCGTACGGCGAAGAAGGTCGCCCGGTGATCGCAACATTCACGGAAGACGTGCCGAACGGCGCGCGTCTCAAGTAATTAAAATTCGAATTTCGAATTCCGAATTTCGAAATTGCTTTATGTTCGTCGACTCGCACGCGCACATTGACGGTCCTGAGTTCGACACGGATCGCGAGGCAGTGATCGAGCGTGCGCATGCGGCCGGCGTTTCCGCGATCCTGAACGTCGGCACCGGCGATCCGCACAGCGACGCCTTCGAACGCGCGATCGATCTCGGCAAGAGTCACACGGCGATATACACAGCAATCGGTACGCATCCTCACGACGCTCGTCATTACGACGACGCCGCCGAAGAGAAGACGAAGACGTTGATTCAGAGCGGCGAACGCGTCGTGGCGTGGGGCGAGATCGGTCTCGACTTTCATTACGACAACTCGCCGCGCGACGTGCAGGTCGAGGTCTTCAAACGGCAGCTTCACGCGGCGCGCGAGTTGAATCTTCCCGTGATCATTCACACGCGCGAAGCTGAAGCGGAGACGATCGACATTCTGAAAAGTGATTACGCCGGCGCCGCTCGCCGTGGTGTCTTTCATTGTTTCAGCGGCAGTGGCGACCTGGCGCGGCGTGGCGTCGAGCTCGGGTTCATGATCTCATTTTCGGGAATCGTGACGTTCAGGAAAGCGGAGGAGTTGCGCGAGACGGCGCGGCAGGTTCCGTTGGACCGGCTGCTAATAGAAACTGACTGTCCGTACCTGGCGCCGCCGCCGCATCGGGGCAAACGAAACGAGCCTGCTTACGTCGTCGAAGTAGCTCGTTGTCTCGCTGGACTGCACGGTTTGGAGATCGAGGAGTTGGCCCAAATCACGACAGAGAACTTTATGCGGTTTTTCAGTTTGCAGTGACGATCAATTTGCTCACTTTTGAGTAAGAGATAAGTTTCACATGCGGCAGTTTTGATGTTATTCTGCTCGGCAAGAAGCAACAAGACTTACCAACAACATAGAACACGTTCGATGGCTCAGCAGAACTCGTTTGATATTGTTTCGCAGGTTGATTCGGCGGAGATCGTGAATGCGCTCAACCAGACGATCAAGGAAGTGCGCCAGCGTTTCGACTTCAAAGGCAGCTCCGCCAACGTCGTGCTCGAGAAGACCGAGCTGGTCCTGAGCGCTGAAGACGAAATGAAACTGCGCAACATGAACGACATCCTGCAACAGAAGCTCGTGCGGCGCGGCGTACCGCTGAAGGCGTTCAGTTACGGCAACATCGAACCGGCGGCCGGCGGCACCGTCCGGCAGCGCGCGCAAATCCAGCAGGGCATTCCGCAGGAAAAAGCAAAAGAGCTCGTGAAGTTCATTAAAGACAGCAAGGCGAAGGTGCAGGCGTCAATCCAGGGCGACGTCGTCCGCGTCTCCGGCCGCGACCGCGACACACTCCAGGACGTCATCGCCAAACTGAAGGACAAAGATTTCGGTATTCACATGCAGTTCACCAATTACAGGTCGAACTAGAGCGGCAACCACAAAAGAGCCACAAAAAGGCACAAAACAAAGACGCAAAAAGGCACAAACAAAGACCAAAGACCAAAGACCAAAGACCAAAGACCTAAGTCCAAACACCAAAGACCCAGGCCCTAATGACCATCTCCAGTAACACACTGACGCTCGACGCTGAGGCCATCACATCGGCCCGCCGCATCTTCAGTGTGATCGCGAACGAGCTGCAACAGGTCGAGATCGAGTTCGAGCGCCAGGCGCGTTCGAACGTGCAGGTGATTGCTTATCTCGGCGAGTACCTTCGCGCATCGGGCGGCAAACGCGTTCGCCCGGCGCTGACGATCCTTTCGAACTACGCGGCCGGCGGCGACGGCGCGCGCTACAACTCGATTCGCATGGCGACCGTGATGGAGTTTCTCCATACGGCGACTCTCGTTCACGACGACATCATCGACAAAGCCGAAACGCGGCGAAACCGTCCGACCGTCAACGCGCTTTATGGAAACGAGACCGCAGTGCTGATGGGCGACTGGCTTTACATGTCGGCGTTCGAAACCAGCCTTGCGGAACGGTCGCTGCCGATACTCGACATCCTCACCAGCGTCACGCGCAAGATGACGGAAGGCGAGTTGCTGCAGTTGACGCTGCTGGGCCATGCCGATATTTCGGAAGGGCAGTATCTCGACGTGCTCAAGCGCAAGACTGCATATCTCTTCAGTGCGAGCTGCGAGATCGGAGCGATTCTCGGCGGCGCGACTGAGAAACAGCAGACTGCGTTGCGCGATTACGGCTTGAATCTCGGAACGGCGTTTCAGTTGACGGACGATCTACTCGATTTCACGTCGAGCGACGAAGCGTTAGGCAAGGCTGCCGGCGCCGATCTCCTCGGCGGGAAAGTCACGTTGCCGTTGATTTACCTGATCGCCGCGGACCCGTCGACGCTGCCGATGGTCCAGCGTGTGTTGCTCGACGGCAGCTACGAAACAGTGGCGCAGGAAGAACTGCGCGAGGCGCTGGCGCGTAACGGCGCGCTCGAAAAAGCGCGCTCAATGGCGGATGAGTACGCCGAAACCGCGCGCGCCGCCCTGGACGATCTGCCCGACTCCGAATACTGCGATTCGCTGCGCGCGCTTCCCACTTACGTGCTCATGCGCGATCGGTAAAGAACCTGGTCTGTGTGTTTTGTGCCTTTCGTGGCACAATTTTTCGCCAAAACCCCCACAACATGGATATAATCGCCCGCGGATGGACCGGCCGTATAACGAAAATCTTCTATCTCGACTGGAACAGACCCTGCGGCAATCGCGTTCCGCGCGCATAAATCTTTCGGCGCGGCTGCGTGAGTTGGACGCCGAGGCTGACGGCGTGCGCGCCGAGCTGGCTGAGATCGATCTGCTGATCAGCCAGACCGAAGCCGCCATCTGTCGTCTGCTGTCGACCGTGATCGCTACCGGCAACTTCTCCTCGCGCGTGCTGCCGTCCGATGCGGAGTTAGAAGCGGCAATGCACCAGGCATCACATCAACCGGCGCATCAACCCGCGCATCAACCGCCGCAGCCCGCTCGCGCTCACATTCCGATGGAGCGTCGTCCGCAGATTCCGCTGGTGCGAAACAACGTCGAGGCGCTTAGCGATCGTTTTATGGACCGGACGATCCCACAGGCAGTCACGCTGTTGTTGCGCGAGGAAGGCGGGCCGCTTCACGTCAACGAGATCTACAATCGGCTCCTCGAAGGCGGCTTCAAGTTTACGGGCCAGAACCCGACCATCAGCGTCGCCGTCTCACTCAATCGCAACACACGCTTCCGCAAAGTCGCCCCCGGTACATTTGACCTCGTCATGCGCGACGCGTCGAAAGCCTCTTAACCCGTGTCATTCGTGGTTTGTCTATGCGCGCGATAGTTCTTTCCGCCGGCTACGGCACACGTCTGTGGCCGCTCACCGAAGATCGCACCAAACCCGCCATTCCGATTCTCGGCAAACCGCTCGTCGGTTACGTCGCCGAGTATCTCGCCGGCTATGGCTTCGACGAGATCGTCGTGAACCTGCATCACCGTCCGGAGTCGGTGCGCGCCGCGCTGGGCGACGGCAGCCGCTTCGGCGTCAAGCTTCACTACGTGATGGAAGAGCCTGAGATCCTTGGGACGAGCGGCGCGCTCGACAACACGCGCGAGTTTTTCGAGCACGATACGTTTCTCGTCGTGAACGGAAAGATCATCACCGACATCGACTTGAGAGCGGCGCTTGAAACCCATCGCCGGATGAAGGCGCTCGCCACGCTCGTCCTGCTGCCCAACGCGCGGCGCGAACGTTTCAGCGTTGTCGAAACCGAAGAAGGACGCGTCACGCGCTTTGCCGGCATGCCGGATCCGAATGCGACCGGGCCGGCGCCGTCGATGTTCACCGGCATTCACATCATGGAGCCGCGCATCTTCGATTACATCCCGCGCGGCGTTTTCTCCGACTCGGTGACGCACGTCTATCCCAAAGCGATGGCGAACGGCGAGATCATCGCCGGGCACGTCGCTTCCGGTCGCTGGCGCGAGCTCTCGACGCTGCAACGTTATCTCGACATCAGTATCGAGATGCTGAAGGGCAAGGGGCAATCGTATGTTGCCGGCGCCAACAGTGTTGTTTCACCAATGGCTGAGGTGACCGACGCGATCATCTGGGACAATGTCGAAGTCAGTAGCGGGGCCGTCGTGAATCGTTGTGTTCTGGCGGACAATGTCAGGATTCCAAGCGGCGAACGCGTTGAGAATTCGATCGTTGTGCGGCGCGACTTGGTGGAAGGCAAAACACGCCCGGAAAAAGCGCTTCCCGGCCGCTTTCAGGGCGAAAACTTTGTCGTTCCGTTGTGATACAATCCCGGCATTGTCGATTGCCAAGTGCCGATTGCCGATTGCGCTTCGGTAAGCCTCTCGTGCTTGCGATGTAACAAGATCGACAATCGGCACTTGGCAATCGACAATCGTCAATGGCTTCGCTGATGAGCTCCGCAAAACAGGTGATTTCCAACGCATTTGAGTCCTCTGCGTCAGACCGGCTTGCGAATTTCGTCGCGCAGCAGGGGATGACCGGCAAGGAAATCATCCCGCTCACGCCCGACGCCTCGACTCGCAAGTACTACCGCATCGGTTGGAAGAAACGTACGGCTGTCGCCGCTGTCTATCCGGAACCCTTCGATCCCGAATTTCATCCGTACCTCGACGTAACGCGATTATTTCTGGAAAGCGAGATTCCGGTGCCGGAGATCTACGCGGTCGACGGCACGGCCGGCATCATCGTCCAGGAAGACCTCGGTGACCAGCAGCTTTTTCAGATGTACGACGACGCTTCGGAAGAGAAGTGCGACGAGTACAAGGAGAAGGCGATCTCGCTGATCGCGAAGATTCAGAAGGCGACGGCCAGGGCGCAAGAGATGCACTCGATCGCCAGCCGGCTGGCGTTTGACGAAGCGAAGCTCTCATGGGAGCTCGACTTCTTTTTCGACCACTACTTCGGCAGTCTCCGCGGTGAGAAACTGCGCCACGGCGAAGTTGCCGAAGTCAAAGCCGAGCTCAACGACATCGCCGCCGAGCTCGCCGCAGCGCCGCGCGTGCTCTGTCATCGCGACTACCACGCCGCCAACCTGATGATCGATCCCAAAAAGCGCATGCGGATCGTGGATCATCAGGACGCTCGCATGGGACCGGCCAGTTACGATCTCGTCTCGTTTCTACTTGATCGACAACCGTGCCCGCCTTCACTCGCCGAGTTGCGGTCACATCGTCTGTACTTTCTGGAAGAGCGGCGGCAGGTGGGGCTCGGCGCCATTGACCCTGACGATTTTGCGCAGGAGTTTCGGCTGATGACCGTCCAGCGCGGATTGAAAGCGACCGGCACCTTCTCGTATCAAACAGCAGTCGCCGGGCGCGGCGCCGTTTACCAGCACTTCATTGAACCAACACTTCAGATCGTTCTTCAGGCCATCGACTGGCTCGACAAATTCCCCACCCTCCGTCGTATGCTGAAGGAACGAATCAATAACTAATCCAATCCCGCGGGTTTCTCGAATGACGACGCAATCACTTGCAAGCACTGCAACCAAACACACCTACATCAACCAGCTATCACAACACGTCGGGCAGGAAGTCGTTCTTAAAGGCTGGCTTTACAACATGCGTTCGAGCGGCAAGATCCTGTTTCCGCAACTGCGTGACGGCACCGGCGTTGTGCAATGTGTCGTGTTGAAGAACGCGATCGATCCGGAGACGTGGGAAGCATTGAAAGGCCTCGGACAGGAGTCGGCGCTCGCGATCAAAGGCTCCGTGCGGGAAGACAGTCGCGCGCCGGGCGGATTCGAGATCGACGCCACTGCGGCCGAAGTCCTGCAACAAGTACACGACTATCCGATCACGCCGAAGGAGCACGGCACGGAGTTCCTGATGGACCACCGGCACCTGTGGCTGCGTTCTCGCCGCCAGCACGCCGTGCTGAAAGTGCGTCACACAGTCGTGCAGTCCGTGCGCAACTTCCTCGACAACGACGGCTTCACATTGTGCGACTCTCCGATCTTCACGCCGGCCGCCTGCGAAGGAACGACGACGCTATTCGAGGTCGACTACTTCGACGGCGAGAAGGCGTACCTTACTCAGTCAGGCCAACTCTACAACGAAGCGACAGCGGCGGCGCTCGGTAAAGTCTATTGTTTCGGACCAACGTTCCGCGCCGAAAAATCGAAGACACGACGGCACCTGACCGAGTTCTGGATGGTCGAGCCTGAGATGGCTTACGCAACGCTCGAAGATGTGATGGCATTGTCGGAACGGATGCTTTCGTACATCGCGACGCGCGTGCTCGAAGACCGCAAGGAAGAGTTGAAAGTGCTCGAGCGCGACACGTCGAAGCTCGAAGCGATCGTGGCGCCGTTCCCGCGGGTTCATTACGACGATGCGGTGAAGATGCTGCAGGAAGGATTCGAAAAAGGCGCGCTGGAAGCAAAGTTTGAATGGGGCGGTGATTTCGGTGCGCCGGACGAGACTTACATCTCGAGCCAGTTCGATCGGCCGGTAATGGTCCATCATTATCCGGCGGCTGTGAAAGCGTTTTACATGGCGCGCGATCCTGAGCGTCCGGAGTTGGCATTGGGCGTGGACGTCCTCGCGCCGGAAGGTTACGGCGAAGTGATTGGCGGTGGTGAGCGCGCGACCTCGCTCGAGTTTTTGCAGGAGCAGATCGCGTTGCACGAACTGCCTGAAGAGGCGTTTCAGTGGTATCTCGATCTGCGGCGTTACGGCAGTGTTCCTCACGGCGGCTTCGGGATGGGCATCGAACGGTGCACGGCGTGGATGTGCGGCATCGAGCATATTCGCGAGACGATTCCGTTTCCCCGCATGTTATATCGCATACGACCGTGAACAAGGAGTGAGCTATGAGCAGCATAAACATTGATCAGGATTCGCGTGGACAGGGACGAGGTTACACCTACGAAGTGCTGCATCAGCCGTCGTTTTCACTGGCGGTGCTGCAACTCCAGGCCGAGCAATCGATCCAGGCGGAGTCGGGCGCGATGGTCTCGATGTCGGCGAACATTGAGCTTCAGTCGCAGATGAAGGGCGGGCTGTTCGGCGCGATCAAACGCGCCGCCGGCGGCGAGTCGGCGTTCATCTCGACTTTCACAGCTCGCGGCGGGCCGGGTGAAGTCACGCTTGCTCCGGGCGCCCCGGGCGACGTGGCCGCGATCGAGTTGAGCGGGCGGCCGTTCTTCGTGCAGTCGAGCTCGTATCTTGCGGGCGACGCGAGTCTCACCGTTGACACGAAGTGGGGCGGCGCGAAGTCGTTCTTCTCCGGTGAGGGTTTGTTCGTGCTGATGGTCCAGGGCCAAGGGCTGCTGCTCGTGTCGTCGTTCGGCGCGATACATCGCAAACGTCTGCAAGCTGGCGAGCGTTACGTCGTCGACACCGGACACCTCGTTGCGTGGGAAGGAACGACGCAGTACACGTTGCGCAAGGCTGCGTCAGGTTTCTTCCGCAGCATGATGAGCGGCGAGGGAATCGTCGCCGAATTTACGGGACCCGGCGAGATCCTGATTCAGACTCGCAATCTCGCTGCGCTGGCAGGACTGCTCAAGCCATTCTTCCCGACGCAGGGCAGCGGAGGCGGAGGTTTCAATTTCAATCTGGGCGGGTAGCCACAAAAAGTGAATGGGAAAAACAAAACAGTAGCGATTCTGGGCGTGCCGCTCGGTTATGGCGCAAGCATGGCGGGCGTGGACATCGGTCCCGCGGCGCTGCGCGTCGCGCGTTTGCAGCAGCGAATCGAACGTCTTGGCTATCCCGTTCGCGACCTCGGCGACATGCGGCTCGACCGTCCGAAGACGATTCCGCATGACGGCGAAAAACTTAAGTACGTGCGCGAGATCAGCAGCGCTTGCGAACAACTCGCCGTCGAAGTTGAAGCAATACTTCAAGCCGGTGAACTGCCGCTCGTCCTCGGCGGCGATCATTCGATCGCGATCGGTTCCTTCGCCGGCGCAGCGTCCTATTTCAAACAACGAGAAGAGACGCTCGGCCTGATCTGGTTCGACGCTCACGCCGATATCAACACTCCCGAGACCACGCCTTCCGGCAACATTCACGGAATGCCGCTGGCCGCGCTGCTTGGATACGGAGCACCGGAGCTCACCAACGTCGCCGGTTTTGCGCCGAAACTGGATCCGCGTCTGTGCGTACACGTCGGCGCGCGCGACATCGATGTGGGAGAAAGGGAGTTGATTAAGAGGACGGGCGTACGCTTCTTCACGATGCGAGATATTGACGAACGCGGAATGTCCGCGTGCATGGACGACGCGATCAAGATCGCGTCGCGTGGCAGCGCCGGATATGCGGTGACGTTCGACGTCGACGCTCTGGATCCCGGCGACGCGCCCGGCTCAGGCACGCTCGTTCGCGGCGGACTCACGTATCGCGAAGCGCATCTCGGAATGGAAAAGATTGCGGAAGCCGGCGGAATGCGGTATCTCGAAGTAGTCGAGATCAATACCGCGCTCGACGTGAACAACAAGACCGCCGAGCTCGGTGTGGAACTGATCCTGTCGGCGTTGGGCAAGACAATTCTGTAAGAAGGCTGGACCAGGAAGAGTGGCAAAAAAGCTTCGCGTCGGAGTGATCTTCGGTGGGCGATCCGGTGAACACGAGGTTTCGATTCGGTCGGCGCGGGCGATCGTCGAGAGTATCGACCAGCGGAGG
>DASURS010000174.1:0-32134 GCA_036279935.1 Pyrinomonadaceae bacterium
ATCTGCCCGGGCAGGAACTGTACGGCACGGCGAGCGTCGGCATCAGCATGTTTCCGTTTGACGGCGACAACAGTCAAACGCTGCTGAAAAACGCGGGCGCTGCGCTGTACAAAGCGAAGCGATCCGGCGGCGCGAACTATCAGTTCTATACCGCCGATATGCACGAGCTCGCTACGCGGCGACTGGCGCTTGAAACAAACCTGCGGCGAGCGATTCAGAACGAGGAGTTCTTGATTCACTACCAGCCGCGCGTGTCGGTCGACTCGCTTGCGATCACCGGCGTCGAAGCACTGGTGCGCTGGCAGCATCCGCAACTCGGGTTGGTTTCGCCGTCCGAGTTTATTCCGCTCGCGGAAGACACGGGATTGATCGTTCCGATCGGCGAGTGGGTGTTGCGCCACGCGTGCCGGCAAAGTCAGGAATGGCAGGACAGTGGCTTCGCGCCGATTCAAATGTCGGTGAACATCTCGGCCCGCCAGTTTCACGATCGCGACTTGTCGGAGACAGTGATCAGGATTCTCGACGAGACCGGGCTTGATGCGAAGTATCTTGACCTCGAGTTAACAGAAAGCTCGATCATGCATAACGCGGAGTTTGCGTCGAGCGTGCTGAATCGTTTGAAGAGCATGGGCATTCACATCTCGATCGACGATTTCGGTACCGGGTTTTCATCACTGGCGTCGCTGAAGCGTCTGCCGATCGACATGCTGAAGATCGATCAGTCGTTTGTGCGAGACGCGACGACGGATCCTGACGACGCGGCGCTCGTGATGGCCATCATCACGCTTGCTCACAACCTGCGTTTGAAGGTGATTGCGGAAGGTGTGGAAACAGCGGAGCAACTGCGGTTCCTGCAATTACTCCGCTGCGATGAGATTCAGGGTTACTTCTTCAGCCGTCCTCAACCGGCGGACAAGCTGGTGGCGCTCTTCGAGACCACCTTCACCAAGCAAGTGAGCTAGTTTAAATAGCACAAGTCCGGAAGGGGGCGTTCGTCAGTGATCGTGAAACTCGAAACGCGCAACGTCCGACTCACCTAAAATAACGATGTCGCCGGCCTTCAACGCAGTTTCCGTTACGCGCGCGGATCGCGGATCGTTGACGAACGTGCCGTTGCGCGAGTTCTGATCTTCGATTACTACGCGCCCGCCTTTAACGCCAATCCAAACATGCCGTTTCGAGATTCTGGGATCGCCGATCACGATCTGCGATGAGCCGCCGTCTCGGCCGATGAAGTCGCCTTCAGGCTTGACCTGAAACTGCTGTCCTGTCAACGGTCCCGAGACGAACTTGATCGATCCGTAGTTGACCGCGAACCCGTCGCCATCCTGTGTGATCGCCACTGTCCGCGACAAATCGACAGTCATGCCCTGATCGCCGGCGAGCACGTGCGGCATTGGTGCCGGTGGCGGCGGTGAAGGCTTTGGCGCAGCATGAGCAGGTGACGGGCTCGGCGTGTGTGACGGTGGTGAATACGCCGCGGGCGCGGGCGCAGGATGAGCTTTCCCTCCAGGCGTTGCCGGTCCCGCACTCTTAGCCTTCTTCTTGCGCCGCATCATGACGAAGACAATGACCACGATGAGCAGGATCAGTCCGACGATGAACAGCACGCCGAGGATCACGCCGACGGCCCACAGCGGGAAACCCGATTTCTCGCGTCCCTCGGATTTCGCCTGCTGGCTGCTCTGCACCAGCCGATCGACTTCCGAGTGCTGCGGAAACAGTCTCTTTACTTCTTCAAACTTCGGAATCGCCGACGAGTACTGGTCGTTCCAGTAATATTCGAGGCCCTCATGGAAAAGCTGGTCCGTCGGTCCTTCGACGTTCGACGCGCCCGCGCTCTTCACGTACTCCATCACCGTGTTCGACGGAACGACGAAGGAGAACCCGGAAACTTCCTGTCCATTCACGGTGTCGCCGCGGAAGGTCAGCAGGCCGATGACTTCGTTCTGATCGTTGACGACCGGTCCGCCGGAGTTGCCGTGCGTTGCCGCCGCGCTCGTTTGCAGGATCGGAGCGCCGCTCGCTGCCTGTTTCCTCGCGGAGATCTTGCCGTCGTTGATAGTCGCTTCCAGCGCCGATTTGCTGCTGAGCAACCCGGAGTTGAAAGTGTCGGCGGCGCCCGGATAGCCGATCACGGTGACGTGGTCTTGAAGTTGAACTTTGTCGGAGTCGGCGAGTTTGAGGATCGGAGCGTTCTTGACTTCGATCTTTACAATCGCGACGTCTTTGCCCTGGTCGGTGCTTTCGCCGGTTGGCGCACCGTACTGCTTGATCTCGAACGGGAACGCGCTGCCGTCAGGAATGATGACGTGGTTGTACTTCTGGAAACTCTGAAGCTGGCTGTGCTCGTTGATGAACGACGCATTCAAACTTCTCGGGTCCTTGCCCAATTGCTGGCCGATCTGCTGGACCATCTGCCAGAAAAGCGCCTGCTTGGCTTTTTCTTCGCCCTCGCGCGTGGTCGAGACGACGTGCGCGTTGGTGGCGATGTAGCCGTTTGAGCTGATGAAAAAACCGGACCCGAGCGCGATGCTCGAAACGTTGTAGACCTGTCCCTGGTAGCCGGGGGGCTGAAACAGGATTTGCCCGGACACGCCGTCGATGATGCGAACCACCGCCGGCTTGCTGTACATCGCGAGCCGTTCGCCCTCCGACACCGCGTGTACCACGTATCGCGGCTGCATGGGGAGCAGCGTGACGGCAAGAAAGAACGCGCCTATCGCAATAAAAAGCAGTCTGCGCATGAGAAGGGACTCCTTGGGGATATGATTATTCCGTTTCAAATAAGTGAAAACCTTGATGAAGAACGACCGGCAGCCTGAGTGCTTCTAAAGTAATTCCGGCGGAAAGTCAATGAAAAACCGGGCAGTTTTGGCACAGATTTGTGTGATTAAAGCGTATCGTAAGTAGACATCAGAAGAATAGGAGGAGAGAAGCGTGACTAAGAACGTTTGCCTGATGACGATATTATTACTCGTGGCGCTCGCCGCCGGCTGTGCGCGAAACGAGGCCGGTGATCAAACCGCAACGGCAACTCAGAGCCCGACGGTCGCGGCCGGTCCCGACAACTCAGAGATCACCACCTCAGTTGACGCGAGCGGAACCAGGACTGAAACCAGAACTTTCCGAAATAATCCGCATATATCGAAGGTTGTTGTCACCACACGCGACGGCAGGAGAACCGTCAAAGCGTATTCTCCAAGTGGTGAGGAACGCGAAGTCACCACCGATGAGAACGTGTTGGAAGCGACCGGCGACAAGGTCGCCAGTGCGGCGGGCTTCGTTGCTGATAAGGCCGAAGACGTCGGAGGCGAGGTAGGTGACAAGGCCGAGGACGTGAAGGACAAGGCGCAAAGCGTTGGCGAGAAGACGGCCGACAAGAGCAAGGAAGTCGGCGAAAAGACGGTTGACGTAAGCAAGAAAGCCGGCGAAAAGACTGTTGAAGGCGCGAAGAAGGTCGGCGACAAGACAGTCGAGGGCGCCAAGAAAGCCGGAAGCGCTGTGAAGAAGGTCATACCTTAACCGCGGAATCTCACGGCAGGAACCACGGGCAGCCGGCGACCGGCTGCCCTTTTTGTTTGCTATACTACCCCTTCACAAGGAGGAGGTTACATGCCAGACAATTCGCGGTTCACAATCATTTGTCCATGTTGCGAAGCCAACCTGACGGTCGACGCGCAGACCGGCGCGATCCTTTCGCATGAAGAGAAAGCCAAGCCAGTGGCGTCGTTCGACGAGATGGTCAAAGGACTCGACAAGCAGAAGCAGATGCGTGAGCAGATCTTCTCGCAGGAGCTCAGCTCGATGAAGGACCGCGATCGCATTCTCCAGGAGAAGTTCCAGGAAGCGATGAAGCGCGCCGAAAAGGACAAGGATAAGCCTTATCGAAATCCCATGGACATGGACTAACGCGATCGTCTAAGCATGGAGACTGCGAGCAACAAACCCGATCTGCTGAAACATCAAACACTTCGCCTTGGCACTCCCTACGCCCGAACACTCTCCCGGCGCGAGCCCGCGCCAACAACTGGAGCAACTCTAATGGTCCGAACCTCGATTCGATTCCTGACGATTCTCGCTTTGCTTGCGGCCGTGTCGTTTGCCGCGCCAGCGCAAACGCGAATGCCGCAAATGAAGTTCACAGATCGCACGTTGCCGAACGGCATGCGCGTGCTCAGCGTGTCCGACCCGTCGAGCCCGACCGTCGCGATTCAGGTGTGGTATCACGTCGGTTCGAAGGACGATCCGCAGGGCCGCAGCGGTTTCGCGCACCTGTTCGAGCACATCATGTTCAAGAGCACGAAGAACATGAAGTCGGAGATGATGGATCGTCTGACCGAGGACGTTGGCGGTTTCAACAACGCATTCACGGCTGACGACATGACCGTCTATTTCGAAGTCGTGCCGTCGAATTATCTCGAAACGCTGATCTGGGCCGAAGCCGATCGACTGTCGGGACTGAACGTCGACGACCCAAACTTCAAGTCGGAACGCGACGTCGTGAAGGAAGAGTACCGGCAGGGCGTCCTGGCGCCGCCGTACGGCCGTTTTGAATATCTGCTCCAGCAGAGGTCGTTCATCGAACATCCGTACAAGCGTCCGGGAATCGGCAGCATCGAAGATCTCGACGCGGCGTCGTTGAAGGACGTTCAGGAGTTTCACACGACTTACTACCGTCCCGACAACGCGACGCTCGTAGTCGTCGGCGACTTCGATCAGAAACAGCTCGACGCGTGGGTCGACAAGTATTTCGCGCCGATCGCAAAGCCCGATCGTCCGCTGCCGCGCGTGCAGGTGAAAGAGCCGCCGCGAAAAGGGGAGATGCGATTCACGGAGTACGGCCGCAACGATCTGCCGGCCGTCGGATTCACCTATTTGACGCCGCGTCAGGCGGACGCCGATTCCGACGCGCTGCGTGTCGCCGATACGATCCTGTCGGCGGGTGAATCGTCGCGGTTGTACAACTCGCTCGTTTACCAGCAGCAACTGGCGGCCGAGGTCAACTCGAACGCGGAGATGCGCGAAGACGCGAGCTTGTTTGTGCTGACAGCCGTTTTGTCGGAAGGCAAGAAACCGGAAGACGCGGAAAAATCAATGCTGGCGGAGATCAAGAAATTGCAGGACGCGCCGGTTTCTGCGGCAGAGTTGGAGAAAGCAAAGAACCAGATCATCACGGACCAGCTTCGACAGCGTGAGACCAGCAACGGCAAGGCGCTGGCGCTCGGAGAAGCCGCGGTGCTGTTGGGTGACCCGGCGCGGGCCAACACGGATCTGGCGCGGTTGCAGGCCGTCACCGCCGCGGACGTGCAACGAGTGATGAAGAAATACTTCGCGGACACGAATCGGCTGGTCCTGTACTACTTGCCTGAAGCTTCGAAACCTGCGGAAAAGAAAACGGGGGAGGGCAAGTAAATGAAAACGATGAAACTCGCATCGCTGTTGTTTGTCCTGCTTTCACTGCCGTTCATCACGTTCGCGCAGACGCCACAAGCCACGCCACCGCCACCAGCGCAGCCGCGTTCCGGAGCGTTTCCGAAACCGGTTGAAGAGACGTTGCCGAACGGACTGCGCGTCATTGTTATTCAACGAAGTGAGACGCCGCTTATTTCGGCGCAGTTGGTGATCAAGAACGGCGGCGAGGTCGATCCGCCGGAGTTGGCCGGGCTCACCGATATGACTGCGAACCTGCTGACTAAAGGAACGCAGAGCCGCGATGCGACGCGCATTGCGCAGGAGATCGAAAGTCTCGGCGGGTCGCTCGATTCGACCGCGCGTTGGGATTCTTCGCTCGTAAACGTCAGCGTCATGTCGTCGAAGATCTCGCAGGCGATGGAGATTCTCGCCGACGTCGTGCGGCGTCCGACGTTCAAGAGTGAAGAAGTCGAACGGCTGCGACAACAGTATCTCGACAGCATTACGCTCGCACTGGGCGAACCGGGAAGCATCGCGCGGTTTGTGGCGGCGCGAATCGTGTTCGGCGACAGTCCGTACGGCCATCCGCTCAGCGGCACGGCCGAGTCGCTGACGCGCATCACGGCGGCCGACATCATGAAACTGCACAGCCGTTACTATCGTCCCGACAATGCCATCCTTGTGATCGGCGGCGACATCAGTCCGAAAGACGGCATCGCGCTCGGAACGAAGTATTTCGGCGACTGGCAGAAACCGAGCGCGCCACTGCAGTCGATCAGCGCTACAAATGAAACGGCCGGCGCAAGCAAGCCGGGACGGATCGTCGTGATCGACAAACCAGACGCCGGACAGGCGGCGGTTTATCTCGCGCGCACGGGCATCAATCGGAAAGATCCCGACTACTTCCGCGGTATTGTTTCGAATTCCGTCTTGAGCGGATACTCGGGCCGTCTGAACCAGGAGATCCGCATCAAGCGCGGGTTGAGTTATGGGGCAGGATCGTCGCTGGACGCGCGGCGTGACGTTGGTCCGTTCGTCGCATCAGCGCAGACGAAGAACGAATCCGGTGCTGTCGTCGCCGACTTGTTGTTAGGCGAGATCGGGCGTCTGTCGTCAGCGCCTCCGGCGGACGCGGAATTGACGCCGCGCAAGGCTGTTCTGATCGGCGGCTTCTCGCGTAATCTTGAGACCGCCGGCGGGCTCGTCGCGCAGGTCGCTTCGCTCGCGCTGTACGGGTTGAGTCTGGACGAGATCAATCGTTACATAAACAACGTGCAGTCGATCACGTCGTCCGACGTGCAGAAGTTCGCGGGCGGGCGGCTCGACGCAAAGACCAGCAACATCATCATCGTCGGCAACGCGAAGGCGTTTCTGCCCGAGTTGCAAAAGAAGTATCCGAACGTGGAAGTGATTCCCGTTTCGGAACTGGATCTGAACACCGCACTCTTGCGGAAGAAACAGCAGGCAGGACCATGAGAATATTTAGAAGTCTCTGTGTGATCTGCATTTTGTTTGCCGGCGTTGCGATCGGACAGGAGCCGCCCTCGCAGGGACCGCCCCAGCAGGAGCCGATCGACGGTGTCGATGCGCGTTCCGATGCGGCTGAGTACGCGAAGCAACTGGGCAGCGCCGATCCGTTGCTTCGACAACGCAGCGCTGAGGCCCTGGCGCGGCTCGCCGCGGTCAAGCAACGAAAGCTGGTCGAGGGATACCAGCTTCAGGAGAAGAACAAAGAGGTCCGTCTCGCGCTCAACTGGGCGCTGTATCGCATGGGCCGATCGGAAGCGCTCTACGACGTCGTCGAGGATCTCAACTCGGGAAGGCAGGCGCAGGCTGTTGGTTACCTGGCGGAAGTGGAAAGCCCGGACGTGCTTTATCCGTTTTTGAACAAAGAAAAGAACGCGCCGCGAGTCACGGCCGGACTGTTGAAAGCTCTCGCACGAATCGGTGACGAACATACGCTGGAAGTCGTCAAGCCTTATCGCGAGTCGCAGGAGCCCTTTGTTGCCGAAGCCGCGGAGATCGCACATGACGAGATCGAAAAGCGTTTGAGTGAGCCTGCCGCACCGACAAGCGTTCGCGCGCGCACTGTTGCGAAGCCGTAAGGCCTTGCACTTAAGTCTCCCGCAAAGGCGCAAAGGCGCAAAGCGTTGAGACGCAAGGCCGCAAGGCCGCAAAGAAGCAGTGCCACGTTTTATTAGGACCTTTTCTTTGCGCCTTTGCGCCTTTGCGGGAGACAGCTTTGGATAGTTGGCTTTTTGTGCAAACCCAGCCGTAGAACAAAAACACGAATTTAATGCATCAGAGCCTGCGCACTTTTCTCGATCTACTCACCAGAGAAAACGAAATCATCACCGTCAAAACTGAGGTCGATCCGTATCTCGAGCTCGCCGAGGTCCATCGACGTGTGATCGGCGAAGGCGGGCCGGCGCTGTTGTTCGAGCGAGTGAAGGGAAGCCGCTATCCCGTCGTTACGAACCTGTTCGGCACCGAGCGCCGTCTGGATCTCGCGTTTGGCCCGAAGCCGGAAGCGATGGTGCGCGACATGGTCCACGTCGCGGATTCGATTCTGCCGCCGCGTCCCGTCGAGCTTTGGAAACACCGTTCGCTCGCGTTCGATTTTCTAAAACTCGGAACAACCAGGACCAGCCGCTCGCCGATCACGCAAGTAGTCGATCGGCCCGCGCGACTCGACGAGTTGCCGGTGCTGACTACGTGGCAGGAAGACGGCGGGCCGTTCGTCACGTTGCCGCTCGTCTATACCGAGAACCCGATCACGCGAAAACACAACCTCGGCATCTACCGCATCCAGATCTACGACGCGCACACGACCGGTCTGCACTGGCAGATTCAAAAGGGCGGCGGTTTTCACTACCAGGAAGCCGAACGTCTCGATCAGTCGCTGCCGGTTACGGTGTTTCTGGGCGGTCCGCCGGCTCTGATCCTTGCGGCAATCGCGCCGTTGCCGGAAGACGTTCCGGAGCTCGTGCTCGCGTCGTTGTTGGCCGGTGAAAAACTCAAGCTGACGAAGTCGCCGGCGAGTAACGGGCATCGTCTCGCCGCGGAAGCGGAGTTTGCCCTCGTCGGACACACGCCGCCACACGAACGAAGACCCGAAGGACCATTCGGCGATCATTACGGCTACTACTCGCTGCTTCACGACTATCCAGTGTTTCACGTCGACGCCGTCTATCATCGGCGCGATGCGATCTATCCGGCGACGGTCGTCGGCAAACCGCGGCAGGAAGACTTCTTCATCGGCGACTATTTGCAGAAGCTGCTGTCGCCGCTTTTTCCGCTCGTCATGCCGTCGGTGCGCGATCTATGGACGTACGGCGAGACGGGATTTCATTCGCTCTGCGCGGCCGTCGTGCGTGAGCGTTATGCACGCGAGGCGCTCGTCTCGGGTTTTCGTATTCTCGGCGAGGGGCAGCTCTCGTTGACGAAGTTCCTGATACTCACGGACACACCGAAGGACCTGAAGGACTTCCCGCGTCTGCTCGAACACGTGCTGGCGCGTTTTCGTCCGGAGACGGATCTGTTTGTTTTCTCGAACGTGTCAATGGACACGCTCGATTACACGAGCGGCAAAGTGAACGAAGGCAGTAAAGCGATCATGCTCGGGCTTGGCGAGGCTGTGCGCGAGTTGCCGCGCGAGTTTCGCGGACAGTTACCGGGCTTTGTTTCGCGTGCTGAAGTGTTTTGCGCCGGGTGTCTGGTGTTGCAGGGCGCTTCGTTTGCGGAAGACGAGGCGCTGGCGGCGCGCGTGGCTGCCGATCCGGTGTTTGGCGACTGGCCGTTGATCGTCTTGCATGATGATGCGCGTGTCGCGGCGTCATCGCCGGACTTTTTGTGGGCCACGTGGACGCGTTTCGAACCGGCGGCGGACATTCACGCTGCGCAAACGACTGTGCAGCGGCATCACCTCGTTTACAGAGCGCCGGTCGTGATCGACGCGCGTACGAAGCCGGGATTTCCGGACGAGCTAATCGTGCGTGATGACATTCGGGAGTTGGTGGATCGACGCTGGCGCGAATACTTTCCGCGCGGGCTCAGGACGGAAGTCTGACAGTGAACACCGCGCCGCCTTCCGGTGCGTTTGCGGCCGTGAGCGTGCCGCCGTGTTCGGTGATGATCCGGTGGGCGAGTGCGAGACCGATGCCGTGCCCGGTTGATTTCGTCGTAAAGAACGGGATGAAGATCTTCGACAACTGATCCGGCGGGATTCCCGGTCCGGTATCGCGCACCTCGATCATCTGATCGTGTGCTTTTACAAAAACAGATCCGCTTTCAGGAACCGCCTCCGCCGCGTTTCGCAACAGATTCAGGATTGCCTGTCGCAACATTCGCTCGTCCGCCTGGACCACTGATTCCTTCGAATCGAGTTTCAAATTTAGTTTTAATTCCGAAGCGCACTCGGCGACCAAAGCGCCGAGCTCGACGTCCTCGAGTTGGAGCGGCTGCGGGCGGGCGAAGTCCAGGAACGCCGTTACCATCGACGAAAGATTTCGCACCTCGTTCAGCAGTTCCGCGCTCTCAAGTAGTTGCGCATAACCATGAAGCGTCGCGATCGAGTTCTTGAGCTCGTGTGCGAGCCCCGCGGACATTTCCCCCAAACTCTCCAGGTTCCGTTTCAACGCAACCTGCTCCCGCAGCTCGGTGACTTCGGTGATGTCAGTCAACAAGCAGAGCGCGCCTCGTGGTCCACGCTCCGGCGGCAGCTCGATCGGCGCCACTGTCGCGCCCAGTCTCCGTAACTTACCGCTCGAGCTCAACGCCTCCATCTCGGTGCGGCGATAAAGCGTTCCTTTCTGCAGACAGTCGCCAACCAACGACGCCAGCTCCGCATGGCCGTCGAGCAGTTGCTTGTACGACTCGCCGAGCACGTTGCCGTCGAGCTCGAGCAACGCGCGGCCGGGCGCGTTGACGACCATCGACAATCCACTCGCATCGAACGCCAGCAAGCCCGACGGCAGACTCGCGACGATACGCTCGCTGAACTTCTCCGCGGACGTCGCGCGTTCCCGCGCTTCGGCGCTGAGTTGTTCCAGCTCCTTGCGCTGCTCCTGCAATTGCGCAACGACCGACTGAAACGTCTCCAGCACGAACTCCGCTTCGTCCTGCGACTTGAGCATCTGGTTCGTCACTGAAGCACGCTGCGCCTCGTCGACGAGTTTGTGATAAGGACGCAACACCCAGCGCACGACGAAGAGAATCGAAAGCAAACTGCCGATCAGTATCGCGACGAACGAGGCGAGCAGGATTGGCCCACGAGCGGCAGGCGTGTCGGGAGTGAGCGCGAACAGCAGGACCGCAAACAGCACTGCCAACAGGAACGATCCCGTCAGCATCGTCAGTCCGAATTGAAATCGATTCCGCGCCACTAGATCAGTCTTTACCGGAATTGACCGGCGTACCAGTCAACCAGTTGCGATCCGTACAACAGCGAAAAGACAGCGCCGATGCCGAGAAATACACCGAACGGCAGCAGCATCTGCATGTTTCGTTCACGCTGCCGCGCCATCAGCAACACGCCGATGATCGATCCTGACAGCACGCCGGCGAAGATCGTCAGGATCGTCAGCCGCCAACCGACATACGCGCCGACCATAAACATCATCTTCACGTCTCCGAGGCCCATCGCTTCGATTCCGCGCAGCCTTTCCCACACCCAACCCATCAGCCACAGCGAACCGCCGCCAATCAGCGCTCCGATCGCGCCGCCGGCAAGCGACGTAAGCCACAGCGGCAAGCCGAAGAAAGCGCCGTTCGCGAGCGATGGCACGTCGTCAAAGTGTGGCGTCCCCGCCAAGAGAGGAATCGCAAGCCGTGCGACCAGGGCAAACACGATTCCCGGATACGTGATGACATTCGGCAGGATCATGTGCTCGGCGTCGATGAACACGAGCGCAAGCAACGCGGAGACGAACACGAGATCGAACGGCAGTGCGACGGTGAGCCCGTCATGCCACGCGACCGCGACAAACAACGCCGCCGTGAGTAATTCAACAGCCGGATAGCGAAACGAGATGTGTTCCTTACAACTCCGGCACTTCGCTCCCAGGAACACGTAACTCAGCACGGGAATGTTGTCGTAGAACGCGATCACCGCGCCGCAGGAAGGACAACGCGAGTTAGGAAAGACGATCGACTCCTCGTTCGGAATTCGATGTATGACGACGTTGAGAAAACTGCCGATGACGGCGCCGAAAACTCCGGCAAGAACGTAACCCATGACGGGGGGAATTAGACTGAAATCAGGCATGTGTGCTTTGTGCTTAGTACTTGGTCCTTTGTTTCTTATTCGTGGCGTTTACTCAACCTGATACGCAAAGTACCAAGAACAAAGAACAAAGGTCTATTTCTGCTGCATTTCCCAAAGCATCAGGTGTTTTAAAAAGGCGTGGTGGGCCGCGAAGGCCGCGATGGTGAACCCTGCAAGTCCGTCGCGCCAGCCGCCTTTCAAAAGATAACTGCGCAGAAACGCGGCCGGGGCGGCTGACGCAACGCTCAGCGCTGAAGTCCGACGTCCTGCCTCAAACATTTCCTGCGCCGCCAACGGCGCGTAACGCTCGCCGATCATCCGGTGGTGATGGGCAGCGTTCGGAGAAGTGTAGTGCAGCAAGTCGCCGCCGAGCTCTCCCACGCGACATCCGGAATCCATCGTCACTGACTCATGAATGTGCCGTTGCTTCCAGTGACCTTTGGTGCGATTGAACAGTCGCAACTGGTAATCAGGATACCAGCCGCCGCCGCGGATCCAGCGTCCCTGGTAATAAGTGCGCCGGGCGACGACGTAGCCGTCGGCAGTTTCCGCGCGCGGATGGTTTTTGAGAACTTGAATCGATTGCCTGAGGCGATCCGATAATCGCTCGTCGGCGTCGAGACTGAAGATCCAATCGTGGCTGGCGCGATTGACGGCAAACTGTTTCTGGGCGCCGAAGCCGGGCCATGGATTTACGATCACGCGCGCGCCGCACGCCGCCGCTATCTCTCGCGTCGCGTCAGTCGACTCCGAATCGACGACCACGATCTCGTCGGCCCACGCCACTGACTCACAGGCGTCTTTGATATTCGACTCCTCATTCAGAGTGATAATCGTGGCGCTGATCTTCATAAAAAAATCCGTGTTTCCCGATCGACCGACGAGAAACACGGATCATTATATAGTTATTGAAGTACTTATGGACCGGTGATGGCGTTTTCGACGATGACGTTGTTCGCCCGCAGGGTCGTGGACGTGGCCCGCTGCAAGTCTGCCAGCGCCTTGTTGTAGTCGGTTTCGGCCCGCAACTCGGAAGCGCGCGCGTTTGCGAGCGCGTTTTCACGTTGGAACAAAAGGAACGTCGTGGAGCGTCCGACCTGATACAAACGCTGCTCGCCTTCGAGCTGCATCTCCGCGTTCGAGCGGGCCTCGCGTGCCGAAAGCACTCGCTGCCGCGCGGACTCGACCGCCTGCGCCGAGTTCCGAACGTCGACCTCGATGATCTGCTCCTGCGAACGGGTGGTGGCCATCAGTTGCTCTTTCTGGATCCTCGCGCCCGCCAGGTTGGCTTCCGCAGTCTTGTTCTTGAACGGGAATTGAATTCGCACACCGAGCGTGATGTTGCGAGTGTCGCCATTCAACAGGTTTCTCAGGTCCCGTCCATAACCGCCGACGAGGTTTGGATTCGGCCGGGGCGTATTGTCCACGACCGGAACCAGTGGCGACACCGATAACGGCAAGCCCTGTGCAAGTTGAATAGCGCGGACCTGCGATAACAGAAACGCATCGGCGTTGGTGGCGGGATTGCCAAAGATCAGCGGCAGCTCGAGGCCCGGAGGCGGCGGCGCGGTTGAAATGTCTGCACCGGCGAGACCGGTCAGCGCCACGGTTCCGACCAGGTCGATGCGCGGCTTGGTCTGGTTCTTGAAGAACTGAAGGTCGATGTTGTTGATGTCCTCCTGGAGCTTCAACCGTCGCAGTTCGGGCCGGTTGTCTCGCGCTGCTTTCAGCGCTTCCGGAAGATTAACGGGTGCTGCATCAAACTTCGGCTGTTCGGTAGGCGTCAGTTGTGCAGACCATTCAGGAGTGTTTGGGTCCTTGAAGATTAGGATCTTCAGGTTGTTCTCCGCAATCGCCACTGTTTGGATGGCGGTCAGCAGCGCCGTCTCGCGATTGGCCAACTCGGTCAGGACTTCGGCTCTCTCGAGTGGGGCCTTCGCGCCGGCGGCGATTTGCGCTTCGATGTTTCGCAAACTCTCGCGCGAGAGGTTCAGGTTGGCCAACTGGTTCTGCTGATCGCGCAGAGCGAACACGAGTTCCCAGTAAGCCTGTTGTACGCGCGTGATCACGTCGATCGTGCGTTGGCGGAAGTCGGCGTCCGATTGATCGACGCGTTTTCGTTGAATGCGAATCTGGCGACGGTTGTTGTCGATCGAACGGTCGCGCAATAAGGGTTGAGTAAAGCTCAACGAAAGGTTCGAAGAGTAGAACGGGTTTAGCAAGCTGAAACTGTTGCTCGTATCCGTGTGTGAATTCGCGAACTGGAGGAAATAGTTACCGCCGCCGCGTCCGAACTGTTTCGTCACTGACGGGCTCCACGTGTACGTGGTCGTGCTGGTCGTACCCGCCGCACCGCCGCCGCTCAACTGGCTCTGGACTGGCGCGATACGCTTGTCGTATTGCGGCGTGATCTCAAACACCGGATCGAAGATTCCTTCGAGCGCCCTTAACTGAGTTTCCGCGATACGAACATCGTCGCGAGCGACTTCGATGTCGTTGTTGTTTTCGAGCGCGCGCTTGACCGCGTCGTTGAGCGACAGCGGAACAGTGTCACTGCCGACACCCAAACGCTGAAGGCTGGGAACCGGCGGTAACGGGCGCGCCTGATACTGCTGAATCACCGGCTCGCGAATCGGTCCGAGAGTCTCTCCGCTCGGCGTCGTGGTCGGCTCGGTGGTCGTTGGCGACGGTGTCTGCGCTGGGACCGTTGCCGGCGGCGCGGTCGGGTTCGTCGGCGTTGTTCCCGGAGGCGCCTGCGGCGGATTCTGCGTCGGGTTCGTCGGCGTCGTTGTTCCGGGGATGGGTTCATTTCCCGGCGGCCGCGTTGGATCGCCAGGCGGCGGCGTCGGTCTTGGCGTTGACTGCGGTGTCTGCGCCAGTGCCGCGCTCGTTCCCGCGAACAAGACACTCGACAGAATCACTGCCCTGACTAAAGTACGAGACATAGAATTAAACATTAACGAACAGCTCCTTAAAGGTGATCCTTCCGGTTCCCAAGTGCAGGTGAATGGAATGTCGGATGCCATTCTGGCAAACCAAGGTCCGCCGCATCAAGCGTTTACTACGTTACCAGCAGAAGTGCAGTTTCATAAAATCGGCCGCATTTCCAAGAGAATCTTGGCATTCTTGAATGGAACTTGAGCCTCGCTTGACACTGCCAACAGCGAAAGGCGAGACTCTGTCCCACAATTGCAACATTCCTAATCCCAAAAACGACACGACCGTCGCATTTATTAGCAACGGCAGGAGGGTTTTGATAATGGCAGTCAAGGTTGGCATCAATGGTTTCGGACGAATCGGCCGAAATATCTATCGCACGGCCATCGGCGATTCGGACATTGACTTCGTCGCGGTTAACGATCTCACCGATACGAGAACACTCGCGCACTTGCTGAAGTACGATTCGGTGCTCGGCAATCTGGACCACGAAGTCACCACTACTGAAAATGGAATCAAGGTCGGGAACGACGAGTTTCGTGTTTTCTCGCAACGCGATCCGGCGGCGATCGATTGGGAATCAGTCGGGGCGGAGATCGTGATCGAGTCGACGGGCCTGTTTACGAAGGCGGAAGATGCGAAGAAGCACCTGCACGGCAGCGTCAAGAAGGTGATCATCTCCGCGCCGGCAAAGAATGAAGACATCACGATCGTGCTCGGCGTCAACGAAGAGAACTACGATCCCGCGGCGCATCACGTGATCTCGAACGCGTCGTGTACGACGAACTGTCTCGCGCCGGTTGCGAAAGTGGTCCACGAGAAGTTCGGCATTCGTACCGCGCAGATGACGACGATCCACTCGTACACCAACGACCAGCAGCTTCTCGATCTGCCGCACAAGGATCTGAGACGCGCGCGTGCGGCGGCGTTGTCGATGATTCCGACTTCGACGGGCGCCGCGAAGGCGGTTGCGCTGGTGTTGCCCGAGCTGAAAGGTAAGTTTGACGGCATCTCGGTCCGCGTGCCGACGCCGAACGTTTCGCTCGTGGACGTCGTGATGGAGCTCGAGACGGAAACGACGGCCGACGACGTGAATCGCGCGTTCAAGGACGCCGCGAACGAAGAGCTGCGCGGGATTCTGGCTTTCAGCGAAGAGCCGCTCGTGTCAGTCGACTTCAAACGCAATTCGAACTCTTCGATCGTCGACGCGGAGTACACGAAGGTGATCGGCGGGCGCATGCTGAAGGTGCTTTCGTGGTACGACAACGAGTGGGGCTACTCGTGCCGCGTGAGGGACCTGATCAAGTACATCGCGGGCAAAGGTCTTTAGTTCTTTGTACTTCGTGCTTTGTACTTGGTTCTTAGTAGTTTTACTCTTGTGCTTTTTTGTGCCTTTTTGTGGCTAAACTATCCATCAAATCTCTAAACCTAAAGTCACAGCGGCTTTTCATTCGTGTCGATTTCAACGTTCCGATCAAGGATGGGAAAGTCGACGACGACTCGCGGATCACGGCCGCGTTACCGACGATTCAGTACGCGATTGAACACGGCGCGCGCGTGATTCTCGCGTCGCATCTGGGCCGGCCGAAGGGCCAGCGCGTCGAGAAGTACAGTCTAAAACCGGTTGCCGAGCATCTTTCGAAGTTACTCGGGCGGCCGGTTGCGTTTGCTGATGACTGCGTCGGTGAAGCGGCGGAGTCAGTGGTGGCTTCGCTTGGTGACGGTGACGTTGCGCTGCTCGAGAACCTTCGTTTCCATCCGGAAGAAGAGAAGAACGACGACGCTTTTGCGAAACAGTTGGCGTCGCTGTGCGACCTTTACGTGAACGACGCCTTCGGGACCGCGCATCGCGCGCATGCTTCGACGGCCGGCATCACTCGTCATGTTCCGCAAGCTGCTGCCGGGTTGTTAATGGAGAAAGAGCTGGAGTATCTCGGACGCGTCGTCAATCATCCGGAGCATCCGTTTGTTGCGATACTCGGCGGCGCGAAAGTCTCCGACAAGATTCCCGTCATCAACGCGTTGATCGATCGCGGCGTCGACAAGATTTTGATCGGCGGCGCGATGGCTTACACGTTTTTGAAGGCGGAAGGGTTCACGGTCGGGAAGTCGTTGGTCGAAGACGCGATGTTACAAACGGCGTTCGAGATCAAGAAGCGAGCGGAAGAGAAGGGCATCGTGTTTCTGCTGCCGACGGACCATCAGGTCGTCGATAGTTACGAGCCGATCAAGGGGCAGCAGATCGTCGCGAAGACGATTCCTATCGAGTTTACGAATATCGGGCTGGTCGGTATGGACATCGGCGTCGAGACGGTGGGCCACTTCTCGGCCGCGCTCGAGGACGCGCGCATGATCATTTGGAATGGTCCGATGGGCGTGTTCGAAGAGCCGCCGTTCGATCAGGGGACGATCGGAGTTGCGAAGGCGGTGGCGGATGCTGCGGCGCGCGGATCGATCGTGGTTGTTGGTGGCGGTGATTCAGTGTCGGCGGTGACGCGCGCCGGCGTGGCCGATAAGATCACACACATTTCCACCGGCGGCGGCGCGACGTTGGAGTTTATTTCGGGAGACAAGTTGCCGGGTGTCGAGGCGTTGACTGATGCGTAAACCTGTAATCGCCGGAAACTGGAAGATGTTCAAGACGGTTGCGGAGTCGGTTGACACCGTTTTGGCGTTGAAGCCGCTGGTGTCGAATGCGAACCACTGCGAAGTGGTGATCGCGCCGGTGTTTACGTCGATCAAGACGGTGGCTGACAGGCTTGAGGGATCGAACGTTTTTGTCGCCGGCCAGGATTGTTCGACTGAAGTTGAAGAAGGCGCGCATACGGGCGAAGTGGCGGCGTTTATGCTGCGCGACGCCGGGGCCCGTTATGTGATCGTCGGTCATTCCGAGCGGCGGCAGTTCTATGGGGAGAGCGATCCAGTCGTTAACCGGAAGGTGCGCGCGGGGCTGGCGGGTGGGTTGACGGTGATCATGTGCGTTGGGGAGACGCTGGATCAGCGGGAGCAGGGAATCGCGGAAGATGTTGTGTCGGGGCAGTTAACGGGCGGACTCAGCGGGTTGACAGCCTCAGATCTCGACCGTATCATCGTCGCCTACGAGCCCGTTTGGGCCATCGGCACGGGACGCACAGCGACGCCGGAGCAAGCGCAGGAAATGCATGCGTTTATCCGGCGCGTTTTCGCGGATAGGCACTCCACGGCTGCCGCCGACGCGTTGCGGATCCTTTACGGCGGCTCGGTCAAGCCCGACAACATCGCCGGATTGATGAGCCAGGCGGATATCGATGGCGCGCTCGTCGGGGGCGCGAGTTTGAAAGCGGATAGCTTCGCGCAGATAGTTAATTACCGTAGCTGAATCGTTCTGAGATCTCTGATCTCAGATTTGAGATCTTAGAGGGAGTTTCATTTGTTAACTTATATTCTTTACGGCCTTTTTATTCTGTCGTGCTTCATCCTGGTGGTGGTGATTCTGTTGCAACCAGGCAAATCGGACGCCGGCGCGCTGTTCTCGAGCTCGCTGTCGAGCACCGCGTTCGGCCCGCGCGGCACCGCGAGTCTGTTGGCGAAGATCACGATCGGCGCCGCGGCCGCGTTCATGCTGATCGCGTTGACGTTAGGGTTGCCGGTCGTGACGGGTTCACGCTCAGTGCTCGAGTCGACACCGGCGCCGGTGGCGAGCCCGAGCCCATCGCCGACAGCGGAACCGGCAGCATCACAAGCCGCGCCCGCATCGCAGTCGGCACCGGCAACGCAGTCACCGACATCACAATCGGCTCCGGCCGCATCACCCGCTGCATCACCAGCAGCGACGAAGTAACGGCATTCTTTTCTGGTTAGTGATTCCGGCTATAATAGCCGCGACCTTTGAAAACTTCTCACCCTTTTGCCGAAGTGGCGGAACTGGCAGACGCGCACGTTTGAGGGGCGTGTGAGGAAACTCGTGGGGGTTCGAGTCCCCCCTTCGGCACCAACGTTATCTGTAACGGTTGATATATAAGACTTCACTGCTAACGTTAACGTGAGAAACATCCAAGGTACACTTCAGCGTCACTTAGCATTCGCCCCACCCAGTCTTGCGGATTCATCTTTCCATCGTGGAGAACAAACTTCCGGTTTCCATCCGCAGAACAGACACATAGTTTGTCTCCGCGCTTTTCTTGTCTACCCGTCTAACCTGCCTTTCTTACGGCTCCGCGACGCCAAGCGCTGACGCAAGATCTCGACAACCTCCGATCTCTCTTTGACCTCAAGGAGTTTCTCGTAACTTTGGGCATCCTGGACGACCACTGCCGCCTTGCGGTTGGCAGTCGGAACAACCGGCTCCTTAGTTTTCCTGATTTGGCCCACTTTTGAATCGAATGCTGCGGAAGATCGTCTCCGCTATCTTGAGATTGGCGGGATTCCAGGTCTCGAAATACATGCGCAGTTTGATTTCGCGGTTGGGAATATCGCCGATATATAAGTCTGCAACGTAAAGCGGTCGCTTGCGCGCGTCGGTAGTCTCATACTGAAACATGTACGCCTTTTTGCCATCAACTTCAAAAACTATCTCCTTAAGATTCTTACCCAGCGTCCCCGGCCGAACTGGATACCCAATAACCTCCATGGGCTCATAATCAAAACTAACGTGCAGCTTCCCGTTGGTGTATTCCTTGTGATAGTTTTCGATCCCGATAACACCCGTTTCTCTCATATTAAGCGGGAGGTAGAAGCTGAACTTTCCATCGGCGTCGATCTGCTTCCATTCACGAGATATCTGATTTTGGCCAGCAATGTTGCTGCAAAACGTAAACACGATGATGGCGATGATAAGGCTGCGCGAAAGAGGAGACATATTTTGATACTACATAGATTCGGAACTCGTTTTCAACCACCGATTCGACGGATTTATTTTTACACGGACTGAGAGATGAGCCGCTGGCGCCTAATCCTTTCTGCGCTCCTATGTGCATTGCTGTTCGTGCAGCCAGTGCGCGTCGGGAGTTCGGTCATTGACGGCGATGCCACCGCGCGCATCAATCCAGATTTGCTTACGAAACTTTGGAGCGCGCGTTGGATTACGGTGCCGAGCGTGTCACAGTTCGATTACGGCGTGTATCACTTCCGTCGCAGTTTCGAACTATCCGCCCAACCGAATTCATTCATCATTCACGTAACCGGCGACAATCGCTATCAGCTTTTCGTGAATGGCGAGCGTGTTGTATGGGGGCCGGCTCGCGGAGACTTGAACCATTGGAGATTTGAAACAATTGATATTGCCTCGCACCTGAAAGCGGGGAAGAATGTGCTTGCGGCGGTAGTCTGGAACTTCGGGCAATATTCGCCGGAAGCGCAAGTCACCGACCGCACCGCCTTCCTCTTGCAAGGCGATACCGAGGCCGAGCGCATCGTCGATACGAATAGCCAGTGGAGATGCACGCGCAACGCCGCTTATCAGCCACTGAACTACACGCACGCGCAGATGCGCGGTTATTTCGTCGCCGGACCCGGCGACAAGGTGGACGGGTCGACCTACCCGTGGGGTTGGGAACAGCCTGAGTTTGATGATTCATCCTGGGCTGAGGCGCAGACAGATGGGCGATGGCGTGGCGCTCCGCGCGACTCGCGGGACGCACCGAACCGCTGGCTGCTGGTGCCCCGCAACATCCCTTTAATGGAACAGAAGCCTGAGCGGCTGGCGACGGTGCGACGTTTGTCCGGCGTCATCGTACCTACCGAATTCCCGCAGCAGCCGGCGGCCTTTACCATTCCCGCCAACACAAAGGCGCGACTCTTGCTCGACCAGTCGCACCTCACCACGGCTTTTCCCGAGTTGATCGTGAGTGGCGGTAAGGGCGCGGTGATTGAACTTGGTTATGCCGAGTCCCTATTTGCACCACGTGCGCAAGGTGGCGGGAAAGGAAACCGTAACGAAGTCGAGGGCAAGGAATTTGTCGGCTATTACGACAACTTCACAACCGACGGCGGAGCGCGCAGGTTGTTCCGTCCGCTTTGGTGGCGCACTTACCGCTACCTCGACTTGAAGATCGAAACGAATGAACAGCCGTTGACGATCGAGGACCTGCGCGGCATCTATACCGGCTACCCATTTGAGAAGAAGGCGAAGTTCGAAGCGGGATCGCAGCGGCTCGACAAGATACTAGAGGTCGGATGGCGAACGGCTCGGCTTTGCGCGCACGAGACTTACATGGACTGCCCCTACTACGAGCAATTGCAGTACGTGGGCGACACGCGCATCCAGGCTCTCGTGTCGCTCTACAACTCTGGCGACGCGCGGCTGATGAAAAATGCCATTGCCCAGATCGACGATTCCCGGACTGCCGAAGGCGCGACGATGAGCCGGGCTCCCACTCGCCAGCAGCAGTACATACCAACGTTCTCGCTTTGGTGGATTGGGATGGTCCATGATTACTGGTGGTACCAGGATGACGATCAGTTTGTGCGCGAGATGTTGCCGGGCGTGCGAGCAGTGCTGAGCTTTTACGAGCGTTACGAAAAACCCACCGGTTCGCTCAAGCAAATGCCCTGGTGGAACTATGTGGATTGGGCATGGCGGCAAACCACAGGCGTACCGCCGATGGCGAACGACGGCTCCTCATCGGTGATTGACCTCCAGCACCTGCTGGCGCTGGACTGGGCGTTTGATCTTGAGACAGCTCTTGGCTCGAAAAGACAAGCGGCCGAGTTCCGCGAAAAAGCTGTGCGCCTGCGCGCCACTATCCGTGAGGTTTATTGGGACTCGTCGCGGGGCCTGTTCGCAGATACGCCCGCGAAGAAAGAGTTCTCGCAGCAGGCGAACTCGCTCGCCGTACTCGCCCGGGTTATCGAGGGGGACCACGCGCGAGCACTCGTTAATGTTCTGTTAAGCGATTCGTCGCTAACTCAGTGCACATACTATTTCCGTCATTACCTGCATTCGGCGGTGAACCATGTAGGCGAAGGCGATCGTTACCTTGACCTGCTTGGCGAATGGGACAAGATGCTCGCGCTCGGCCTGACAACATGGGCCGAAACGCCGGAGCCGTCGCGCTCCGACTGCCACGCCTGGAGTTCAAGTCCGAATTACGAACTCTTCCGCACCGTTCTGGGGATCGATTCGGCTGCGCCGGGATTCAACCGCGTCTCAATTCGCCCCTTTCTGGGAAAACTAACGCAAGCGTCGGGTTCAATTCCACATCCAAAAGGGGAGATAGCGGTCAGACTGAAACTCGTCGCGGGGGACCTCGATGCGGAAGTCACCTTGCCACAGCACGTGACGGGCGAATTTGTGTGGCGCCAGCAGCGGCGACCACTCAAAAGCGGATTGAACAAACTGTCTCTGTGATCGAATGCCTTAACCGCGGATCTTCGCAGAGGGACGCCGATGAAGCCCCTTTCGACACCAATGGCGTCGTCCTGGCTTCATACCTGTACTGAACCGGATGTTGTGAAATCTGAAACTGAATCATGCAAGGGTTGTGCGGTTACAGAGGAGGACTGCGCTGAGCGGAAAAAAGTCGATATGATGAGAAAGCCAAGGATCTCGGAGCGAAGCAGGAGTTACTTCAGTGGCGGCGTAGTTGGCGGAGGCTTGCGATGGTGCGTTGCCTGTTCGTACGCATAAGCGAATGCAAACAAGTGGCCTTCGTCCCAGGGGCGGCCAAAGATCGTCAGGCCTGCGGGTAGGGTGCCACCGCGTGTGAAACCCATCGGCACGGTGATCGCCGGAAAACCCGTCGTCGGTGAATAGACCTGACTGTTATCTCCGGCCAGGTTCTGGCGCACATCACCAATGATCGCCGGTGGATTGCTCCAGGTGGGATACACAAACGCATCGAGCTTCAGCGTCGCCATCGTTGCCAGCACCGCCTCACCAAACTTTTTGCGGTACTCGCGGTTGGCCTGACAACCCGGGCTGTCGTCGCCGGCGGAGTCATTCGTTTGCGCGCGCTCGAGTCGCTGACGAATCGTCGGATGAAACATTCCGCCTTTGATGATCTCGTCGAGCGTTTTGATCGGCGCACCGGCCTCGGCGAGGTAATGCTCCAGATCATATTTAAAGCCGCGACACGGCAAAGGGTTCTGTGGGCGCTCCGGCAATCCGGCCACGTCCGCCGGGTCCAGGATCTCTGCGCCCGCGGCTTTCAATTCTCTCAGCGCATTCTTGAAGACTTCAATTACTTCGGGATCCGCGGTCGACCGATCATACGCAGCGTGCAACACGCCGAGGCGCACGCCTTTGAGTCCATCCTTTTTCAGAAAGGCAAGATAGCTCGGCGGAATGTGTCCTTCGCTCGTGAGCGTGATGCTGTCGGCCGCGTCCGGGCCGGCAATCACCCGGAGCATGACTGCCGCATCTTCAACTGTGCGAGTCATCGGCCCGGCGATGTCTGCCAGAAAATTGAGCGGCACCACGCCTGTGCGACTGACTAATCCCATCGTGGAGCGAATGCCGACGAGGCTCTGGTGTGACGAGGGACCACGGATCGAGTTTCCGGTGTCGGTTCCCAACCCGACGGCGCCAAAGTTCGCCGCGACGGCCGCCGCTGTGCCTCCGCTCGAGCCTGCGGTCGTGTGATTGAGCGCATACGGATTGAATGTATATCCAGGCTGAATCGAGCTCACGGTTTCAAGTGGCGTGAACGCAAACTCTGCCATGTTCGATTTGAACAGAATGATTGCGCCGGCCTCCCTGATCTTCCGCACCACGAAAGCGTCGCGTGTGGGAATAAACTTGGCAAGCGACTGAGAACCGGCAGTCGTTCGCAGAGCCTTTGTTTCGTAGTTGTCCTTGACGACGACGGGGATGCACTCCAAAGGACGCAGGGCCCTGTCAGAGACGTCCGACTTCATACGGGCGTCCAGTTCATCCGCGGTCTGGAGGGCTTCGGGATTCAGCAGCACCACCGCATTGAGCGAAGGGCCTTTCTGATCGTATGCGTTAATGCGCGCCAAATACGCTTCCACCAGTCCTCGGCACGTCACCTGTCGAGAACGCAGCGCGGCATGAATTTGAGCAATGGTTTTTTCTTCAACGTGAAATGGGGCCGGCCCAGTTGGCCGCCGCGTGCGTTCCTGAGCAACGAGGGGCAGTGATGACGCGAGGAGCAGAGCGAGCGAAAGTAGAGTCTTTACGAATGCTAAACACGCCAAGGTTTTCGCGGGACGAGAAAGTGACATCATTGGCTGGATAGAGTAAATCGTAGATAGTAAATCGTAAATAGAATAGCATTCAGTTCCGCAGGCGCCTGTGTTACTTTAATGTCTGTTGGGACTTGCCTTAACTGTTTCTGATTTCAGGTTCTTCAGTTGTAAGCATTTCTAAGTTCTAGCGTTCGTTCCTGCCACTCTTCGTTTTGCAGTAATGGCTCATCTCAAAACGTGAATGCAAAAGGATAACAAGTGAAACGTTCAAAGCCGATAGTGTCACTTCTGTTGCTTCTGGCGCTATCGTTGTCATGTAAACTTCTGGAGAAAGCCACAAACAAAGGAAGTAATGGACCGGCAATCGACTTTACTACTCCCGCACCGGGCCTCAACGTAAAGGTCCAACTCGACAAAAAGCAAACTTCCAGCGGTAAGATTGGAAAAGGGGGCGGCAGCGTTTTGTTGGCGTCAGCGGACGGCAGCAAGTTCACGCTCGAGGTGCCAGCCAATGCTGTAAATGCTGAGACGACGATCACGTTAACCGCGGTCAAGACTATTGAGGGAGCACCGCTCGATTCGAATGCCCCAATCGCGGTCCAACTCGAGCCATCGGGTTTGTTATTCAATGAAGTAGCGACGCTAACGATCGTTCCGGGAAAGGAGATCCCGCTGAAGGAGCAAATCGTGTTCGGCTACGAAGGTGAAGGCAAGGATTATCACCTGATGCCAGTCGACCCAAAAAGCAAAGAGATCAAAATCAGGGTGATGAACTTTAGTGGAGCGGGCGTGGGCAGTGCGTCCGACACTGCATGGGCAGCGAATCTGGCGCTTCAGGCGAGCGAGGCAAGCACAAGGATTTGGCAGAAGTTCGGCGAATATACGCAAGGCGAGCGTAAAGCGTTGTTAGAAGGAAATGAAGGCGATGGCAACTTCCACGCTAATTTGAAATCAGCTTTGGATCAGTATGAGGATCAGGTCGTGCGTAAGGAAATGGTAGCAGCTGAACTCGACTGCCATCATGCCAGAACGGCGCTTCATCATTTAATCTTCCTCGAACGAAGTAGAGCATTAGATGGTTTACCCGAAGGTGCAAACGTTAGAGAGAACGTGGCAAAGCTTGTGAAAATAGGAGAAAAGTGCCCCGGGTCCTACCGCGTCTCGGGTACAAGCAACAATGTCTCCTTCACCGGCGAGATCTGTAGCCTCGATAAACCCTTCGTTATCAATGGCAAGTTTGGCAATGGTTCGGAGACGCAAACGTTCACTCCCAGCGGCAGCACGAGTGGCACAGTGCAAGAGGCAGGGAACTCGGGCGGCTGCACTCAATCCGGTGGTGGGACCTACAAGATCGTCCTCAACGAACAAGGCTCGGGAATATTGGAATTTACCGAAACCGTGACAGGAGTGTGCGGGCCCTTCTCTAACACTAAAACAGTGACGTTCAAGGTATCTCTTCAACCTGCTTCCGATCTGTCCTGTCAGTGATGTCAGTAACGTTTGCCTTGAGGCGGCCATCTCAAGCGGTCGAAGAAATCGAAAACAAAGTGAGTTCAATGAGACAACTACTCTTTTTAGCGATCTGTTTCTTGTCTTTTTTCGTCAGCTCTTCAGCTCAAATCTCAGATACGTTCGACATTGCGACGTTTCAACCGCCACCCAGGTGGAAAAGGCAAACCAAAGATGGCGTCGTCATCTTTAGTACATTGAACGAGCAGAAAGGCACTTACGCCATGATCACGCTTTATGGCAGTGGCGAAAGTTCTGGTAATGCGAAAAGTGATTTCAATAGCGAGTGGCAACAGTTCGTCGTTGGACAACTCGGGATAAAGGGCAGTCCGCAAATCGAGCCGGTTCGGAACACAGAGGGGTGGGCCATCGTCACCGGAGGCACTACTTTTCAAAACGAACAGGGGACATCAGCAATTATCCTGAGCACCTATTCCGGTTACGGAAAAACCTTCAGCGCCACGGCGATCTTTAACAGTCAGGATCATCTTCCCGACATCGAGGCGTTTGCGGCTTCCATCAAATTGAGGAAACCTGAAACGCGCCCTCAGTCCGCACCAGCCAATAACGACAGCGCTGTTTCAATCCTTGGCACTTGGGGGAAGAGTGCCGGCGCGCACATCAGCTACGGCGACCCGGTAGCGGCGGGCATGGCCGGTTACAGCAAAGATCAATACACGTTCAACGAAGATGGCACCTACACCTTTGTCTCTAAAACCTTCAGAATGTCCTTCGATAAACTTCTTTTGGTTAAAGAGAACGGAAGTTATGAAGTCAGTGGCGACACGATCACTATCAAGCCGAAGAAAAGCGTGATTGAAGCGTGGAGCAAAAGAAATGGCGGTGATAGCTGGGGCAGACTCTTGACGACACAGAACCGGACCCTGGAAACGGTAACCTACCGATTCACTAAACACTATTTTTCCGGGATACAAGTTTGGAATCTGGTGCTGCAGGCCGATCGCGATACGCAAAGGGACGGTCCCTTCAGCAATAACACTACGTTTAATAATGCATGGTATTACGCGCCGATCTCTCCGAACAATCCTGTAATTGAACTACCGAGATAGAGTGACCCAAACATTTTCTGAGATCTTCTCGGTGTCTCAGTGGTCCACCACAGACGGAGACTGAAGTTGCAGATTACGGTCGTCACGCGTGGAAGTTTCCGCTGCGGTTGGGGGAAAACCCGCACGAGATGCTCCAGCCGAACACCGCTCGTTGCCCCGCGAGCGAGAGAAGATAGGGTGTCAAATTGGGACAAAATGGGCCGATTTAACGAGCGCCAAATTCACTCGCGGCCGTTAGGCTTAGACGTAAAGGCGATTCCATAACCGTTACAGCTTTATCCGCTGTCCGCTTGATCTCTTCCACCACAGGTGCAACGCCGTGCCGTCTTCAGGGAATGGTAGTTGCCACGTCGTTGATTGTCAGACAAAGAGATGAGCAATGAGTCCCAATATCGAACCTGTCAAAATTAACAGGTACCAGGTTACGAGGAAGGGTATAAGTTTGCTTGCAGTTTTCTTGCAACTCTGGTATACGAAGCAAGAACAACTGACCTCGATAACGTGGAATATTGTGGATGTTGCGCATGCACCGCGTAAATCGATCTTTCAAACCCTCTAATCAGTTGTTTAGAGGAAATTGTCCGCGGCGGACGGGAGGTACACAATGCTGGGCTCCCAAGCGTGGCTGATGAACGCAAGTAGGTTGTATTTGGCTACGCCCTAGAATTGGTAGACGTTCGCCCCTCCGTACTCCACTGAATTCGTTGTCGCCGAATTCGCTGTCGGAGGCCTATCAAACCCGGCCTGTAACTCCGAATCTCCAGCCATCGAGTCTGATTGGCGAGGCGGTGGACGTCTGCCTTATAGAGCTAATCTTTAGGGAGAGGAGTGACGAATCCTGATCTCTTTTGTCTACGAATAGTTAAATGAGGGTTCCCGTCACCACTTGGGGTGATGACGGGAATGTCAACACCGTACTCTGCGCAAAAAGCACCGAGATGGAGTGTCAAGCAACCCCATCTTAACGCAGAGTGCGGTGTGGCACAAATTTTACAAATTTGGAAGCCGCCGAACGCGCGTCTCTCGAATCAGTTCGGCCTGTGCCCCTCGCTGGGCCAACTGATACGGGCTTACCACTTCATTCGGCACTCCAATTCGTTGTTAATCGGGACGAGCCAAACACCTGCACGCTGTCATGCAACGGGCTTTTGACGACTCCGGGATTCACAACTTTCCAATTTGAACTTGCCTTCAGTAGAAGGCTTCCCTTGTGGCTACCGTGCTCCTGACCAGGACAATGGCAGAGAGCGCAGCAGGTGTCGTGTGCGCATCTGCCAACGAATGGACGCAACGTCATGCCGTCAGACAAACAGCAACGACAAATTGAAAGACAGCAACGAAAAAGGCTGAGAAGAAAGAAAAGGACAGCCTTGATCATCTGCTGCGATCGCAAGCAGTTTTGGACCACTCAGACTCAATTCTGGCAGTGGTTCCGCGACGGCCTGCTGGAGAAGCGCAGCGATCATCCATTGACCGGCGCATTCATCAGAGAAAACGAAGAGCTGATGGTTCTCCTGCAACACACTGTCTTGAATCTTGCTAATCGAAATCATTTGCGCGAGGCGCTCCATGCCCGACGTATTGGTCTCGCCAAAAAATAAGCCAAGAGGAATCGAATGCGAGGCAGCATGAACAAACCTGTTATTCAACCACCGCAGCCTGGAGATTTCAGTATTTTTTCCGTCACATTGATCCTGTCACTCCTTTTTTGTGCCTCAGTCAGTGTGAGAGCTCAAGAGGCGGTCTCCGCAAATACAAATCGACAAGAAGGGCCAGTCAACAGTACTTACGTGATCGGTGTGGGCGACATACTCGACATCAGAGTATTTGGCAAACCGCAACTGACGCGTGAGGCAGTGCGCGTGGATGACCGCGGCAAGATTCGCATGCCGCTACTTGAGGAAGAGGTTCAGGCTGCGTGCCGCACAGAGATGGATCTCGCCGCTGAGATTAGTTCACAGTACCTGAAATACGTGAGAAAACCCCAGGTCGATGTCTTCATTCGTGAATATAACTCACTCCCAGTCGCCTTAGTCGGCGCCGTCAGCAAACCTGGCAGGTTTCTGCTCCAGCGGCCGATGCGGTTGCTTGACTTGCTTACTTTCGCAGGCGGTCCGAGTGACCGCGCAGGACGCGGCGTGCAGATTGTACACGCAGCGACAGTGCCTGCATGCGAGAGCGGCAAGTTGACTCCGATCAGCGCGGTTACGGCTGTCGCTGCTTATGATCTGAGTGAGGTTCTGGCAGGACTTGAAGTTTCCAATCCGTATGTACGGCCCGGAGATGTAATTAGCATTCTCGAGGCCGATCAGGTTTACGTCGTTGGAAACGTCATTAGGCCATCGAGCATAGCGCTGAAAGAGCCCGTCACGCTTTCACGCGCAATTGCAATGTCCGGAGGTGTCCTTCCCCACACCAAGATGGATCAGATCCGAATTATTCGACAGTCGCCCAATAACAGTACGAAGAAGGAAGAAATCATCGTAGACCTTAAGGCGATTGAAAAGCAGCAGGCGAATGATATAGCGCTGCAGGCAAACGATATCGTTGATGTTCCCGTTTCCGGCAGTAAGAGATTCCTGAGCAACCTGGTCGGCGGTGTTGTGCCGGCGGTCACTCAAATGCCTGTTCGAGTGATACCGTGATGGGGCCAGTTGGTTCGAATGAACTAAGTGCTTGCGATCATGATTGCGCAAGCGACGGAGAGGTATTGACATGAGAGACCTGGCAAGACGCGGAATAAACTCCGGATCGCAGGATGATTCCCAAATCTCTCAAGCCCTTGTTCCTTACAACTCGATCGTGGGCGAGAGCGAGGCAGCCGAAAACTTCGATCGAACAGACCTAAGGCGCTACTGGCACGCAATACGGCATCACCTTGGTTTCATCATCGCGCTGACCATTCTTGCAACCGTTGGATTTGCTATCTATCAATTGCGCCAACCTGACGAATACGAGGCGAAGGCGCGAATTGAAGTTGACCGGGAAAGCGCAACCACGCCAGTGGATAAGAATTCAGTAGCGACGAGCGGTGCATCAAACGATTCAGTTTACTTCAATACGCAACTGCAAATCCTCACGAGCTCAGCTCTGCTTCGTCGAGTCGTAAAGACACTTGACCTTGAACACAATGAGGCGTTTCTACGCCCGAGCGTGAACGTGAACCATTCAGCGTGGCGAGAACTGTTATATCTGGTTGGGCTCAGTGAAAAGCGTAATCAAAGTTCAGCGTCGAGCAGCGACGTGTTGCTTACCACGCCTGTCGCCAGTGCCACATCGCGCGATGACTTGCGTGAGGCAAAGAATCTCGAACCGTTCGTCGGCGTGTTGACGAATCGTCTAAAGGTGGAGCCCATCAAGGAAACTCGCACCGACATTAAAGAAACCCGACTAATCGACATCAGCTTCAACCACAACGACCCACAGATGGCTGCGAGAGTTGTAAATGCCATTGCCGACGCCGCTGTTTACATGAATCTTGAAAGGAAATCGGAGGCGGGGACCATTGCCGCGGATTTTCTACAAAAACGTATTGCCGAACTGCAATCACAGATTCGTGAGGGTGAAGCGGAACTCCTTGCCTATTCGGCGTCGAATCAAATCATTTCCCTCGATCAAAGTCAGAATACGGTGGTGGAGCGGCTCTCAGGTCTTAACCGCGAGTTGTTGGAAGCCGAAAATGAACGGAACCAGGCTGAGGCTGCGTACAAGGCGGCGCTTCAGCCCAATGCCGCCGAGGCACTGACGAGAGACAGCGGCAAACAGACTCTTGAAACAAAGCTGAACGAATTGCGTCAGCGGCGCGCACAACTCCTTGTGGAAAATACGGAAGAGTGGCCTGAGGTCAAACAGATCGAAAAAGAGATCCAGGAAGTCGAGAGTCAGATGAAGGAGCAGCGGTCGACCGCCGCAGCCGACCTGCGGAAAAATTTGGAGACCCGATTTCGACAAGCTGCTGCGCGCGAAGAGTCTCTACGGGAGGCATTTAGCAAGCAACAACAGGTGACACTCGGCCAGAATCAAGCGGCGATAAACTACAAAATAAAGCAACAAGAGATCGACACGAGTAAGAGTATTCTCCAGGCGCTGTTAGAACATGCGAAGGAGAACGATATCGCCCAAGCCGGTCTTTCAAACAGCATTCACGTCATTGACTACGCAACCGTCCCGGGAGCGCCGGTTGGGCCACGGCGCGTGAGAAATATTGGGCTTGGGTTCCTTTTCTTTCTCGCGTTGGCGATCGGCTGTGTGCTGGGGCGTGAGATTCTCGATAACACCTTTCGCTCAATCGCGGACGTCGAGAACCAACTACGCATGCCGGCTCTCGCGCTCGTTCCTTCCGCAAGACGCACATTAGGGCAGGGTAGGTTATCAGTAATGCCCGCACTTGCCTTATCCGGTAATGGGCATCGCGAGCACCCCCCAGAATTACTACTGAACGTTGCAAACCTCGGCATGGCGGAAGTGTATCGCCAGCTTCGAGCGACCTTACTGCTCTCGCGCGGCGGTTCCGCGTTAAAAACGCTACTCGTAACCTCGAGCCTGCCAGGCGAGGGAAAAACCACAACCGCTGTTAACACCGCGATTAGTCTGGCGGAATCCGGCGCGAAAGTCCTGCTGATAGACGGGGACTTGCGGCGACCGAGACTGCACAGGATTTTCCAGGTATCGAATGAGCGAGGATTTTCCGATGTGCTCAGTAATGGAATGGCCGAGGCCGATGTGTTATCCGTGATTCAGAAACCAGAAACGGCCGAGTTGTCACTGCTCACGTCCGGACCGTCGGCCGAGAATCCGACAAAGCTGTTGGACCATACAAAGCTGCAACAGTTGTTAGTGACTCTGGAGTCGCATTTTACTCACATCGTAATCGACACGCCTCCTATCGTGCCGTTTGCCGACAGCGTGATACTCAGCGCTCAGGTTGACGGCGTACTGATGGTTGTACAGGGCGGCAAAACGCCTCGCGAAATCGTCCTGCGCTCCATTCAATTGCTTGACGACGTTGATGCTTCAATTCTCGGTGTGGTTTTGAATAATTCAAAGCTTCAATCGACTGACACTTACTACCAATCGTATTGCAAAAAGTATTATGAAGCTGCTCAAGAAGAGTAGAGGCCCTCTCACCCGAAGATAGCGCTTCACATTAAACAGCGACTCGAGAGCATTCGGATGGAACAGGTAATCTTTTTCATGCTCATGGTTCTGATTACGCTTCCATCGATCGTTTCAGGGTCTATCGACCCGTGGTGGGACGCAATCTTTGAGAGCTCGATTCTGATTTTGGCGGCATGCTCGATCGTCGCGCATAACGGTCGTGACTGGTGGCAGATGCCCGCCATCGTGATGCCGATAATCGGGTTGATAGTTTTCGGTTGTTTTCAGATCCTGCCTTTGTGGCGTTCTCCCAATCACCTGTTTGCTTATGAAACCATCAGCGCAGACCCGTTTGAAACTAAACGGTTCCTGGTCAAGTTGCTGGTGCTCGCGATCACGTTGGCAATGCTGTGGCGTTATACGGTGAACCGCGAACGCCTGATGATTGTGATCACTGTTGTAGCCGTCATTGGAGCGTTAAGCGCCTTGAGCGCCATTCTTCGGCTCGCGCCGGCTGGCGCCACGAGTGATTTACAAAGCCGGTTGCAGGAAGAAAGCTTTGGTCAATTCGCGAACAGGAATCATTTCGCGTTGCTCATGGAGATGTGTATCGGTCCGACCGTCTCACTCGTTTATCTAGCCACTACAAAAATCAGACGAGTTCTCTGCACGGCGGCGCTGTTACTGATGGGCATAGCCTTGTTATCAGCCAATT
>DASURS010000175.1:0-17862 GCA_036279935.1 Pyrinomonadaceae bacterium
GCGGTGAGGATGCGCTGTTGGCGGAGGCGCTGACGACGCAGGGATTGGTGCTTTGCCGGTTGGGGCGGAGGCAGGAGGCGAAGCCGATACTCGAAAGAGCCCGCAGAGTGGCGGAAAGGTGCGGCGACCGCGAGGGCGCCGGCAAAGCCCTACTCATACTCATCGAGGAAATGTGCGAGCACTTGCCCGACGACGAGCGCCGCGAAATCGGCGCCCAAGCCAACCAACTCCTCGCCAATTCCCAACAACAAGCCACCAGAGAACGCCTGCGACAATGTCTCGACAAAATCGCCGAAGCCCACACCCAACACGTCGCTGAACGCGAACAGGAAATCCACGCCCAAAAAATGGCCGCCCTCGGCGAACTCTCTTTCGGCGTCGCCCACAACGTTAACAACACCCTCACGGGCATTCTCGGCCGCGCCCAACTGATCCTCCGCAACAGCAACGACCCAGGCAAAGTCGAATCAGGCCTCGAACTGATCATCAAGAGCGCCGAAGACGGCGCCCACATCATCCGCCGCATTCAGGACTTCGCTCGCCAACGCCCAAGCCGCGAGTTCGAAATCATCTCCGTGGCAGACTTACTGAAGGACGCCTGCGAAATGACCCGCCCGCGCTGGGAGTCGCGCTCCGAATTCGCCCCGATCCGTTTCGCGCTTCACGCCGACTGCCAGGCGCATGTCAAAGGCGACGCGGTCGAACTGCGCGAGGTGCTCGTCAACATGGTCTACAACGCGGTCGATGCGATGCCGTCGGGCGGCGAAGTGCGCGTCTCAACTCAGGAAACTCGCGACCGCGTCGTAGTCAGCATCACCGACACCGGCACCGGCATGACGCCGGAAGTGAAGCAACGCCTTTTCGATCCTTTCTTCACGACGAAGGGCAAAGCCGGCACAGGCATGGGATTGGCCGTCAGCTTCGGTATCATTCGCCGCCACGAAGGTTCGATTGAAGTCGACAGCGAACCCGGCCGCGGCACCACGTTCAAGATTTCACTGCCGAAAGTGGTCCAGTCGACGGCCACAACCATCGGCCAGAACATGACCGCCAACGCACAAGTCACAACGCACGAAGACAAGGTTCGCATCCTGGTGGTTGACGACGAGACACACGTACGTGAGGTCTTGATCGAAGCACTCGAAGGCGAGGGCTGCGAGGTCGTATCGGCACCCAGCGGCGAAATCGCGCTGGCGCTGTTCGATCAGTATGAAGGCAAGTTTGACGCGGTATTTACCGACATCGGCATGCCGGAGATGAGCGGCTGGGAATTGGTGACGGAAATTCGCGAACGCTCGCAGACGATTCCGCTCGCAATCGTCAGCGGCTGGGCCGACGCCATCAGCCTTCAGACGAAAAACGCCGTGAATGCCGACTGGGTGGTCGCGAAACCGTTCGACATCAACAAGATCTCGAGCATTGCCGAGGAAATCGGGCAACGCAGGCAGACGGCGCTTGTTGTTTGAACAGAAACCCCGGAAATCAAGCGCTGACGCTGAGGTCGTGGCGCTCAAGTTTCAAGTAAAGGCCACGACGCGTGAGGCCAAGCTCACGGGCTGCGCGTGAGATATTCCCGTTGTGCCGCCGCAAAGCATCGCCAATCATCCGCCGCTCAACTTCCGCCAAGGCATCGGCCAGCGTCCCCGCACTCTGCAAGTTCGACGACGAAGGCATCGACGCGATCGACGCCGCTGAAGGCGCCGTCGGCGACGACGTTCGTTTCAACTCCGGCGAAAGCTGCTCGGGCGTGATTACCGCGCCATCCTCGGCGCGCGCCACCGTGCGCTGAATCTCGTTGCACAACTGCCGCACGTTCCCCGGCCAGTCGCTAACCATCAACAGGTCGACGGCTTGCGGCGTGATCTGAATGTCTTTTCGTCCAAACTTCGCCGAATAGTGATTAACGTAGTAGTTGACGATCGTCGGAATCTCAGATCGACGCTCGCGCAACGGCGGCACACGCAGGCGAATCACGTTGAGCCGGTAATAAAGGTCTTCGCGAAAGCGTCCCTGAGCCACCATCTCCTCGAGGTCCGTGTTGGTTGCGGCAATAATGCGCACATCAACCTTGCTCGGCCGTTGTTCACCGAGCGGCTGAATCTCGCCTTCCTGCAAGAAGCGCAGGAGCTTCGGTTGCACGTCGAGCGGCAGATCGCCGACCTCGTCCAGAAACAACGTGCCCCCAGCCGCCGTGCGAATCACGCCCTGCGAATCCGACACGGCACCGGTAAACGCACCGCGCCGGTAACCAAACAGATAACCTTCCGACAACTCCTTCGGCACCGCCGTGCAGTTGAACGGTACAAAAACCTTCGCGCGTCGCGAAGAGATCGCGTGAATCGCGCGGGCCACCAACTCCTTGCCGGTCCCGGACTCGCCCGTCACCAGTACCGTCACGTCCGAAGAACGAATCTTGTGGACCTCTTCTACTAACTGCGTCATCGCCGGGCTCGAATGAATGAACCCGGGCATCAAACTCGTACCTGCCAACTCGTCGGCGTTCTCGTGCGCGCCACTCTTATTCGCTCCCGCTCGCAACGCGCAAACGTCCATGCCCAACTCGACCACGCGAAGCAGCGGCTCGAGCGCAACGCCTTTCGGCAACGTCGATCGATCGCGGGGCGCGAGATACAACAACGCCGGCGGCGCATTCGACGACTTCAGCGCGATCAACTCGACGTCATGCTTGCGACAATATCTTTGACGGTCCGCTTCATCGCGAAGATTGTCGAGCTCGAAAGCGATCTTCGCACCGTCAGCAGGCGAACAGCCCATTGCGACAACCACGCGCGGCTCCTGTTGTTCGCCGCGTTCGCTGATGATCACTTGCTGCGCGCCGGTCTCCTGACGCATCACCGCCGCAAGTTCGCGCAACAACAGTTCGCGGGACGCAACTGCTTCCGCAAGACGCAAGGTCAATAATTGCGTCAGCGCCGACTGAACCTGAGTTCGCTCCGGAGTCGCGCGGGCGAGATCCTTCAACTCCTCTTCCGCACGCGCCAGGTCAAGACGAGCGCCTAACTCCCGAAACGTATTCAACGCGCGGCTGAGATGTTCACCGGCGCGGTTCGGCAGGATCATCTTGTAAGCACGGCCCAACTCGAGGTGCGCGCGAGCGGCGCGATAGCGATCGCCCAACATGTCGAAGATCGAAACGCTGCTGCCGAAGTGCTGCGCAGCCGCAGCGGCGTCGCCGTGCTGCATGTTCAGCATTCCATTAAGCCGGTGCGACTCTCCGGTGAACGCGAGGTCCGTCGCCGAGTCGGTTGTTTCTTCCGCGACTCTTTGCAGCTCGTTACCGCACTCATCGAGATCGCCCGTTTGGAGATGCGATTCCGCCGCGATTAGCCACGACTCGCAGATCGCCTGCCGGTCGCCGATCTGTTCCGCGAGCGCGAGCGCTTCCTTCGCTTTCGCCAGTCCATTCGCGGGCTCCTGAAGCGCGAGATAACAGCGTCCCAGCGTTCGTAACGCCTGACCCGCGTACCACTTGTTTCCGTTTTCAGTCGCGAGCGCAACAGCCTGCGTCAGATATTCCTTTGCCGTGTCCAAATCGCCGCGCAGCATGTGCAACTCGCCGAGCGAATCGAGAATCATCGGCACCTTCCCGCCACGCTCGTCGACTTCTTTCGCCAACGAGAACGCACGTTCCAACGCTTCCTGCGCGCGTTCCCACTGTCCGATCAGAATCAGGTTGATACCGAGGTTGTTGTAACCATCCGCGGCGTTTGTCTTATGGTCCGTCCGCTCGTAATAGGTGATTGCTTTCTTGAGGTAGTCGATGCCTTCCTGCGGACGTTTCAGAAACCAGCAGGCGCCGGCCATGTTGGCGTACGTGCGTCCGAGGACATAAGCAGCCGGACGATCGCCAATTAACTTCAACGCCTGTTCGAGATTTTCCAGTCCCGACTCGTAATTGCCTTCGTGAATGTCGGCAACACCGACGCCGAAATACGACTCGGCAAGTCCGCGCCACTCGCCACTCTGGCGAAAACTCTCGAGTGCTCGCTGCGCGAAGTCGCGCGCGATCGGATACTCGCTAATGCTTCGATACGTACGAGACAACGCAGCGTAGATCGGCCCAAGGTTCGCGGCGCCGCTGTCCTGATAGTCGCGCAGCGTCGCCTGCAACATCGCGATCGCTTTCGGATGATCGCCGTTGTAGTTGTAACCAAGTCCGATCTGAACGCGGAGGTAGCTGACGGTCTGCGGATCGAGCTTCGCGCGCGACTCAGGCGACTCGTACATGGCGACTGCCGCGAGCATGTCGCGGTAATGGCCCTGCTGTTCGAGCGCAGTCGACAGCGCACAGCGCGCCAGCGCCAGCACCGAAGGAAAATTGCGTGCGTTGGAGATTAAGGTTGCGAGACGTTGCTTGGCTTCCGTCGAAAGCCCCTGGTCAAGCAGCGAACGAATTTCGTCGAGCTCCCTGAGGAGCGACTCGTTTGATGGCTTGCCACGCGAGCGTATTCTCACGCGCGCATCAGCGAGATCGACCACACCTCGCTCACGAAGGGGCTTTTGATGGTCGCGGCCTGGGGGCCCGAGACCGACACGTTTATCCATTTAGTACCTATAAAAGATCAATCAAGCAGACTTTTCAACGCGTTTTGTTTAATGGGAGGGAACCGTATCAAATCAGCTCTCAAGCGCCGCGCAAACGTGTGTTCGGTGGTGAATTTAACACATGCGCCGAGAGGCGTACAGGTACTTGAGCGACTTTTCATACGGACGTTACATCGCCGCCTGGTCCGGGCCTGGGCGTCCGTCCAATAAACTTCTCTAAACACAAAGGTTAGACGCTGTATTACGACCCCGACTCGCCTTGACACCCCAAAAGTCGGTCGCTATTATTTCCGTTTCCGTCCGCAGCACGGAACTTCGCCTAGGGTTATGTTTGAGTCGCTCTCGGACAAATTAAAGCGTACTTTAAAGAATCTTCGAGGCGAAGGCGTGTTGACGAAGGAGCACGTTGACGCCGCGCTGAGGGAGATCCGGCTCGCGCTGCTCGAAGCCGACGTCAACTATAAAGTCGCCAAAGACTTTATCGCTTCGGTCCAGCAAAAGGCCGAAGGTCAGCAGGTCTGGCAGGAACTCAAACCGTCAGAACAAGTCGTCAAGATTGTATTCGACGAGTTGGTTGAACTACTCGGCGGCCAGTCGTCGCGGCTCGTTTTTACGAAGCAACTGCCAAACACCGTCATGGTGGTCGGCCTGCAAGGCTCCGGTAAGACAACTTCGACCGGAAAGATCGCGCGCTGGCTCGCGAAGAACCAGGATCGAAAGCCGCTGTTGCTGTCGGTCGACGTTTACCGGCCAGCCGCGCGCGAACAGTTGAAGGTCATCGCGAAGGCGACTGGCCAGCAGATCTTTGAATATCCGCAAAGCGACGATCCGCTGACGCTCGTCCGCGAAGCACAAAAACACGCGCAACAGACCGGATTCGACACGCTGCTCATCGACACAGCCGGCCGTCTGCACATCGACGACGAGCTGATGGAAGAGCTCGTCAAGATCAAAGCGGAGACGCATCCCGTCGAAATCCTGTTCGTGGCCGACGCGATGACGGGCCAGGACGCGGTTCGTTCGGCGGAAGAGTTTCACCGCCGAGTCGGAATCACCGGCGTGATCCTGACGAAGATGGACGGCGACGCGCGTGGCGGCGCAGCGCTCTCGATCAAGCAGGTCACCGGGCAGCCCGTGAAGTTTGTCGGTGTCGGCGAACGTTACGACGCGCTCGAGCCGTTTTATCCGGACCGGGTCGCACAGCGAATTCTCGGCATGGGCGACGTTTTGTCGCTCATCGAAGAAGTGCAGGCGAAGGTCGATCAGGACGAAGCCGAAGAGCAGCTCAAGAAGTTACAGAAGAACGAATTTACGTTAGACGACTTTCGTTCGCAGTTGCGCCAGGTCAAGAAGCTCGGTTCTTTCTCAAAGATCATGAAGCTGCTTCCCGACCAGTTGCTCGGCGGCATGGGCATGCCGCAGTTGAACGAGGAACAGTCGAAGATGATGGAGCAGGAGCTGAAACGCACCGAAGCCATCATCGACTCGATGACGTGGGCCGAACGCAACGATCATCGGATCCTGAACGCGAACCGGCGGCGCAGGATCGCACGCGGCTCCGGCACGAACGTAGCCGCCGTCAATCAGCTCATCAAGCAGTATGTCGAGATGCGACAGATGATGCGCCAACTGTCCAGCTCGGGACTGTTTGGCGGTGGTGGTTTGAAAAGCAAGATGTTGAGAAAGATGACCGGCATGCCTGACATGGCCGGTTTTTCGGGCGACGATGGCGAGATGCCGCAACTCGGCGGCGCTCCGCCGGCGGCGGGACCGTCGAGAAAGAAACTGAAGAAGAAACGAAAGAAACGCAGAAGATAAACAGGACTGTCGCGCACGGCGCGGCGTATCTGAAGGAGGAAAGAGTTGTTAGCAATCAAGTTAATGCGCACCGGCGCCAAGAAAAGCCCGTCGTACCGCGTCGTCGTAAAAGAGAAGCAGTCAAAACGCGACGGGGCTTATCTGGAGAACCTCGGCACCTACAATCCCACGCGGAACCCGGCCGAGATCAAGCTGGACCTGACTCGCGTCAATTACTGGCTCGAAAAAGGCGCGCAACCCACTGACACCGTTAGCCGGCTGATTAAGGCCAGCAGCAAAGCCGCAAACGCGGCGGCCGCCGAAGCTCAAGCGTAAGCCTGAGCCGCAGTCTTTTGGTATAAGCCATGCGAGACGCCATTGAAATGATCGTCAAGTCGTTGGTCGACGATAGCGAGAACGTTGACGTTCGTGAAGTGGATCAACGTAATGGCTCGACGTTGATAGAGGTGCGCGTCGCGCCTAACGACGTCGGCAAGATCATCGGCAAGCAGGGACGGACGATCCGCGCCCTGCGTTCGTTGGCGCGAATCGCCGGCGTCAAAAAAAATCGTCGTTACCTCCTGGAAATCGTGGAGTGAACGAAATGCAGAAACCCGGCTCGGATTTAGTTTTGATTGCGCGAGCCGTGAAGACCCACGGGTTGAAAGGTGAAGTCGTCGCCGAACTGCTGACCGACTTCCCGGAGCGATTCGAAGATCTGGAACAGATCATCCTCGTCTCGCCAAAAGGCGAACAGAAGCTCGCAAGGCTCGAGGATTTCTGGTTTCAAAAAGATCGCGTCGTATTGAAGCTCGAAGGCGTCGACGACGTTGACGCCGCCAAAGAGCTCGCCGGTTTTGAATTCGCTGTTCACGAATCGGAACGCGTTCCGCTCGAAGCAGACGAGTTTTATGATTGGGAGCTCGAAGGATGCACCGTCAAGGTCGGTGATGAAAGCATCGGCCAGGTTCGTTCGGTGCTGAAGACGGGCGGCGCCGAGATACTCGTAGTCAGCGATGAGTCAGGTAAGGAACGACTGGTTCCGCTCGCTGCGCCGATAGTGGTCGCCATCGACCCGACAGCGAAAACGATCGTGGTCGATCCTCCTGAAGGGCTGTTTGATTTGTAGATCTTTGAGATGCTGCGCTGCGACGTCATCACGATCTTTCCCGAGTTCTTTCGCGAGTCGATCGACTGCGGGATCGTGAGACGAGCGCGCAACGCCGGGTTGGTCGACATTAAGGCCCATGACTTACGACAGTGGACCACCGACAAGCACCACGTCGTAGACGATCGACCGTTTGGCGGCGGTGACGGGATGGTTTTGAAACCCGAACCGATCTTCACCGCAGTCGAAGCGCTGACCGGCGTCGCGCGCAAGGAAGATTTCACGCCGCAAACGCGAGTGGTTTTGCTGTCGGCGCAGGGACGAGTTTTTTCGCAGGCGCTCGCGCATGATCTTGCGGAAAACGCAGAACGGATCGTGCTGATTTGCGGGCGTTACGAAGGTGTCGACGAACGAGTTTCGGAAGCACTGGCGACGGACGAGATCTCGATCGGCGATTACGTTTTGTCGGGCGGCGAACCGGCCGCGCTCGTGTTGATCGACGTAGTCGTTCGACTATTGCCCGGCGCTTTGGGCAGCGATACGTCGGCCGTGTTTGAGTCGTTTTCAGAAGGGTTGCTGGACTACCCGCACTACACGCGGCCACCCGATTTCAGAGGGATGAAAGTCCCGGAAGTGTTGTTGAGCGGTAATCACGCGGAGATTGAGCGCTGGCGCAGACAAGCGGCGTTGGCAAAGACGCTGCGAAACCGCCCGGATTTATTGCAATCATAAGGAGCTTTGAGAGATGAACCGTTTAGACAGAATTGAAGAGACGCAGTTGCGACAGAACATTCCGCAGTTTCAGCCGGGCGACACGGTCCGCGTTCACGTGCGCATCAAGGAATCGGAAACGAAAGAGAGATTGCAGGCGTTCGAAGGCGTCGTGATCGCTCGCAAACATGGCGGCGCCCGAGAGACGATTACCGTTCGCAAGACGAGCTTCGGCGTTGGTGTTGAGAGAATCTTTCCGCTGCACGCCACGATCATCGATCACATCGACCTCGTGAAGCGTGGTCGCGTCCGTCGCGCCAAGCTCTATTACCTGCGTGGACTTCGCGGCAAGGCGGCTCGCATTCGTGAGCGGGATACACGCGGGCAACAGTCCGAGTAACACGGATAACACGAATGGAGAACCCGATTGCGGATCGCAATCGACGCTCATTCAGTTGGGACGAAGCTTGGAGGAAACGAAAGCTACGCCGTCAATCTCATCGAAGCACTCGCGCAGATCGATGACGTCAACCAGTACACCCTCTACGTAACGACGGCTGAAGCACGCGATCGTTTCCACCAGCGTTGGCCCAATTTCAAAGTTCGCTCAACACTTCCTCACACGCCCTTTATCCGGATTCCACTGACACTCAGCGCAGAGCTCCGCAGAAACCCCGTCGACGTCCTGCACGTGCAGTTCACTGCGCCTCCGTTTTGTCCCTGTCCCGTCGTCGTCAGCATTCACGATCTCTCGTTCGAACATCTGCCCGACACGTTCCGTCGTCGCAGCCGCATGCAATTGCGACTGACGGTCCGTCACTCAGCGCGCCGCGCCGCAAAGATTTTGACTCTCTCCGAACACACACGGCGTGACATCATCGAGACATACGGCGTCGACGAGTCGCGCATAACGGCGATCCCGCTGGCCGCACCGCGGCATTTTTCCCCGATCGAAGACACTAGGGAACTGCAACGCGTGCGACACAATTACGGGATAGACGGCCAATACATTCTGTCGGTCGGTTCTATTCAGCCTCGTAAGAATCTGGCGCGTCTCGTTCAGGCTTACGCTCGCGTGCGTGCTTCGTTACGAGACAAACAAACTGAAACTGAATGGCCCAAACTGGTCCTGGTCGGAAAGCACGCGTGGCTTTACGACGACACGCTGCGGGCGCTTAGCGAAGCTGGAGTAGCGGAGTCCGTTATACTGACGGGCTACGTACCGGAAACAGATCTCCCGGCGCTATATTCCGGAGCGCTATGTTTCGTTTACCCCTCATATTTCGAGGGTTTTGGGTTGCCGCCGCTGGAAGCGATGAAGTGCGGCGCGCCTGTCATCGTCGGTGATCGGACCAGCCTGCCCGAAGTTGTTGGCGACGCGGCCTTAACAGTCGATCCTTTTGACGTCAGTTCGATAGCCGGCGCAATCGAGAAACTGATCAATGATTCAGTCCTTCGCCGGGAGTTAAGCGTCAAAGGTCAACAGAGAGCTGAAACGTTCGACTGGCGAAAGACGGCGCAACAAACGCTGGACGTTTACCGGCAAGTTGCAAGACGGATTTAGGTTATGCGCATTGCTATTTTGGGAACGCGAGGAATCCCCGCCAGTTACGGCGGGTTCGAAACCTTCGCCGAACATCTTGCTACGCGCCTCGTCGCCCGCGGACACGACGTCACTGTCTATTGCCGCGCGCATTACGTTTCGCCCCGCCAGCTCGAGTTCCACGGTGTGCGGCTGAAAGTTTTGCCGACGATCAGACATAAGTATTCCGACACGGTGGTCCACACTTTCCTGTCCGCGATTCATGCTGTGTCGCGGCGTTTTGACGTGGCGTTGATCTGCAACGCCGCCAACGCGCCGTTTGCTCCGATCCTGCGACTGACCGGGACACCCGTCGCGATCAATGTGGACGGGCTCGAACACAAGCGAAAAAAATGGGGCTGGCTGGGCCGTCATTACTACCAAATGGCCGAGCTTCTTTCGAGGACACTGCCGAACGAGATGATCACGGACGCGCAGGTCATTCAGGACTACTACCTCGCCCGTCACAATGCGCCGTCGACGATGATTGCTTACGGGAGTGAGGTCGAACGGCGGCCGGATCGGGAAACGGTGCGGAAGTGGCGCGTCGAGCCGAATCGATATGTTTTGTACGTGTCGCGGCTTGAACCTGAGAACAACGCGCACCTCGTGATCGAAGCGTTCAAGAAAGTGCGAACCGCATATCGTCTGCTGATCGTCGGCGACGCTCCTTACGCGGAGCAGTACATCAATAGCTTGAAAGCTTCGGCGCGTGGGGACAAACGCATCATCTTCACCGGGTTCGTGTTCGGACAGGACTATCGCGCGTTACAGCAGAATGCCTATTGCTACGTTCACGCGACTGAAGTCGGCGGCACGCATCCCGCGCTGCTCGAAGCGATGGGATACGGCAACTGCGTACTGACGCTTGCGACGCCGGAAAATATTGAGGTCGTGGGTGATGCTGGTGTTCCGTATTCGGATGCGTTCGATCTCGCTGAGAAGTTGCAACGCGTGTTGCGTGATGGGTCGTTAGTGCAGGCGTACCGGCATCGGGCGCAGGTCCGCATTCGGACTCACTACGATTGGGACAGAGTCGTCGACCAGTACGAACAACTCTTTGCGCGGATGTGCGGCAAACAGGACCACATCGATCGGCCGACAGTCAGCTCCGAATCGTTCGAAGCCCTTCAAACAACACTCAAAGATTAAGGTCTTCTCACCACGTGTTTCCCGCTTGCCGGAGTCTCATGGAATAGAAATTTTTGCGAATTCCCTTTACATGTGACTCCCGGTTGCGGGAAAACCTTTCCAGCACAAAGAGAGGAGCCCCGCCGATCCAAATGGACCGACGGGGCGAAAACTGAACGGCAGGTTCGGGCAAAATTAAAGGGTGGCAGACAAAAGCATGAGAATCGTCAGAGTTTAGAACGACTCTTTCGGGCGGTTCGTTATGCGGGCGGAAGATAAAGCCAAAAAGAAAAGCAGCCGCGCCTCAAACCCCGTCGCTCACCCCAAATAATTTCAAAACAGCAAGAAATCTGACATCGTTTTTAAGTTGTGCGAAATTATACGATTGTCCTGTGACCTGTCAAGAACATTATTAACTTTTTCGCAAAAATCTTGTGACAGGTAACCCGAATTCCGTAGGCGTTATTCACCGGAACGGGCCTGGGCCAAACGGTAAGCCTGGCGCCGAACCGCCTCCGAAACGTTGCGGTTCTGGGTGAGCTGTTGCAGATCCTTGGTCCGAATCCGCGGCAAGATGTTCATCGCTGTCGGGATCGGCGTGCGCGGGTTGCGCGCGAGGTTGTGAATTATCGTATATTGCCGCGCCCAACTGCGGTTCATCGCGATCAGTCGCAAAACCTCATCCGCGACAGTACGCATTGACGAGATGTTCTCGACCTCCTGCTCCGTTATGCGCGGGTTCTTAACGACGGCTGAACAGACGATCTTGTTCGAGTCGCGGATCAGAATACCGCGAGCTTCACGATCGCCCTTCATCGCGAGCTTCATGCGATCCTTCACGTTCATAAACATGATGCGCCGGATCAGCGAGACTCGCTCGGCGGACACTTCGCCCTTTTCGCGCCGCTCGCTTTCGATGATGCGCTGAACGTTTGCGGCAGTCTCTTCGGCGGTCTCGGTTAGCAGCAACTCTTCGTATCGCTCGGCGGGTAGCCACGACTCGTCGAGATCGGCGTCGGAGACTTCGATGTGTTGGGCGATCAGCCAGGCGTCGTCGAAGGTCAGTTCGCCGGGACCGGCGGTGAGTTCGGCTGATTCGAAGAACTCCGCGGCCGCTGTTTGGCCGCGTGCTCTGAGTTCGTCCGCGATCTGTTTTGCGCCGCGTTCTTTTTCGAAAAACTCTTTGCGGGTTTCGCTAGCGCGTCGTTCGGCTTCGCCGGTGCGTGCCGGGTTTGCGAGTATGGCGTCGATGATCTCCGGGGCGCGGACGAGGCGTTGCTGGTTAATGGCGATCAACTCGAGCAGCGAACCGTTCGGGGTTGCGGCTGCGAGTTTTACGATCGCGTCGTCGGGGGTGTTGTTGTTGAGGATCGTCGCTTCGTGTACTTCGCTCGTTTGTTTCGAGCGCGTCGCAAGGTAAGCAAGGACGTTTGGTGACGTGTCGGTGGCTTTGGCCGCGAGTAAAAGATTGTCAGGTGTTTCGGATTGAAGTGTTTCAGTTGCGGCGGTGGCGATCTGTTCGTCGTCGCTCGCCGTAAGTGCGACGAGCACTTCCAGTAGATCGTTTTGTTCGAGCGGCAGCATTCCGCGAGCGGCGGCGAGACGTGCCGGTTGCGGAGCTTTGCCGCTGATGATTGCGGCGACGACCGGATTGGTAGAAGTGATTTCTGAGCTCAAGCTGGTGATGAGTCTCCCGCCAGCGGGAAATACATGTAAAGGAAATTACGATCAATACAACTCGAAGTTGTATTCGAGCTGGGCAAAGCTCGAGACCTGTTTGCCGTTGATCGTAGCAGGCTCAAACTTGACTCGTCTCAGCGCGCTGATCGAGGCTTCAGTCAAGCCGTGCGTCAGTGACTGCAACACGAGCACGCGCTGAATCGTCCCATCCGCCGCAAACACGCACCTCAACACCACCGTCCCCGCCACCTGCTCCGCCCTCGCGGCGTCCGTGAACGTCGGCTCAGGTTTGTAGATGACGCGAAACCTCGTCGATACCTCGCTACTCAAATAAAACTCGCGCAACCCGGCTTGAAGAGCTTCCTGCGCAGCGTAAAACTTCAAACTCTCCAGCTGTTCCTGCCACGCCTCCGCAGCCCGCTTCTCATTCGTCAAGCTCAAATACCGTTCGAGCGCCTCAGCCGCCGCCTGATACCGTGGCGGCCGTTCCTTGTTCTCGTCCTGGATGGATACGACGCTCCGTTTGAATCCCAGCAGCACCATGCTTCGCAACAAGTACGCTTCAGCAAGATCCGGCTTCAGCGCGATTATGGCATCGGCGTTCTTGATCGCCTCGTCTCTGTCACCATTGCGAAGATTGAGCGCGGCCATCGTGTAAAGCGCGTCGATGTTGTTCGGGTCGATCTCGAGCGCTTTAGTCACCTCCGCCAACGCGACTTTCAACTTGTTCCGCAGCACCTGAACGTACGCTAACTGCGCACGAATACTGGCGGCGAGATCGGGCTGAAGCTCCTTCGCACGGTCAAACGCGCTGGAGGCTTTCCGGGAATCGTTATGCTGGAGATACGCGATGCCAAGGAAGTACCACGCTTCAGCATTCAGCTTGTTGTCTTTGACGGTTTGTTTGAGGTACTCGAGGACCTGCGGGTTTCGTCCTTCACGGAGCGTTTTTACTATCGGCGCAAGCTCACCGGTCGAAGATAAAACCGGCGTTTGACTAAACGCGCCGCCGGCGGCCACGGCGATCACAATCACCGAAACTGCCGGCAGGCTTAAACGCTGGATGTAACGATAGAGCGTCATGATCTATCGTGAGGATAACGCACTCAGGCATTGATCCCGTGACATTTCTTGTACTTCTTACCGGAACCGCAAGGGCACGGTTCGTTGCGTCCGACCTTCGGCTGGTCGCGCACCACAGTCTTCACTTTGCCGTCTTCCTCACCGGCCGGCGCCGCGCCCTGGTTTGGACCAGTGAAGCGGAGTGCCGCCTGACGGCGGGCCGCCAGTCGCCTTTGCTGCAACTGCTCGGGTGGTTGTTCGGTTACGACTTGCAGGTTAAACAGCGAGCGGATGGTCGTCGTGTCGATACGGTCCAGCATCTCCTGGAAGAGGTCGAAACTCTGTTTCTTGTACTCGACCAGCGGATCCTTCTGTCCATAACCAACGAGACCGATTCCCTGTTTCAAGTGATCGAGCGACAGCAGGTGATCTTTCCACTGCGCGTCGATGATGTTTAGCATGATGATGCGCTCGTAAGTGCGCATCGCTTCGGGACCGATCTGCTGTTCCTTGCGCTCGTAGTTGTGTTTCAGACGTTCCCAGATGGCATTGACCACTTCCGGCGAGGTCATGGTCTGGATGTTGATCCCTTCCGCGTCAGCGTCGAAGTCGTAGATCGTCTTGACCTGAATCTTGTAGTTCTCGACGTCCCAATCGTCGGGCGAGACGTCCGGATTCAAGTACTGGCGCGTGATGTCAGACAGCAGATCGTAAGCAACGCCGGCCTGCGGCGGATCGCCCATCAGGTACTCGCGCTGGTCCGGCTCTTCCATCAACTGGCGGCGGAGACCGTAGATCGTCTCGCGCTGCCTGTTCATGACGTCGTCGTATTCGAGCAGGTGTTTGCGGGCTTCGAAGTTGCGGCCTTCGACTGATTTCTGCGCCGCAGCGATGCGCTTCGAAACCATCTTCGACTCGATCGCGACGCCTTGCTCCATGCCGAGACGCTGCATCAACGCTTTGACTTTATCGCCGGCGAAGATGCGCATCAGATCGTCTTCGAGCGACAGGAAGAACCGCGACGATCCGGGATCGCCCTGGCGTCCGGCACGTCCGCGAAGCTGGTTGTCGATCCGGCGTGACTCGTGACGTTCGGTGCCGACAATGTGCAGGCCGCCAAGCGCGACAACTTCCTGGTGCTCTTCTTCGACGATGCGCTTGGCGCGCTCAAATGCGACGCGCCACTGCTCGTCCGTTGCTTCGTCCGGATCGATCTCGTCCTTCTTCAAAAACTCGCGGGCCATGAACTCGGGATTGCCGCCGAGCAGGATGTCGGTACCGCGGCCGGCCATGTTGGTCGCGATCGTCACCATGCCCTTGCGTCCGGCCTGGGCCACGATCTCAGCTTCACGCTCGTGATACTTCGCGTTCAGCACGTTGTGCGGCACTTTTTCTTTCAACAGCCGTCGCGCGATCAGTTCCGAGTTTTCGACTGAAACGGTACCGACGAGAGTCGGTTGGCCCTTCTCGTGACACTCCTTGATCTCTTCGATCACGGCGTCCCACTTCTCCGGCAACGTGCGATAGATCACGTCGGCGAAGTCGGTGCGGACCATCGGCATGTGCGTCGGAATAACGATGACGTCGAGCTTGTAAGTCGAGGCAAACTCGGCCGCCTCGGTTTCAGCGGTACCGGTCATACCCGAGAGTTTTTCGTAGAGACGGAAGTAGTTTTGCAGCGTGATCGTCGCGAGCGTCTGGTTCTCTTTCTCGATCTCGACGCCTTCCTTCGCTTCGACTGCCTGGTGCAAACCGTCTGACCAGCGGCGGCCCTTCATCAAGCGGCCGGTGAAGTCGTCGACGATGATCACTTCGCCGTCCTGGACGACGTACTGGTGATCCAGCTTGTAAAGCGTGTGCGCCTTCAACGCCTGCTCGACGCAGTGCAACAACTCCATGTTCGATGGATCGTAGAGATTGCCTACTCCGAGCAACTTTTCCGCTCTGTCGACGCCCTCTTCCGTGAGCACTGCCGTGTGTGCCTTCTCATCGACAACGTAATCGCCGGTCTTTTTGCCGTCGACGTCTTCGCCTTTCTTGAGGTGCGGAATGATGGCGTCGGCGTTTCGATATTTATCGGTCGCTTCGTCGGATGGTCCGGAGATGATCAACGGCGTGCGCGCTTCGTCGATCAGAATCGAGTCGACTTCGTCGACGATGGCGAAGTAGTGACCGCGCTGCACGCAGGTGGCGAGGTCAAACTTCATGTTGTCGCGCAGGTAGTCGAAACCGAATTCGTTGTTCGTGCCGTAGGTGATGTCGGCGCCGTAGGCGGCTTGCCGTTCGAAGTCGTCCATGTCGTTCTGAATACAGCCGACTTCGAGACCGAGAAAACGATGGATCTGGCCCATCCACTCGGCGTCGCGCGAAGCGAGATAGTCGTTGACGGTGATGACGTGAACGCCGCGTCCGGTCAATGCGTTCAGATAGGCCGGCAACGTCGCCACGAGCGTTTTGCCTTCGCCGGTGCGCATCTCAGCGATCTTGCCCTGGTGCAGAACTATGCCGCCGATCATCTGCACGTCGAAATGGCGCATGCTCGTCGTGCGGACGCTCGCTTCTCGAACCGTCGCGAAAGCCTCGGGCAGGATGTCGTCCAGAATCTCTCGCTCGCGAGCCTTCCGTTTGTCTTTGTCGGTGATGCCGGATAGGCCCTGCTGGATCTTCTCCTTGAACATCGCGGTGCGCGCCCGCAGTTCGTCGTCCGAGAGCTTCTGCAACCCTGGCTCGAGAGAATTGATCGCGCTAACCGTCGGTCCGATGGTTTTCAGAAACCGCTGATTACTGCTGCCGAATAGTTTAGTAAGGAACTTATCGAAACTCATGTCGAATAATTTACTCCAAATAAGGGGGGTTCAACTACTACGCGCCGGGCTCTACCTGCTTCTTGAGCATGTCGATGACGTTCTGGCGAGGCATCGAAAAGTTAACCAGGACTCTCTTCCCGTCGGCGCTTGCTGTCGTGTTCTTGATTATAACTGCCTCGTCTTTACCTGCTCGGAGGATGGCCCCGCTGACGAGTGCGCCGTTCAGGCCCTTCGCGCCGATTGACGCTTTGTCGGGTGATTTCGTTTCCATCTCGAAGGACGCCAGCACTTCGGCTTCGCCTTGATTCACGGTGATTCTGACCATCGAGCCTACATTTTCTTTGCTGATCGGCGAGAGATAGATCAAAAGTCCGCTGTCGTTCAGCGCCGCGATCATGCGCTTGAACAGGCTGTTAAGGTTCTCGTCGCCCGTTTGTTCAACTGGGTGGGGATTCTGGAGTCTCCCTTTCTCGTCCCACGTCGCCTCGATCACGATTTTGAACGGTTTGGTGAGATCGAGTTTGCCCTCGTTACTCAGATTGTTGGCATATGTCGCCAGGTCTTTCAAAGGCTTCTTGTTGATCTGGGTTTCATCCGGCAGGCCGATGTTACCCTCCGCCGCCATTTTCTCGAGTTCCTTCTGCGCCGCTTCCTGATTCGCGTCGGCGGCGGGAGTCGGACTTGGACTTGCGCCAGCCTGCGCGATAGCAGACGGCGACGCCGAGGCAGTTGGACTCGCGGACGGTGACGCGCTCGGCTCCGGGCTCGGCGAGGGCGACGCCAACGCCTCCGGATCGCGCTCTTTCGGGTTCCACTGCGAGATTATCTTCGGCGCAAACGGATCGTTCGCGGCCGCCACTAAACCCGTCCCGAGTTGTGCCGGATCCGCAAAATAACCTTCCGGATAATGAAATTTCTCGACGTTGACGATCTGCACTTCGTCGCCGATCTGCGTCGCGACGTAGTCTTCATCTACAAACCTGCTGTTCGCTATCAGAGCGGCGAGATTGACCGTATCGCGAACCGCCGGCACGTAAATCACGACCCACAACAGCACCAGATGCAGCACGGCCGAGGCTCCGATAAGCCGCGAAATTATCGGCCATTTGGGCTCGCGATTGACTTCGAAAGTGTCGAACAGTTCAGCCATTCCTAACTTGAAAACGCCTGCCGGCCCTTTTTGTTTCAGTGGGCTTAGACGCCCACGAACGGCGGCACGTTGTGAGCGAGAATTGTAACTCTCCTGTATCGGGTTAGAATAATCGGCATGCGGCGAAACAGTCGAAAACGGAACACGGATCGGAGCCGCTGGCGCGGAGATCGCAAGAAAAAAGACACGAATAAGAGTTCGCCGGCACAGGCTCGTGGTCCGCTGCCTCAATCCAGAGAATTGAAAAAGCTCCTCGCAGGCATCGGAA
>DASURS010000176.1:0-35762 GCA_036279935.1 Pyrinomonadaceae bacterium
TGACCTTCACGTTCTATCACGCCCGACCCGAGTGGCGGTTGCTCTCAGATTCAGAAAAGCAACGGTGCCGCGAGGAGTTTGTCAAAACGGTCGACGACTTTCGTTCATCATTGCTGATTCATTCCTATTCGACCGTCGGCCTGCGCACGAACGTCGACTTCATGATCTGGCGCATCGGTTACGATCTCGAGCCCATTCAGGAGATGACGTCGCGGCTCAACAGCACGGGGATGGGGAAATACATTGAGCCGACGCAATCGTTTCTCTCGATGACGAAGCGCTCGATGTACATCGACAAAGACAATCCCGAGCACGTCGAAGATCGGCTGCACATCATTCCGGGCAAGTCGCAGTATCTGTTCGTCTATCCGTTCGTGAAGACGCGCGAGTGGTACTCGCGGCCCGCGGAACAGCGGCAGGAGATGATGGACGAACACATCCGCATCGGCTCGAAGTATCGTTCCGTGAAACTTCACACGACGTATTCATTCGGACTCGACGATCAGGAGTTTGTCGTCGCTTTTGAAACCGACTATCCGTCAGACTTCCTCGACCTGGTCCAGGAGCTGCGCGAGACCAAGGCCAGCTCTTACACACTTCGTGACACCCCGATGTTTACTTGCAGGCAACGCAGTTTGAGCGAGTGTTTGGAAGCGCTGGGCTAGACGCGGGATGCGGACGCTGGGACGGGGAGACGCGGGGACGCGGGGACGCGGGGAAGGGGGGACGCGGGGACGCGGCGTAGACAGCACCTGATCGTTGTCGTTAGCAGTGCCTAACGGCTTTTATATCCTCACAAAAGAATCGAGGTCCTCACTACGTGCAGAACATTCGAAGTTACCGCGAGTTGCGCGTGTACAAGGCCGCGATGGATGCGGCTATGCAGATCTTCGAGTTGTCGAAGTCATTTCCGGTCGAAGAGAAGTACTCACTTACCGACCAGATGCGTCGTTCGTCACGCTCCGTTTGCACTAACATCGGAGAGGCTTGGCGGAAACGTCGTTATCCGGCTCACTTTGTTAGTAAGATGAGTGACTCAGAGGGGGAAGCGGAGGAGACTCGAGTCTGGATAGAATTTGCGGAGCGTTGCCGTTATCTCAGCAGCGCCGAAGCTACGGATCTTGACCGCACCTACGATCGAATCCTGGCGCAACTAGTCCACATGATTTTAAATAAAGATCACTGGACGATTCGTCCACCAAAATCGTTTTCACATGGGGCTTGATTGAAGATTAGAGCTTGGCTCTTCGTGATTTTCTGCGGCACCCTTTCGCTCGGTCTAAGCGGGGCTCGTTACCTCGTGTCCCCCATCTCCGCGTCCCCGAGTCCCCGCGTCCCCGCGTCCCCGCGTCCCCCCGTCCCCGCGTCTTCCGAGTATCTCTGGTATGAGGCCGAGAACATGCGCGGCTTCACGACGGGGAAACTCGGCGCGCCGATGCTCAATCCGTCTTACCTGAACCTGTCGCGCGATAAAGCGCCGGGTTGGGGGATGAATGGTCCGGGCGTGTCGGCCGAATGGACGCAGGGCGGCGAGAGCGAGTGGAACTCCGCGGCCGCGAGCGCCGACGAAACACGAGCGACGATTTATCAGGATCTCGAAGTGCCGCGCGCGGGACAGTATGCGCTGTGGGTTCGCTACGCGGATTGGGCCGGTAAAGCCGAAAACTTCACGATGACGATCGCGCAGGACGGCGCGGAGGTGTTCCGTCATGAGTTCGGCGTGAATGACATTGTCGATCCGCATGATGAAGTTAGTTTGTACTGGGGCTGGGCGTTTACGTGGGACTCCGCGGCGGCGACGTTGAAGAAAGGACCGGCGCGCGTGTCCATCAACGTCGAGAAGGCGGCGCCTGCTCGTCGTCACGTCGACTGTTTCCTGCTCACGAACGACGCGTCTTACAGACCGACAGCGCGCGAGAAGCCGGACTTCGCCGCTGCTCGTTACCTGCGAACGTGGTCCACGTCGCGCAAACCCCTTGCATCGCTGCTGAGCGGCGATGCGCCTGCGCGTGTTCCTGAGTTGTGGGCGCTGCCGAAAGTGGCGGGCCGCGAGTTTGTCATGCCGTGGAACATCGCGAAAGAGTTCTGGCCGTTGTTGGACAAACCCGAAGCGGAGCGGCCGTTGTATCCATTCAACGCCGAGCCGATCGACGCGTTCGTCGCGAAGTACAAAGGCGCGCGCGACGTGCCGTTGTTTCAGTCGAAACTCGTCGTGCCCGTGATCTACATCAACAACGTGCCCGAGTATTTGAAAGAGGGAAGCGCGTTTCTTCGTTACGTGCGCGCGACGAAAGTTCCGTTTGCGATCCTCATCAACTACGGCAGCGCCACGATGAAAGATGAAGACGCGAAAGCGGCGTGGCAACTGCTAAACGGCGAGCTCAAGGACCAGTTTCTCGGTTGGATCTCCGGCGAGAGCGTTGGTTACGTGTGGGACTCCGCGCCGGCGGAGTTGAAGATCACGCCGTCGATGACACGACGCCAACTGCTCGACGCGCATAAGGACTTCTACTCGCAGGCACTGGCCCGGAAGTGGCGCACGATGTTTCACATCGAGACTGGTCCGATGTGGGACAAACTGATCCCGGCGCAATCGACGTCCAGCACGTCATTCGCGCACGCGTTGACGAACTGGGGCGTGAACCTGTTGGGCATGGAAACTGCCGCCGTGATGCCGATGACGGGTATGCGCATCGCGTTCACGCGCGGTGCAGCGCGACAGTTTGGCGGCGCGTTTCTTTACTATCACGCGCCGAACTTCGGCGACACCGCAACGACGTTCACGCGCGCGCAAAACTTCGCCGGGCCCGACCACTTCTTTCACTCGCGATACGGCGCGACGATGGGACCATCGCTGTCATGGTATCGAAAGAACTACTACCTCTATTACATGTCGGGCGCTTCGGCGATCTATCTCGAGCAGGGACACGATCAGTTTTTCAAACCCGGCCCCGGCGAACATCCGTTTCAACTGAATCCTCTCGGGCGCATCACGGACGAGTTTGTGCGATTTGCCGAGAAGCATCCGGACCGCGGCACGCCGTACACGCCCGTAGCATTCCTGCTGGATCCGGCGCACGGTTTTGAGATGACGGACTATCCGCAGTGGCCGTTCGAGGTGTCGCAGATCGATCGCGGCGATCGCGCGCTGCGGGAGTTGTTCGGCGTTGCTTACTATCCGGGGCTGGTTGTCGAAGGCGAACCCGCGATCGCGGACCGGCAGCCGTTTACGTCAGGAGTGTTTGGCGACATCTTCGACGTGTTGACTGCGACGGACGGCGTTACGAAGTCGCCGCTGAACGCGTATCGCGCGGTGGTTGTCGGCGGCAGGATCGAATGGTCGCCCGAGTGGACCCGGCAGTTAACGGATTACGTGCGCAACGGCGGAACCGTAGTTTTGAATGCAGCACAGATAAAAGGTTTGCCACCGCAATTATTTGGTGTTCGGTTGACCAACGAAATGGCGGAAGCAGATGGCGCGCGGTGCGAAGATGCTCATGATTTGAGCGGGCAGATGTTTCGTTATGAACGCGTCGAATTGAAAGGCGCGAAGTCGCTCATCACCGCAGCCAACGGCGATCCGCTAGTTACGATCAATCGACTCGGAAAGGGAACTGTAATCTTCTCCGCGTTACCGGATTTGCTAGGCCAGGACGAACGCATGACGCCCTTCGCAGCGCACATGCTCGCGCACGTCTTCGCGGACGCAACGCCGGTAAGGATCACGGGCGACGTTGAATATTTGATCAACCGCAGCGCGAACGGTTGGATCGTCACGCTCCTGAACAACAACGGCGTCTTCAAGACGCAACAGGGAATGGCGCAAGTCGATCGCAATGCATACGTCACAGTCACGATCGCTTTACGAAACGAAAAGATTCAGAGCGCGACCGACTGGACCAGCGATCGCGCTGTAAATCCGGAAAGTATTCGTATCGCGCCCGGCGGAATCGCCGTCGTCGAGATCCGCACTACACGGTAACCGTCGTCCCGTCGAACTTCGTCAGACTGAAACCATTGAACACTTCGTTGTAGCACGCTCGCTGGTCACGCAGGATGCCAATCGCGATCTGCTCGCCGAGTTTCATCGACTCCGTCGCGTCCGAACGCCAGTGAACGCCGGCCGTGTTTCGTCCCAGCGCGACGTTCGCAGCGATCTTATTCAACTCGCCGCCGACTGTTAGATCGCCGGCGTCCGATCCCAGATAAGGCACGAGACTGAGGCCGTCGTCAGACGGCTCCACCGGCGCGAGCCCGATGTCTACGAGCCGCGTCGTCTCCTTGAACCACGCCTTCAGAATCGTCACGCACGCACCCGCCACAGTCGCGTGTCCTGCGCCGTACGCCGGATGCGTCGGCGATCCTTCCGGGAACGCCATCGGCAACAGCGCATTGCCGGCGGGCATGAAACCCTTCAGTCGATTGTTGTCGGAGAACGAGTTCAGGATCTCCGGATGGACGGGATAATTCGCACCGTCGAAGAGCGTGCGATGAACGCGCTCGGCATGTACTTCGGGACGCAGCCGTCGATGCACGAACCACTTCTGATACCAGACCGCTTTAAGGGCGCGAGTCGAGACTTCGCACAGCAGTGTTGCTATGTGTGGTCCACCGAAAGTGCCGAACCCGATCTGGCTCGGATTGCCGTTGTACGGATTGCCGTCGTCGAAAGGTGCGCCCGCGCCGGCGATTACCAGGAACGCCTGGAAGTACGCCTGAAACAGGACGTCGATGTGTACCCACTGTCCGATGTCGCGGCCGTTGCGCATGTAACGCGGTACCGGATCAAACGCGTCCGCCGGTTGGTTGAATCCGCGTTGGACCGCGAGCCAGGTGGCGAAATCGGTCATGTAATTGATTCCCGGCAACGTCGTCGTGATCTTCTGTTCGAGCTTGTTAGCGCCGAAGTGGCAGTCCTGGTAAAAGAACTGAGAGATGTATGGACCGAGAAGATCGCCGGGAGTCAGTCCGCGAAACAGTGTGGCCGCGGTGACGGCGCCGCCGTTTTTCGGTCCTTTGAAGTCACTGCCATAGAGCGTGAGATCCGCGGCGGCGGCGCTGGCGATCGGATTGGCGGAGTAATGCGAGTATGGAACGTCACGCAGCAGGGCCATCCAGTAGTTTTCTGAGATCTCGGCGGCTTGTTCGCGGCTCGCAAACGCCGGCGCGGGTGGTTGGACCAGCGCGTGCGCGTCATGGCCTTGCATGTCGAAAGCGAGACCTGACTGCGGATTGGTGAGCCCGCGATCGCCGCCGAGCGGAATCGCGTCGAATTCCGCGGGACGGCCGCTGTTGATTGCTTGTACGAGCGCGGCGTAAGCGCTTGCGACGACGGTGCCGTCGTTGTTGTGCGGGAGGCCTTTCGAGTAGCTGCCCAGTTTATCCGGATAGAGCTCTTCGTCGTTGTTGTCCGGATGTTCGAGGTTTTGCGGCGTAGCCTGGAGACCGGCAGTCGCGGCGTCGCGACGCAGCTTGGCGCATTCGTTAGCGCGTTGATTTGATCCGGTTGCGGCGTGGGCCTGGGATTTTTTGTTTTGGAGTAACGGTTCGACGCCGATGACACCGGCGGCGATAGTAGCGGCGCTGACGCCGCCGAGGAACGAACGCCTATTGGATTGCACGAGGAAACCCGCCTTTCTGGTGATTGTCTGGGCTAAAAAACTGAGCCGGGAGATGCGGAAAGCGGGCGTATTCTTATCACAGGTAAGGTGAGTTGAGGAAGGATTTTGGGAACACGGATTTAACTCATTGTCAAAATCCGTGTTCCCGTGAGAGTTACGGTTTCTTGCCCTTGCCCTTGCCCTGACCGCCGCCCTTTCCTGGCGGTGGGCCGCCTTTGGGCTGTTGGGCCCGTGGTTGCGGCTGCTGGGCCTTCGGTTGCGGTTGCGGTCGAGCCGGTGCAGCAACTCGCTCGCCTCTTGGTTGCTGTTGTTGCTGCACCGGTCGGGCAGGTCGCTGTTGCTGGGCCTGCCTTGCAGGTTGTTGCTGTTGCACCCGTCTCGGTTCAGCTCGTTGCACAGGTCGCTCAGCCTGTACGGCCTGACCTTTTCCCTGACCGCGATTTTGCCGGCCGCGATTCTCCTGACCGCGATTCTCCTGACCGCGATTTTCCTGAGCGCGATCGTTGCCGCCGCCCTGTTGTTCTGGCGTAGCACGTTGCGGCTCGACAGGAGCTTGCGCGGATTGGACGGATCGGCCGTTTCCGCGTTCGTCCCTCACCTTAAACTTCTGACCCTTACCGCGGTCGGAAGGAGTCTCGACGCGCATCGACCGCGCCAGGTCAGGCCGGAACGCCGGGGCCGGCGGCCTCGTGCTCGTCACGACAACCGTGTCGTCCAGCTTCTTCGCGATCCCCGGAGGAATATCTTTCTTCCCACGGCCCCACGCTGAATGAATCACCGCGTTGCGAAGCGGCGTGAACAGCAGCGGATCGAGCACCGGATTCACGTTCGCCAGCATGCGCGCATCAGCACGGCGAGCACGTCGCCAATCGTCGCCGCGGAAGAAGTCGTCAACCGGCACGACCGTGACCGCACCCGGCACGCCCAGATTCACGACGCGCTGATACAGATTGTCGTTCGTCAGGTAGTACGGCTGCCAACCGGCGTTGTAATAACGTGGAACGTAAACGTCGCCTGGTCCAAGCGGCACCCAGCCGATGTCGTTCTGTCCGAAAGGAACCCACGCGACGAGAGCCGGTGAATAGACGGGCGCCGTGTTCACCTGGTCCGGCACCCAGTACCAGCGATCGCCGACAAACGCCCAGCGACCGTAGTGATAAGGCGCGTAGCCCCACGGCTCGCTCGAAACCCACGTTGGACCATATGGATAGTCCGACATCCAGTAACCTGACTGGTACGGCATCCATCCCGAGTCGACGCGCGGCGACCAGCAATTGCCATAGCCATCGACATTGCGCCAGTCGCCATAGTAGTCGAGGTCATACAGGCCGGGGACGTATGAATTCACATATTGGTAACTGACGTTGCGCCGGTACGGATCGAAGTAATAGGGATCGTTCACGTACGCGTTGTAGTCGCGGTAGCGCCCGTCGTAATACTGCGGATACTGATACGAGTAGTAATCGTCGACGAGATAGCCCGCGTCGCGCCCGTTGATTTGCGAAAGCACGACGTCCGCTGCCGTCTGCCCGATCAACGTGAGCATTTCGCCTTTGCTGATCTGCCCACTGCCGCCGAGACCAACCACCTGCGCCAGTCCGCTCAACACCGACACGAGCACCTGGCCGTTGTCGATGCCGACGTTGTAAAGACCCGGTTGTTGAAAGTCGACTGCGCCGTACGGCGTCGCCACTTCAAACAGGTCGCCGTCGTTCAGATACCCGACGTCAAACACGGCCGAGCCGTCGCGCAGCGCCAACTGCGTGCGTCGATCCTGTAGCGTCAGGACGTCGAGCGAAGTGTTTGGATTCAGACGCGCGAAGTTGCGTCCGGTAAACGCGAGACTGGCGTGCGCGTTGTCGCGCGTGTAGATGCGGTCGCCGACAGAGAACGGCTGGTTCGCGGTCGCGGCCACCCATTGCTCGTTGCCGTTGTTATTCGCAGCGTTGTCCTGCGTGTTGCTCAGCGCTACGTCGCCGTCGACGCGCTGAATGCGCGCGGCGTTCGGCACTTCTTTCGCTGATGCAGTTGGCTCGCGCTTCATCCACCATGCGACGCCGACGCCGGCCACTACGGCGCAGACAACCGCGATGATGGTGAGATGCGGCCAGACCTTCAGATTATTCATTTCTCTACGCCCCCCTCAAAATTGTTTTGCACGACTACTGTCGGCAAGGACCATGCCAGCGGGAAAACAGTGGGATTTCGGTGAGATCGCTAACCCATATGGTTAACGGCTGAGCCATATCGTCTCGTTAAACTACACAAAAACCGGCCGTTTTCTTGCGTTTTGATGATGGAATGGCAATTGCCGAAGTAGCCGTGGTTGACTCTCTCTCCGCTTGGCAGTACTGAAAGGAAACGAAGAAGTGAAGCACATCAAGAACATCGGTTTGTCGCTTGCGATAACCGCCTCATTGCTCGGGGCAAGCAGCGTCGCGAATGCCCAGGGAAGGCGCGGCCGCGGCGAGGAGCGGAGTCAGGAAAACCAGGCCGCTCGCGAGCAGCGCCAGCAAGAGCGTGAAACGCGCCGGCAGGAACAACAAACACAGCAACAGCAGCGTTCGGAACAGCGCCGCGTCGAACAACAGCAGAACAGCGCCGAGCGACAGCAACGCTGGGAGCAGCAACGACAGCAGCAGATTGAACGCTCGCGGGAACGGCAGGAGCGTTGGGAGCAGGGGAATCGAAGTCAGGAACAGATTCAGCGCTCTCGCGAACAGCAACAGCGTTGGGAGCAAGAGCGGCAACAGCAGATCCAGAATTCACGCCAGCGTGAGGATCGTTGGCAGCAGCAACGCCAGGAGCAGATCCAGCGACAGCAGCAGCAACAGCAGGAACAGCTACGCCGGCGACAGTGGGAACAAAATCGCGACCGCGATCGCAACGACAACTGGCGCGACCGTGACCGCAACGACAATAACTGGCGTAACAACAATCGCAACTGGCGCCAGGAGCAGGAACAGCGCGAACTGCGTTATCGGCAGGAATGGCAGCGCCATCAAAACCTCTACTCGCAACGCCAGCGCCTGCTCGAACAGCAACGGCGTCTGAACCAGTTGCGTTATCAGCAGCGCTACCTTGAACAACTGCGACGCGATCAGTCGCGATTGCAGCAGTGGCGCTACAACGATTACGGTCCGTACAACTATCGTTATCAGCGCGGCGGCAGCTACTACTACGCCAATCAATACGGCGCGGAGATGTTGCGGCGCGCAGTCAACGATGGTTATCGGGAAGGCTTCTACGCGGGTCAGGCCGACAGGCAGGACGGTTGGGGTTTCAATCCTCAGGATGCGTACGGCTATCAGGATGCCAGCTACGGATACGACGGGTACTACGTTGACATCAACGAGTATCAGTACTACTTCCGTGAGGGCTTCCGCCGCGGATACGAAGACGGCTACTACAGCCGCTCACAGTACGGCCGTTACTCGAACGGCGGCAACAGCATCCTCGGCGCGATCCTCGAAGGGATCCTCGGGCTGCAACTGTTGAATTAGTTAATGGATTAGTGAGATGGACCACGGATGGCACGCATTTGTGTCATCCGTGGTTTCTTTTTTAACTCGCGATTGCTTTCTCAGCTTTTGCGCGAACGAATGCGTAGTTCAGTTGCGGCAGCGAGTTGAACTTCGCGGCTTTCGTGAACGACTCCTTCGCCTTCAGCGCATCGCCCTTTCCCTGATACGCCTCGCCCAATAGATACAGATTGTTCGGGTTCTGAAGGTTCGACTGCGCAAACTCGCCGATCGCCGCGTCGTAGTTCTTCTCCGCCAGCGCGATCATCCCGGCGAGCTCGTGCGCCTGTTTGATCTGGTTCGGGTTCTTCGCGGCTTCGGAGCCTTTGCGAAACGTCTCCGTCTCACTCTTCGCGGCGGCGAGATCTTTCCTGCCGACGGCGACGCGCGCGAGGTTGTAATGATGGAAAAGCGCCGCATTGTCTTTGACTTGCTGCGACAGGTTCGCGTCACCCGCAATGACCTTCACCGCTTCGTCAAACGCCTTCTTCGCATCGTCGAACCGGCCCATCTCGAGCAGGATGTTCCCCTTCAATTGCAGGTCACCGGCCATCGCCGGTGCGTCGTTCGTCTTTTGTCCCAGCGCGTACTGTTTATCGACCTCGGCCAGCGCCTCGTCCCAGTGTCCGCTATCAGCAGCGACGACCATCTGCCCGAACAACGCAGTGCGACGCTCGCCATCGGTGCGCGCCTTCGCAGTGATCTTCTGCAACTCAGCCGTGGCGTCACTCGCTTTGCCCTTGTAAGTCAACGCCGCCGCGATGCCGAAATAGGAATTCAGGAAGTTCGGCTCAATCGCCAGCGCTTTGTTGTACTGAGTGATCGCTTCATCGAACCTGCCCGTCTTCAGCAGCAGCTCGGCATACGAGTCGTAGGGATTGGGATCGTTCGGGATGAGCTCGATGTATTTCTTGAACGCGTTTTCGGCGTCGGCGTACTGCTCGCTCTGACGATAAGCGTAGCCGAGGATGTTATAGGCGGTTGAATAGTCGGGCGCGAGCTCAGTCGCTTTCTTGTAGTGCGTGATCGCCTGCGCGAAGTCCTGCTGGCCGAAGTAGTAACCGCCGAGCGTGAAGTGCGCGCGTTCGTCGTTTGGATAAGCAGCAACGAGCCGGTCGAGTATCTCTTTCTGCTTCGTCGGGTTCGCGTTCGCGCCCGCGTCGGCGGCCTCGATCAGCATTCGTTCGCCGTCCGAAGCATTCGCGGCGTGGGCCACCGCGTGTTTGAGATGATCGAAGAACTCCTTCGCGGTCGGCGACGCCTGCGCGCGATTTAGATGGGCCAGCGCGAAGTTCGGATCGAGTGCGAGCGCTTTGTCGTAGTGTTGAATCGAATCAGTGATGCGCAACTTTTCGGACAGCTCGCGGCCGGCGAGAAATTCTTTGCGCGCTTCTTCGGACGACGTCGTGATCGCGATCTTGCCGGCGGAGTTTGCGGCGGGTGTGCTGCTCGCCGTCGACGTCTTACTGGGTTCGACCTGGCAACCTCCGAGCGCGAGTAAGACAACGATCAGGCTAAGTGATTTAAGACACGGCATTGTGGGCTCCTTGAATAGATCAGTAGCGGTGTGCAGAACGGGGAGATCTCTATTTAACGCGTGTGTGGTGGGTGAGAATAGGATCGTCTCGAACGACGAGTCAAGAATTTTTACGTGAGTTGGTCCAACCGTGCCGATTCGTGGACTTTATCCATTATTGTGGAGCTTTCAGGACGAAAGGACGACGCTTGATGCTCTTCACGCAAGCAGTGTCGAGTCCTTTAGTCGTTCCGCGTTCGACAAACTCGCCGCTCAAGCGAACGATGCAGTCGATGTTTTCGAGACCGCCGAAACCGTGTCCTCCCTGCGGGACCACGATCTGAACACTGTTCGGCAACGTGCGTGCGACGTACTCGGCATTCACTGGCGGCGTAACCGGATCCCATTCGCCGGTTAGCATCAAAACCGGCACGTCGGAACGAACAGGTTTACCGTAGTCGGAAGGAATAGTGCCGCGCGGCCACAAGGCACACGCTTCGCGTTGCTGCCGCAGCCGATACTCGCCGAGAAAAGTGTTCTGCGCGAGATGCTCGTCTTCCTTGCGCGTGATCCACGGAATGTCTTCAGCGCACGTCACCGTCAGATACATTCCGTTGCTGCCGGTGCCGACGAGATTGCGCCGGTAGTTGAGTGCGGTCTGGGCCAATGGCGCGAAGTTGCCCTCAGCGGCGAGATGCAGGAGCAGCGGAATGCGTGTCGCCGCGCCCGCGTTGTACAGCATGTAACGAACTGCCTCCGCCGCGAGATCGCGAGACAACGAGACCTTGATCGGAGTCTCCGAACCTGGGGTTTTGAATTCAACATCAACCGGTGCCTTCATGAGCCGTTCGAGCACTGCTTTCGATTCGCTCTTGATGTTCGGAAACGCACTGTTGCACGCCTCGTCGGCGACGCAGTCCGACAACACACCCTGAAGCGCGCGTTCCGTCTGCTCGGGATAATCCTTCGGCAGGTACTGATTTGTCGGCGAGACGCCCTGGAGCATGGCGGTGCGCACGTGTTTCGGATGCTGGCGCAGGTAGACCATCGCGGCGCGCGTGCCGTACGAACCGCCGAGTAGATTGATCTTGTCGTAGCCCAGCGCGGCGCGCACTTCGTCGAGGTCGTCGGCCGCGATCGTGGTGGTGTAAAGCGTCAGGTCGGCTTTCGCTTCGAGTTCCTGGCGGCACTTGCGCACGTCGTCGAGCGGGAAGAAGTAACCGAAATAGCTCTGCGGATTTTTCGCGTCGTAAAACTGGCAGTCGAGCGGAGATGATTGTCCGGTGCCGCGCTGGTCCACGAAGACGAGATCGCGATGTTGACGGACGTTGGCGAATTGCTGCGCAAGGCCTGGCGCGTCTTCAGTCGCTCCCGAACCTGGGCCGCCGGCGAAGTAGAAGAACGCATCGGGCTCTCGCTTCTCGCCGGTCGCGGGCAACACGAGGACGTTGATATTGATCTTCCTTCCTTTGCGCGTCGCGCGATTCTCGAAGACTTCAAGCGTGCCGCACCTGGCCGGGCCGTTGATGCCTTTGACCTCGCACGGCTTCAACTCGATTGAGGGTTGATTTTGCGGTGCGGCGCTGCTCGTCTGGAGCGCCGCAATGAGTCCAACGATTAAGAGGCATGCGGATCGTAGGTGCATGCCTCGAAGTTTACCAGACTAGGACAGCCTTGCCGCAAAGTCGGAAATACCACAACGGTAGTTGGTGGATAGTTATATTCAGCCTACGAGCTCGATCAGTCATTGCCTGAATCCCACCAACGGCAGTTGGTGGTTACTTCAACTCCAACCTACGAGCTCGCTTGCATTACCCTATGAATCCCACCAACGGCAGTTGGTGGATGTTTCACTTACCGCCTGAACCTGGCTGGATCTGAATAATCCACCAACTCCCGTTGGTGGGATTTTTACGAAGAGGTCCGGTCCATGTAGGTTGGATGTGAAGTAACCACCAACTGCCGTTGGTGGGATTCCCGAGTTTTGAGGCATCAAAGTTTAGAACTCGCGGATGCCGGAAACGTTCATCGCCGAGCCACTCGCAGTCCGCACTGCCGCTGAGTCGTATTGGACGTTCGAGTTGCCGCCGCCGTTCGTCGTGAACGTTGGCGCGAGGAAGTCACCGGAGGTCCGGTCGAACTTCGCGATGGTGATGCCGCCGAGCACGTCGCCGTTACCACCGCCGTCGCGCTCCACCTCGCCCTGGCCCAACACGAGTATCACGCCTCGGAAATCGGTGTTGCCGCGCATCGTGAGCTTGCCCGTGACGACCAAAAATCCCGCGCCGGCCGTCAATGTGCAATCGCCATCGACGAACGTGAACTGCCCGGCAGTCAATGAATCGTTGATCGTCGTCTCGGAACCTGTTGCGGGTTTGAAGTAACGTCCAATCGTCTGCGCTTTGCTCTGCAACGAGTTCAGATAGGCGCGAGCTTTCGTCGCGGTGTCGAGGAACGACGGCTGCTCGACTGTATTTGCCGCGCCGGCGTCGTCGGTCAGCAGGCCGATCTCAGGATCGGCGACGGTGTCGTGTTTGATGATGCCATTGTTCGCGGCGGTTTGATCGCACGGACTGACGGCAAACGACGGCCGCTGCGGATCGACGCCTGAATAGTCGACGCCGGTGTAGTACTTGGCGCCGCTGCTCCCGGTGTCGAGGTTGAGTGGCGAGCAATCGTCGGCGCCGCGAATCGTTACGCCGGCGGGCTGCTCAAAGTCCAAATACTCCTTGTTAACCATCAGCTCGAGACGCTTCTCGGAACCTTGTGGTCCAAATCCGTAAGACTTGATCAGCAACCGTTTCGGATCGGGTGACGTGACGCGCGCCGGAATCGACGTCGTCGCCGGCGACGCGGCGTAAGTCAGATCCAGCACCTGCGTTCCGCCTGCGAGATTGAGCGAGTACGTCGTGCCGTCGGCTTTGACGGACGCTTTATCGAACGTCACTTTCAGCGTGGTGCCGACGACGTCGACTTCACCGGCGAACGATCCTTCGAGCGTCGTAATCGCGGCCCACGGACGCGTTTGCGTGATGGTCAGTTCGAAGTTGGTTTCGGGAATGACGACGTCGTCCTGCGTGCTGGTAGCCGGCCGTTCGATCACGAAACTGCCGAGCGCGGAGTCGAGCGTCAAAGGATATGAAGTCGGATCCGGAGTAAGCGTGGTGTCAGCCTGCGCGGAGTAGCGAATCGTGACTTCGTCAGTGCCGCCGGCGGTGCCGAACGTCCTTTGATAAGGAGTCGCGGCGTCGCTGCCGGTGATCGAGCCGGAAGTCTGAAACTCGACGATGTGGCTTTCGGGGTCGAGATTTTCGACGGTCACGCGATAGCCGCCCGTAATCGTGCCCATCGAGATCGGCACGAGGCTGTTCGGATCGAAGCGATCGTTGTAAGGAAGCCAACCGGCGAGACGCGTCGCGCCGTTGTTGCCTGGACCGTTGGAGATGTCGGGAATGACCGCGGTGCGAAAACTCATGCGGTCGCTGGCGGTCACGAGCGGTTTCGCGTTGCCGCGCAGCACGTTCAGCGCCGACTGCATGCCCGATTCGGCGACGTAGTACGCTTGCATCTCGGCGGTGGACCCGATCGAGTTGTTGGCGGACATCGCGGTGGTCATGATCAGTGCGCCACCCGCGCCGAGGAGAAGGACCGTGACCAGCAACATCGTGACTAACGCTGCGCCTCGTTCACCTTGTCTATTTGAGCGGCGGCTGTTTGCTTCGTTTTTCATCTGGGGGTTCATGGCGGGGAATCAGGCTCCTTAGTAAACGATCGAATTGCGCAGCGTTACGTCTGACGTGAGTTGTACTTGCGAGGGGGGCTGATAGCCATCGGAATTCGGGGCGCCGACCGCCGGCAGGGAGACGCCGACGGCGATTACTACAAATTTTGCGGCACTTGGGGAGACTTCACTCTCAGCGGCGCCAGATGCGTTCACCACGTTCGTGATGTCGCACGCGCCGGCGGCGTTGATCGTCGTCGAGTAGGTCACTTTCTCGTCGTAGTAACGGAAGATCAGTGAATCGATGCGGTTGGCGAGCACAGTCGTTTGGTTCGATCCGTTCTTCTCGTAACGCACGATGTAGCGCTGTCCAATCGAAGCGTCGACGTACATCAGAAACTTGACGTCTTCATCAGTGTCGGTCACGTCTACGTCTTCGGCGTAGCCGTTCGCTGTGTCGGGCATGCCGTTCAGGTTGGAGACGATGCGGATCGACTCGCTGTCGGTGTCGTTGGTGACGATGCCGTTGCTGGAGACGGCCGGCAGGCCCGACGGCAGTTTCAAACCGGCGTTACTGATCTCGCGCGTCATGATGTTGAGCGCGCGCTGCACGTCGGCGATTGCGTCTGACTTGCGATCTTCGCGGGAGCGAACGTTGAATCCGCTCGCGAGCAGACTGGCGGACAGCGCCGTGATCGTGAGCGTGATCGACATCGCGATTATCAACTCGATCAGCGAGAAACCGGCTTCATTTTGTGAACGTCTGGTTTGCATGGGCGTGGCCTTTATATATCTATCGGACTATTGGACGGCGTAACTGCCGGACGCGAGGGTCGAGCGGAGCGAAACGAGCACGACTGCTGAACGGGTCCAGGCCGGCGTTCCGTCTGTCGGCGTGACCGTGATGGTGATCTTCTTGAGCTGCTTGGCGGAGTTGTCGTCGTTTACTTCATTGGCGATCGTCTTGACGACGGAATAGCTTCGTTGACCGCTCGTGACTGTCGAGGTCGTGGTTCCAACGTTCAGGGTGGCGTCTTCGAACGCAACGCTTCGCAGTTGTTCCAGCTGTTGCTGGGCCACTGCCATCGCGAGCGCGCGATCGGCGCCACCGACGTTGTTCTGCAGTGAGTAGGCGAAGAGAGACGAGACTGCAAGGCCGGCGATCATCATCACGACCATCGAGATACTGGTCTCGATGAGCGTGAAGCCGCGCTGGCCTTCGTCTTGTTTGGGGTTGCGGGCAGTTTTGCTTCGGGAGATGAGTTTCATGACGGACCTTTTTCGCGTGAACTATGGAATGACGGTCACAGGAAGTGTTTTCGAACCGCAGCCGGCGCTGAAAGTGACGCTGTAAACACCGCTCGACTTCTTGGACTTGATCGTGAAGCTCGTCATGCCGCCGGCGGCGATTGTCTGGGTCCCGCCAGGCGTGACCTGAAGCTCGGACGGCTTGCTGGAGCTTCCGCTGACGGTGATGCTCGAGCTGCCGTTGTGACTGACCTTAACGGACGTTGTGCCTTCCATGCTGAGAATCACGATTGCCGGATCGGTCGTCAAAGTGCACGTTGACGGCGTTGGCGTCGGAGTCGCGGCTGGCGATGGCGTCGGAGTCGCTGTTGCTGCCGGAGTCGGGGTTGCAGTTGCTGCCGGAGTCGGCGTCGGTACTGGCGATCCAGCGATGCCGTCTGACGGTGTTGCCGATGGGTCTGCAACCACGCCTGGGTCCGGCGTCGCTCCCGCATCCGGCGTTGGCGTCGCAACTGCGTCAGGCGTCGGGGTGGGAGTTGCACCCGCGGCGAGGTCGCCGACGTTGAGCGTTACGTTCGGTACTGCGTCGTCAAACACGCGGCTGTCGATCGTGATGTCGCCGGAGCCGGTGACGTCGACGGAAACGGACTCGGTGCCGTTGAGTAATCTGATTGAGACCTGCGCGTTAGCGGTGCTGACGCCGCCGACGGTGTTCCAGGTGCGTCCGCGCCAATCGAACGAGATCGTTTCCACGGTCTCGAAGCTCACGTCGGACGGCAACGTGACGGTGCGAGTATCCATCGTGCCGTCGCCGTCGAGATCCACCGTCACGTCGTAACTGGTCTTGCTGTCGCTGATGGCGACGCTGGCGCGTTCGGTTGCGTCGTCAGCGTGACTGCGGATTGAGTGCATGCGCGCCTTTTCGATGTAGGAGGCATATTCGCGAGCGGCGCCGGAGAGTCGGACAGAAGCGCGAGCGCGGGAGATTCCGAGAAGGCCGAAGGCGGTGACGATCGAGATGATAGTCATCATCACGATAATCTCGACCATCGAGAATCCGTTCGGCTTGCGCGTCTTCAAAGTAGCTTTCGGGTTTTGTCTGGGCATCATCATGATCCAATCAATTTTGCGGTGGTCCAACGACCATCGCCGCCCCTTGAGCAAGAGTGGTGCCACAAATGTTCTGCAATGGATACTTAAACGATCGCAGGTGCGGCATATCGCTGCGCTTGACCGAAGTTCAATCAGATTGGTCCAAATTCGGTTAGCGTGAAGTCAAATTGAGTTGACGCGTTATTGCGTGGTGAGTGCCGCCTCGAAGTTCATCAAATTGCGAGGAGTGGTCAGCGTCTTCATCAGCCTGACCGGTGTTTGAACGACTCGATTGACGCGCGGTTTTTTGCCGAAAATCCATAAAGAACGGCGATATAAGGGGTTCTGTCGCTGGCCCGCGATCGGCCCCATCGAGGGCATATTTATTGCTGTATCGACGGGTGGGTTGTTCTTTATGAAGAAAAGTGACTTATCAGAAGCAGCTTCAAACGTGCTGATCTTCTCGTCGGTGACGGTGGCGTTGATGCCGTTCCTGTTGGGCGACCGGCTCTTCGTGGTCGTGACTGGATGCATGAAAGAGGGCGGGGTGCTGGTGGACCAATTCAGCGCCTACGTGATGTGGCTCTTCTCCTGACCGGAAAACACAACGCGCATCGTCGCTTGTGTGAACGACGATGCGCGTCCGTTAGTAACTCGCCTGATTCTTATTCCGTGCTTCCCGTTTTCGTGATCACCTTGCCTTCGGCGTCGTAAATAGTTACGTCTCCAAACGGCGTCACCTGGTCCTTCACCTTCTCCCAATCGCCAACGATAACGATCGCGGCCCGATAGGTGTCGAAGTATTTGGCGGCGGCTTTCTGAATGTCAGCCGGCGTCAGCGCCTCGATCTTCGGTCGGAAGTCGTTGATGAAGCTCTTGTCGAGATCGTACGTGTAGATCGTGTTGATGCGGCCGGCGAGCCCAAACTGGCTCGCGAGTTCGACCGAGAAGTTCCCGGTGCTGAATTCCTTCGCCGCGCTCAACTCTTCATCGGTGACCGGGAGCACGCGCATGCGATCGAGCTCGTAGAAGATCTCGAGCAGCGTTGGGCCAGTGACTTCGTTGCGGACGAAAGCTCCCGCCATGAACGAGCCAGACTTCGCCCGCGTGTTCGCCGAGCTGAACGGCGAATACGTGTAACCCTTCGACTCGCGAATGTTCCGCGTCAGCCGCGAATAGAACGAGCCGCCGTATATCGTATCGGCAGTGCGAATGGCGAAGTAGTCTTTGTCTTTGCGCGGAATGCTCACGTTGCCGATATAGATCGCCGACTGAATCGATCCCGGCCGGTTCACGAAATAGATCTGGCGTTTATCGCGCTTCGGCACCGGCGGGTTTTCGTCCGGCGGGGCAGTTCCACTCTTCCAGCTTCCGAACGCCTTCTCGATCTCCGCGAACGTCTTGTCGACGTCGATGTCGCCGACGACGATCAGGTGTGACGTGTTTGGGATGTAATACTTCGCGACGAAAGCCCGCAAGTCGGCACGCGTCAACGCGCTGATCGACTTCTCGTCAGGAACGACGAACGCGTAAGGATGATCGCCGAAGATGGCTTTCTGGAAACGCTCGTTGACGAGAAAGCCCGCGTCCGCGCGTCCGGCGCGAATCTGCTGGATCGTGTTCTCCTGCGCGAGCTTTACTTCCGTTTCGGGATACGACGGATGTTGGGCCACGTCGCTCATCAGCTCAAACAGTTTCGACGAGAACTCCGACAGTGACGAACCCGACATCGTAGTCGAGTCGGCATCGCTGCCGAGTGACAACGTGCCGCCGATCGAGCGCAGTTCTTCCTTGAGCTGTTTGCTGGTCCGCGTGTCCGTTCCTTCGTTGGCGACTGAAGCCGCGATCTGCGCGATGCCCGGATGCGCCGCGCGATCGCTTGCGGTCGTTGCGGAACGGAACGTCAGAATAGTCGAGACCTTTGGTACGTTCGGGAGCGGCGCCAGGACGACTGTCAGACCATTCGCGAGTTTCTTCTCGGTGATCTTCGGGAGGTTCAACGGTCTTGCTGCGCCCGGCGCAGGCGGCGTCTTCTGTTGCGCGACTGCGGGGCTCAGCAGAATGGTTAGCGCGAGTATGGCGAGTATGGTTTTCATTTGCTTTCACCTTTCGAGTCTGCGGCTTTCTTTTCCGGAACGCGGTCGATCACCGTGCGGTTCGCCGGCACGAGATACTTGGCGGCAGCGGCTTTGACCTGTGCCGCGGTCACGTTCTCAAATGGCGTCAAGAGCGAGTTGATCTGCTGCGGATCGTCGCGAAAGAGAGCGAGCGCCGAGAGTAGATGCGTCTTGCCCATGCTCGACTCGAGCTGGCTGTAGAAGTTTGATCGATACTGGACCTTGGCGTCCGCGAGCTCCTTGTCAGTGACGCCCTTCGTGCTGACGTCTGCGACGACGGCGTCGATCTCGCGCAGTATTTCGTCCGCGGTGTGGCCCGGTTTGTACGTCATGCGAGTGGTCATGATCATCGGGCCGGTGTAGTCAAACTCGTTGCCGAAGTAGTTGAGGCCGCCGCTGAGGTCGAGCGTCAACTCTTTTTCCTTGACGAGCCGTTGATACCAGCGCGAGCTTTCGCCACTCTGAATGATTTGGACCAGCAGGGCCATCGCCGGGAAGTCGGGTGAGTTTTGCGGCGGGAGATGATAACCGGTTGCGAGTGCCGGAAGGTTCGCGAGCTTGTCCGTTTGCGAGATTCGCTTTTCTTTCGTTTGCGGAGGCTCCGTGAGATCGGCGCGTTGCGGCATCGGTTGCGACGGAATGGAGGCGAAGTGTTTCTCGACCATTTGCTTAACGTCCGCCAGATCGACGTCGCCGACGATCGTCAGCACGGCGTTGTTCGGAGCGTAGTAAGTTTTGAAGAAACTGCGGACGTCTTCGATCGTCGCGGCGTTGATCTCCGACAACTCGCCGTAACCGTTGTGCGAGTTGTTCCAGTTGGTGAACGCGTTCTGCCAGAGGCTGATCCACTCGAACAACTGGTACGGTTGATTCAGGACGTTTACGCGCACCTCTTCGCTCACCACGTTTTGCTGGTTCTTCAGGTTCTCTTCGCTGATGTCGAGTGAGCGCATGCGATCGGACTCGAGCCAGAGCGCCATCTCGACGCGGTTGCTCGGCAGCGTCTGGTAGTAGTTGGTGTAGTCGAAATCGGTGTGACCGTTCAGGCTGCCACCGTTGGCTTCGACAAACTTCGCGTGTTCGAACTTCTTCACGTTTGCCGAGCCTTGAAACATCATGTGCTCGAACAGGTGCGCGAAGCCGGTCCGGCCCCTGGGCTCGAGCCGGAAGCCGACGTTGTAGTAGACGCCGACAGTGACAACGGGCGCCATGTGATCCTCCGAGATCACGACCTTGAGCCCATTCGGGAGTTTGTAATACACGACTGGGATGTTTAGTGGTTTGGCATTAGTGTCTGCGAGGCCCGATGCTGTTAGTAGCAGCGCGGCCATGAATATAGCTACGATTCGTCGCATGGTTGGGCATCCTCACTTCGATCTGTGGAATCCGTGTTTTGAGGTGAGCTACGCAGAGTTGATTTACTACGTGGTCAGTATAAACAAAGTTTCGATTTGAGCTACAATGCGACGCAATGATCCGAGTTGTTGTTGTTCTCTTCATCATTTCGTGTACAGGCGCGACTGACATGCAACGCATTCCGACTGGTTTGTGGGGTGGAGAGCATATAAGGATTGAGGTCGGCACGAAGTCGGCGAAGATTGAATACGATTGCGCGCATGGCGTGATCGAGGGTCCGTTGGTGGTGGATAGTAACGGGCGTTTCAATTTGCGTGGCACGCATACGCCGGAACGCGGCGGACCGATTCGCGCGGATGAGTCGCCGCGCTCGCTGCCGGCTGCGTACACCGGAACTATCCATGGCGACAAGATGACGCTGACGTTGAAGTTGGCGGACACGGAAGACGAAACTTTTACGCTGGAGAAGGGCAAGCAAGGGGAGCTTTTTAAGTGCAAGTAGCGCGAAAATTTTTGATAAAGGGCGACGTGCAGGGAGTCGGGTATCGTTTCTTCGCGCAACGCGCCGCGGCAAGGCATCAGATTGTCGGGTACGTTCGCAACTGTTCGGATGGAACAGTTGAGGCGTTAGCGGAAGGACCCGCAGGGAGCGTTGAAGCGTTCAAAAATGATCTCGCCACGGGACCGCTGTGGGCGGTCGTTGACCAGTTGGAAGAGATCAATCTCGACCCGACGGGCAGGTATTCAGCATTTAGAATCGAACGTTAAGTTCCTCTTGTGTGAGTAACGAATGGACCATCTAAAATCTTTGATTCGCGAAGTGCCGGACTTTCCCAAGCCCGGCATCAACTTTTACGACATCACTACGCTGCTCAAGCATCCGGAAGGTTTGCGCAACACGGTCGACGCGCTGGCCTCGGAGTTTGAAGGCGAGAAGGTCGACTCGGTAATTGGAATCGAAGCGCGTGGCTTTATTTTCGCGCCGGCGTTGGCGTATCACCTTGGAGCGGGGTTCGTTCCGGTGCGCAAGCCGCGGAAGCTGCCGGCTGAGTGCGCTGAGATCTCGTACGACCTCGAGTATGGTCAGGACACGCTGCAGATCCATCGCGACGCGATTGGCGACGGTCATCGCGTAATCATCGCGGATGATCTGTTGGCGACCGGCGGCACTGCGCGTGCGGTTGTTGACCTGGTTGAGCGGCTCGGCGGGACGGTGGTAGGGTTAGTGTTTGTAGTCGAGCTGGAATTCCTGCCTGGTCGCGAGAAGTTAACGGGTTATGACGTGCGGTCGTTGATTAAGTATCAGTCATAATCTGTGTTATGTTCGGGTCTCGTGCTCCCGTAGCTCAGCTGCATAGAGCGTCCGCCTCCTAAGCGGAAGGTCGCGCGTTGGAATCGCGCCGGGGGCACCAGTTTTCCTTGCATACACGCAGAGACACGCGCAATTCAATGTGCCGTGAGACTATGGCGAAAACCTGGAAAATGTGGAGAGGGTATGCAAGGTCTTATTTGAAAGAGACGATAGGCTTGATTTAAATGTCATGGGCACTAAATTGAAACAACTATCGGAGACTGAGCTGCATGGGGTTGGGAATATTAGGATGGCTGTTGATCATCCGAGAGATACCGTCTAACCCTGACCTCCTCGCCGTTTATTGGACCATTCGAGAGTCATACCAACAATAGAGGCGAAGGCGACTAACCTTCGTGGTCTTGGCGGTACGCGCTCACTGCCTCGAGAGCGCCGTCGTGCATTCGCTCAGGCCGAACGTAGAGCCAATGCTTTTCAAACTCCTCATCGGTCATGGTTGCAGTTACAGTTCGCTCCTTATTCTTTAACCATTGTTCGACCCACTGACGGAGTTCCGGGTCACGGTTGAGTGCCATACGCGCCGCATGCATGTTAAGAGGTGTGCTCATAGACTTGTGTTACTTTCAAAATAGTGTTGCCGCCCCGTCAACGGATCCTGAAACGAAATCGACTTTGCCAGCAGCTTCAACGCCTGGAAAAATCGTCATTCTACGCGGCGTCCCATTTCATCCAGCACCTGACCCTTCGCCATCCGCGCAATCCAGGTGGTAGCGTCCACGCACGGATATTGGTGTTTGAAAAAAGTCGATGACCGTTCTCCATGGACCTGCGGGAAGCCACTGGCAGCTCGGACCAACTCCTTCTACAAAGGGAAGCGGGGCGTTCAAAATAACCTCCTTACTTGTCATGCTCCTTTATGATGAGGCCGGATGATTATACTGCCTGAATCGGACGATGACTTGCTGCGAGAGTGCGAGGTCGAGACCTTTCGCTCCAGTGGGCCCGGAGGGCAGCATGTCAACAAGACGGAAAGCGCGGTTCGGCTGACGCACGTGCCTTCGGGTGTTGTCGTCACTTCACGGCAGGAACGCAGTCAACACCGGAATAAGGCGCTCTGTCTACAAAGGCTTCGGAAGAAGGTCGCGCAGCTAAACTATAGCCCTGCGAAACGTGTTCCCACGCGGGTCCCGCGTAGCGCCAGGAACCGCACGCTCGAAGAAAAAGCACGGCGTTCACAGATCAAGCGATTGCGCTCAAAGCCGTCTTCGGATGAATGAGCAGGGCAAGGTGTTATCATCACACCAGGCAAACAAAGGAGGACTGTGCCGTGATAACTGTTGCCAACCGGATTTACGTAACACAGGAATATGCCGAGGCTTTCGAGCAGAGGTTTTGTGAGCGCGCAGGATTGGTGGACCAAATGCCTGGTTTTATTTCAAACCAGATTCTCCGTCCGGTCAACGAAGGAGACCCTTACGTCGTTTTTACCATTTGGAATAGCCGCCAGGACTTTCTCAACTGGGTACGCTCGGATGCGTTTGTGAAGGGCCACGCGCAGTCAGGCTCACTTCCGAAGGAAGCGTTTTCACGGTCGAACGTGTTAGAGATGCATGAGGTGGTCCAGGATTCCAACCGTCGTGATTTAGAACCGGAGCCGCATGGTGGCCCGTTCAAGTTGCATTAGGTCCTTGCAGCCCCAGGAAGAACTCAACGCATTTTCCTGGACGTTCTAAAACTATTGATGAATTGAGGAAGTTTCCGTCAAGGTCGTGAAGAACTTGGTTTGGTGGTGTAAGGATTCGCGAACGTGCATGCTTTACGCTGAGATCTGCCAGCCTCCCTTCGTGTCTGCGATAGTAGACACCTCTATTCGATTGTGTGCAGTCCGCGAATCATAATCAGGAAAGGTGCATGTTTTCCCCAGGTCTTTCACAGGGCACAGCGTTTGCTCCATCTCTCATACATTCAGTATCTCCTCTGCCACAACGCGAAGGTGGAGGAGTTAAACAGAGAGGAGTTTAAGAAACCCGCGAAAGTTTGATTCCTATAAACTTTCCCAGTAACTCACGCTCCCTCACTCCAACCTCAACAGCGAAAGGAGTGTTCTCCCAATGAAAGCGAATGAAATGGTGCGTAAGCTCAGCGAACGGGATCCGCAGATTCGTTTCCGTTTTGACGAGCGACTTGAAGTTTTTCGGTACCTGCGTGGAAATCTTGCAGAAGTGAGCGCAAAAGATGGAAGCACAATGCGTCGCGAGGCATCTCGGTTTCTAAAATCAAACTCCGACCTTTTTGGCAAGGTAGGCGACTCGAAGATGGAAGTGCTTCAGGAAGATCAAGAACCGGAGGGCGGTTGGAATCTCACCTTGCAGCAATACCATGGAACAGTCCCTGTCTATGGCGGCAGCATAAGATTTCACGTCAATTCAAAAGGCGTTCTGGATACAGTAAACAATCGACTCTTTCCGGATCTGGGTAACGTTGCTCAGAAACCCAGAGTCACCGAAGAGCGAGCTGTTCGTGCGGCCCAACAAGCCACCAAGTGCGACCGTGCGCCGGAGCGAAAGCCGGAGCTGCTTGTTTACCGGCACGAAGGGAAGCCACGGCTTGTTTGGGAAGTTCGCTTAAACGATACCAAGACGGGCGAGCGAGACGCGCCGGCACAATGGGTCGTTTATGTAGATGCCGTTACCGGTAAAGTTCTCTACTTTTACGACAACATCCAAACCGCGGGTCCGGTGGTTTCTAACGGCACTGGCTATTACTCCGGTGCTGGAACCGTAAACGCGTGGTTCAACGACGTGACCAATCAACTCCGCGACACCACGCGCACAGGGACAGGTGGCCCCGAGATCATCACAAACGACGAAGACGGCGCTTCACCATCAGAGGATGCCGACAGCAACTGGAACGATTCCGGAACGTCCCCGCGGCACCTGCATCAGGGACCTGAAGTCGATGCCCATCGCTTTGCGGGCGACGTGGCTGACTACTTTCAAACCGTACACGGTCGAAATAGCTTTAATGGCGCCGGCGCCAACTTCATCACGCTGGTCCACAACGGCACGAATTTCAGCAACGGTTTTTGGAATGGATCGCAGGTCAATCTTGGAGACGGGACCGGCGTGGCGGCCACCGGTGACGACTATGAGTGCAGCGACGACTGGCTGGCCCATGAATTCACTCACGCGTACACGCAGCATACCTGCAACCTGCAGTACGCCAATGAGTCGGGTGCCTTGAACGAGTCTTTCTCGGACGTTTTTGCGGCGTTCATCACCGGCGACTGGCTCTGCTTCGAGGATGCGTGGTTAAAAGCATCGGCTCCGGCGTGGCGAAATATGATTGACCCCACCAATGGCGGGCAATGGGACAATTCGACCGACACCAACGCTATCAACAGTGTCTTCGCAGGCCACAATCCACACCACTATAGCGTTCGCTACACTGGAGCCTTCGATGGAGGTGGAGTCCACGTCAACAGCTCGATCATCAACCACCTTTTCTATCTGCTTACAGTCGGCGGTACGCACGCACTTAGCGGTATTACCGTGACCGGAATCGGGCAAGGCGCGGCTGAGCAAATGCTTTTCCGCTGCATGGCCATCAATCTTGTTGGAAATCCGACAGCAAATTTCCTGGATTTCCGCGAGGCGATGCTCGACGCCTGTCTCGATCTATTTCCCACCGATCTGATGAAACTCACGCAGGTCAAGAATGCGTTCCTCGCGGTGGGCATTGGGCCAGATCTTTACGTGCGCGACAATCTTACGGACAACGGCGACGAGCCATTTCCGGGAGGTTATCTTTGGGCGAGTCCTGACATCATCAATCGCCAGTCTCCTTCTGCGAGCCCGACTATTGACTTTGCAGACATGACGAACGATTCGCTGTGGCAGAACGTTGAATTCGGCCAAGCCAACTCGATCTATATCCGGGTCCAGAATCGCGGCTTGTCAAATGGTGACGCGACGATCAACGTCTATTTTTCGTCGGCTACGACGTTTGGTACGCCAGCCTTCTGGATCCACATTGGCACGCTTAACGAATTCGGAATCGCACCTTCCACCGTGCGAATTGCCGGCCCTTTGACGTTCCCCGCAGCTTTGATTCCGGCGCCTGGTCACTATTGCATGATAGCTGTGATCAGCGATGGTCTTGATCCGGCGCCCGATCACACGCTGATCAGCTCGGTGTCCGATTACCTCAACTTCGTTCGTAACACGAACAACATCGCCTATCGGAACATGGACGTCGTCAACGATGTAACAGGCTTGCCCGGCACGTTTGAAATTGACGTGCGCGGCATGCCACGACAGCGTGACCGTTTTGAGTTCGAGCTCGACCTCGGACGTTTTGTGCCAGGAGCGAAGATCCAGGTGCGTGGACCTAGACGTGCTCTCGACGGCGCAATCGCGCGAGGATTAAAGCTGGTCGGACGGACCAAAAACGAGAACGTGTATGAACCGATTGCCGGCCGTGAACTCGTGAGACACCAGGCGTTTCTCAACCACAATAAACCGCTGCAAGGTCGTCCTTATGGTTTTGAAGGCCTGATGGTCGAACAGCCTTTCAAACTGAAAGTAGACTACGTGTTACCAGAGGCCGAAGTGCTCAACAAGCTGAATCGGAGAGCAGTTCGCTCTGGTTATCGGCTGGTTGCTCGTCAACTCTGGCAAGGTGAAGCGGTAGGCGCCGTGGGTCTCGCGTTCGGACTGCCCAGGGAGGAGAAAAAGCTGGCGCCGATTAAAGCGCCGGCTAAAGCCGCGCAGCGCAGCAAAAAGTGATGCTCGGCAGGGTACGATGGCTTTCTGATTGAGAGAAAGTCTGATTGGGGTGGCAGTGTTGAATAGAGTGTTCGAACTCTTTCAGATCATGCCACCCCGATCACTGTTTTAAGTCGCACGCTCGGTGGCTTGCTTTCTCGACTCGTCCACCGAGATGCCGTCAGGCCTGGGGCCATAAAATCGACACCATTTATAAAGCTGGGGACCCACTGTTTTCAAATCAAAGACTTACAGCCCAGGAGAAGCCCCGAGCGTGCCTCTCCACGTCCGCGGAACCGAACACAATACGCTTGCGGCAAATCAGATCGTAGTGAAAGGAGAAATGAGATGAAGGATTTTTAACGTTGGCAACCTTGTGCTTGGTCCAAGTTTGTCCCGCAGTTCTTTACAAACTAGGCACTTCAAGCACAATATGCCACGCATGCACACGCGTTTTTGTCAGCGTTTTTCGTAACTGTTGAAAACAAAAGGCTCGTGAATCCGACTCCTAAGCGGAAGGTCGCGCGTTGGAATCGCGCCGGGTGCACCATTTTCGCCAAGGAAATTAGACCTCCCTCCCTTTTAAATGCTGTCTGTCCCGCAATTAATTACAGTCTTCGCGAATTACTCAACAGAACTCTCTAACAGGCGCAAACAACTCTTGCTCTGGATCTTAGTTGCACTCGTCATCCTGCCAAGTGTCACAGGAAGGACGCATCTTCAACCATTCAAGAGCACCACTGTTTTGTTCGATGACGACTGGCGGTTTCATCGAGGCGGTGCGCAGGGAGCAGAGCACCCTGACTTCGACGACTCTAAATGGCGCAAGCTCGATCTTCCACACGACTGGAGTATCGAAGATCTTCCAAACACCAATTCACCGTTCAACCGCGATGCAATTAGCCAGGTGAATGGCGGCTTCACAACAGGAGGCACTGGCTGGTATCGCAAGAGTTTCTCTGTACCGACTGACCAGCAGGCTAAAAGAATTCTCATTCAGTTTGACGGCGTCTATATGAACGCGGAAGTTTGGTTGAACGGCCAGCTGATTGGAACCCATCCTTATGGGTACACAAGTTTCTGGTTAGACCTCACCGACAAACTCAAATTTGGCGCGCGCAACGTGCTGGCGGTCAAGATAAAGAACGAAGGCGAGAACAGTCGCTGGTATTCGGGCTCGGGAATTTATCGACACGTATGGCTGAAAACATTGGATTCCACACACGTTGCACAGTGGGGTACATACATCACTACGCCAGTCGTTAGCGCTAAGTCTGCGCAGGTTAATGTAAAAACTAATGTGGAGAATAAGAGTCCGCAATCCGCACAAGTCAGGCTGGTGACTCGCATACACGATCCGCAGGAGAGAGAGGTTGCGAAACTCGAATCGGTAGAGACTATTGAGGCAAAGTCAGATCGAGAGTTTACACAGAAGACCGGCGTAGAATCGCCCGCATTGTGGTCGCCCGACACGCCAGCGCTTTATACAGCCGTCTCTGAGGTGTATCGGCTGGGCCAGCTTGTAGATCGCGTGGAGACGAAGTTTGGCATTCGTTCGCTATCGTTCGACGTGATTAACGGATTTCAGTTGAACGGGAAAACTTTAAAACTCAAGGGAGGCTGTCTTCATCATGACAACGGGCCACTCGGTGCGCGTGCATTCGATCGGGCAGAGGAGCGTCGCGTCGAATTATTAAAGGCAAGTGGTTTTAACGCTCTCAGAATGGCTCATAATCCTCCGTCGCCCGCGTTTCTAGAAGCGTGTGACCGGCTCGGAATGATGGTGATTGATGAAGCCTTCGACATGTGGCGTGAAGCAAAGAATCCTCACGATTACCATTTATATTTCGATGATTGGTGGCAGAAGGATATTGAGAGCATGGTCAAGCGCGATCGTAATCACGCGTCCATCATCATGTGGAGTATCGGCAATGAAATACCCAATCGACACAAGCCCGAGGTTGTGAAACTGGCGAAGGAGATTGGCGACTACGTACGCGGCCTGGAGCCCACTCGGCCGGTAACTTCGGCGGTTAATGATCTACGAGAAGATAAAGACCCTTACTTCGCCACGCTTGACGTTGCCGGCTACAACTACGCTGCCGGTGGAGATCACCTCAAAAAGAGTCTTTACGAGTTTGACCACGTTCGTGTGCCTAAGCGGATCATGTACGGTGCGGAATCCTACCCGCTGGTAGCGTTCGACAGTTGGATGAACGTCATCGATCACGATTATGTCATTGGCGATTTTGTGTGGACAGCCTTTGATTACTTAGGTGAGGCAAGTATCGGTTGGCGAGGCTACTGGCAAGAGCAGAGTTTCTATCCCTGGACGCTGGCCTATTGCGGCGATATCGACATCTGTGGCTGGAAGCGACCGCAGTCGTATTATCGCGATGCGCTTTGGAAAGAGAACCAAATTTCTGTTTTCGTGAAGCCGCCACGACCTTCTTTTGATCTGAACGCGAAACGACAATCATGGTCCAAGTGGCACTGGAGCGATGTGGTGGCCAATTGGAACTGGCAAGGACATGAAAATGAGCCACTCGAAGTAACGGTGTACTCCTCGTGCGAGGAAGTTGAATTGTTTCTCAACGGGAAGTCTCTGGGAAAAAAACGAACGAATCGTTCGACAGCTTACCTGGCTACATGGGAAGTGGCTTATCATTCCGGGGTTCTCAAAGCGGTGGGGTACAATCTTGGAAAGGTAGTGAACTCATCGGAGCTGAAGTCGGCGAGTCGTCCGACCCAAATCAAGTTAACGCCTGATCGAAATCGGATTGCAGCAGACGGGCGGGACTTGAGTTACATCACGGTGGAGTTAGTTGATGAGCGAGGAGTCAGAAATCCACTGAGCGAGGACCTGGTCAAGTTTTCCATCACGGGACCCGCATCGATTATTGGCGTGGGGAACGCTAATCCGACGAGCACAGAAAGCTATCAGCACCCGCAACGCAAAGCGTGGCAGGGCAGGTGTCTGTTGATAATCAAGTCGAGCAAACAAGCCGGCCCGATTACAATCACCGCCTCAGCCCGCGGCCTCGCTCCTGGGAGAGTTGTTTTGAATACGATCGCGACTAAAGAACAATGAAAAAAGTCGTCCTGTTTGGATTCCTCCTGTCAATCACTCTTCCCGTTATGTTCCTCTCCCCCACTGCCCGTGCACAGAAAACAGGTATTGGAATTTTTGACAATCATTCTGACGTCGGTCCTGTGAAAATCAGGGGTGAAGTCGTCTTTGACCCGAAAAACCAACAGTACACGATTACTGGATCCGGCACGAATATGTGGTTCGGAAGCGACGAGTTTCATCTCGTTTGGAAACGGTTGAAAGGGAATTTCATACTCACAACTCGCGCGCAGTTTGTCGGCAAAGGAGTTGATCCTCATCGAAAGATTGGCTGGATAGTCAGGAAGAGTCTTGAACAAAATTCGCCTCATGCTGTCGCAGTGATTCATGGCGATGGCAGAACGTCCCTTCAGTTCAGGAGAACCGACAGTGCGATAACCGAAGAGAAGACCTTTTCGATCAAAGATGCCGACGTTATACAGCTCGAACGAAGGGGAAACACCTATACCGCTTCGATGGCACGATATGGTGATCCCTTTGCCAGCGAAAAGATCGAAGGATTAGAACTCGGTGACGATGTTTACGTCGGATTATTCGTTTGTTCCCACAACGCAGACGTCGTCGAGAAGGCGGTCTTTAGCAATGTGCGTGTCACTGTTCCGGCGAGAGATAATTTTGTTCCGTATCGGGAATACATTGGAAGTGATTTAGAGATTCTTGATGTAGCGACTGGACTGCGCCGAACCATCTACCACGTCGACGATTCGCTACAAGCACCAAACTGGACGCGCGATGGAAAAGCGCTCATCTACAACCGCAATGGACGTCTTTATCGCTTTGATCTGAAAAGCAACAAACCAACCGAGATCAATACCGTCTTCGCAATTCGCAACAACAACGATCACGTTCTTTCGTTTGATGGGAAGATGCTGGCGATCAGTCACCACGTCGCTGAAGAGCAAGACCAGTCAAACGTTTTCACGATGCCGGTTAATGGCGGTGAGCCAAAACGAATAACCAAGACTGGTCCATCTTATCTGCACAGTTGGTCACCCGACGCGAAGTGGTTGATCTTTACTGGCGGTCGAAACAATGATTTTGACATCTATCGTGTACCTGCGACCGGTGGTGAAGAGACGAACCTTACAAACTCGCCGGGGCTTGATGACGGACCCGAATATACGCCGGACGGCAAGTACATCTACTTCAATTCGACACGCAGTGGATTGATGCAGTTGTGGCGAATGAAGCCGGATGGTAGTGAGCAAGAACAAGTCACGAATGACGAATTCAATAACTGGTTTCCACACATTTCACCGGATGGAAAATGGATCATCTTCCTCTCCTTCCTCCAGGATGTTCGGCCTGAGGATCATCCATTCTACAAACATGTCTACATTCGACTGATGCCAATCACTGGAGGCCCAGCAAAGATTGTGGCGTATCTCTATGGCGGACAAGGGACGATCAACGTTCCTTCGTGGTCGCCCGATGGAAAGAGGGTGGCGTTCGTTAGTAACAGTGACCGGAGAGCCGCGAAGTGATTGGACCACGGACAAGAAAGTCTGAAAACCTCTTGTAGGTAGTCTTACTTTTCTGTTACTTAGCGGAGTTGTGAACGCTGACGTACAATGTCGTCACGTTTCGAGCTTTGGTCTAGAACGGTAGAGTAAGTGTCACCTTTTAGTTCGTGAGTGGTATAGGCGGTGCGGCGATGTTATAGTCCATGCACCGAAATCAAACCATGCACCAGCGATCTGTATACGCCGTTATCGTGCTAGTGGCGCTCTTGACGAGTGCGGCTGGTAATCTGATAACTGCCGCGTTTTGCCCGAACGCGGGGCGGACGCACACGGTCTGCGGGCAAACGGTTCCACAGGCAGACGTCTCCCATTCCGGTATGACGCACGATATGCACGGGATGGAGATGGGTGAAATGCCAATCTCAATTGACCGCTCGGATACCGCTGGATTGCAATCGGATGATTTGTTTGAAGCACATGACGCGCTTTCGAGTTGGATCGAGAAGGCGTTTGGCCGCTGCATTCATTGCGTCAGTCATTCGAAAGTTCCGACAAATGCGCTGACGCTGCGCCAGAGCAATACTCCCACTTCTTCTCACGTTGACGAACCGGCAGTTGTCGTAAATATTTCTAGTCTGCTTTTGCTTCCTCGTGCGATTAACGCGAGGGGGCACGCTCCGCCCGCTCAGTCATCTCCACTTCACATTCGCCTGAACGTCTTTCGTATTTAGCCACTTGCGACAAACTCGTCGTTAGCAGCGGCACGGGCTTTAGCTCGTGTTATTGGCGTTGTCCAACACTGAGTTGAATTGCGTTCCGCGTGAGTCTCGGCAAACGCAAGGGGGAAATATGATCTGGTCTAACTTCGCAATCCGTTTGCGATCAATTGGTGCTTTAGTGCTTGTGCTAGCAATGAGCACGAGCGCGCTGCCTCAGCATGAGGGGCACGTCAGGCCCAATAAACCTGCGGCAACTAAGCCCAAACCTAAACCTACACCGAGGCGCCGGACACGGGCTGGAACACGGCGACCAGCGACGGCTAAACCTTCGCCGTCGCCCACTCCGCGACACGACATGATGCCGGGTATGCAAATGCCCGCTGCATCGCCGTCACCAACTCCATCGCACCAGATGATGCCTGGTATGCAGATGCCATCAGCGTCGCCAACTCCGCTTCCTGCGGTTGCAGACATTCAGCGACCGAGGAGGCAGGTAATCCCCGCCGAACCGGTGATACGCCTGGAAGATCTGGAAGCAATGGCGCTCCAGCGCAATCCCACGTTGGCCCAAGCCGATGCAGCGATCCGAGCCGCGGAAGGTCGACGACGACAAGCAGGATTATTTCCCAATCCTGTCGCTGGTTACTTCCTCGAGGAGTTCGTTTTTCGCTCGCCTGGTGAGAGCGCGGAACAAGGTGCATTCGTTGAGCAAACGATTCCGCTGGGAGGCAAGTTGAGTAAAGCGCGTCGTGTCTTCGAACGCGAAAAGGATCAGGCAGTGATTCTGGCAGAAGCACAGCGCCTGCGAGTTACAAACTCGATTCGCGTGCTGTACTACGAGACTCTCGGCGCACAAAGATTGGTTGAGCTGCGCGACGACTTGTCGCAACTCGCACGAGAAGCAGTTGACATTACTAAAGAACTCCGCAACGTGGGCCAAGCTGATCGACCGGATCAGTTGGAAATAGAGATCGAAGCAGAGCGTGCGGAAATCGATTTTCTCAAAGCGCAAAATGATTGGTCCCGATCGTGGCGCACTCTCGCCGCAATGGTTGGTAATCCGACCCTGACACCGGCGCGTCTAGCAGGTAGTCCCGAAGAAGACCTTCAACCTCTCAACGAGACTCAGTTGCTGGACACGTTGGTCCAGCAGAGTCCGGATATTCGAGTCGCGCAAGCTGGTGTCGAACGAGCGCGGGCTGTGCTCGCAAGCGCGCGTGCGCAACGAATTCCCGATCTGTTTCTGCGTGGCGGACTGGGCTACAACTATGAACGCTTCGAGCCGGAGATACCGTCGATCGGCGGACAACGCAAAGGTCTCGAAGGCCGGCTCGAAGTAGGTGTTAACGTCCCAATCTTCAATCGTAATCAAGGGGGGATTGCGGCGGCGGAGGCCGAGCTCGGAATCGCAGAGCGTGAGCTTGAACGCTTGCAGTTAGTGTTGCGCTCTCGTTTCGCTGCTAGTTTTCGGGAATACCGGAACGCGCAGCAGATGGTTGAAAGATATCGCGCTCAGGTTGTGCCCCGCGCACGCGACGCTTATCGAACTTATCTAACTAATTTCCGGCAAATGGCGGCGGCCTACCCGCAAGTACTCATAGCACAACGCACACTGTTCCAAGTGGAAGTCGAGTACGCGAGAGCGCTTATTCAGTTGCGGGAGAGTGCGGTCGGTCTGCGCGGGTTTCTGCTCGAAGGCGGTTTGGATCCGCTCAGTAGGCCGGGAGAGGGAACTGAGGGAATCAAATTAAGAGCGCCAAGCGAGGCCACACAACCCAATAACGAGTGAGTACGGATTAAGAAACTAAGAGCCAATTTGGAGTAGCAACTATGAGTAACAACAGACGTGATTTTTTGAGGAAGTCCGGACTACTCGGAGCGAGTATGTTAGCCGGCAGCGGCATCGCATCCGGTCAACATCAGGGTCATGTACCACCTCAGCCGCAGAAGCCCGCGAAGAAAGAACCACCCGCAAATGGTGGAGGTAATGTTCTCGTGGAAACCCCGGACGTCGCAAAACTGCCCTGGACCCTGGAGAACGGTGTCAAGGTTTTTCATCTTTCCGCCGAGGTAGTGAAGACAACACTACTACCTGGCATGAGGGAAATGATCGGCTGGGGTTACAACGGCAGTGTCCCTGGGCCAACAATTGAAATAAATGAGGGCGATCGGGTCCGGATAATCTTCCATAACAAGTTACCTGAGCCGACAACGATTCATTGGCACGGGCTTGAAGTGCCACTCAACATGGACGGCGCGCCGTTTATAAGTCAGGCGCCTGTTGAGCCCGGAGGTATGTACACCTACGAGTTCACGCTTAATCAGAACGGCACATTTTTCTACCACTCGCACGGTGCGATGCAGGAAATGATGGGGATGATCGGGCTGTTCATTATTCACCCGAAGAAACCCAACACTCCTCATTGCCACAAGGATTTCGGTCTCATCCTCCAGGAATTCGCTTTGTTGCCGAACAATCCGGTGCCTAACTCGCTGGCAATGGAATTCAACTGGCTCACAATCAACGGCAAAGCCGGGCCGGCCACCACACCAATGATTGTGAAGCAAGGTGAACGTATTCGTATACGCATGGTCAATCTCGGCATGGACCACCACCCGATGCACGTCCACGGCAATCAGTTTTACGTCACTGGCACCGAGGGTGGGCGTATCCCACAGACAGCCTGGTTTCCGGGTAACACGGTACTGGTCGGTGTGGCCCAGGCTCGAGATATTGAGTTCGACGCAATTTATCCAGGTGAGTGGATGCTGCATTGTCATCTGCCGCACCACATGATGAACCAGATGGTTTCCATGGTCGGTCCAATGGGCCAAGCCGGTCATGGAACACAAACCGGTGGTGGCATGGAAGAAGGAATGGGAATCGTGCGACAAGGCAACGCGCTCTCGGAGGACATGGCTCCGAAATTTGGCCGCGGGATGGGTGACAGCACTGAGAAGGAGAGAAACACTTCGAATATCGTTGGACCCACACAGCAGCAGCACCAGGGCCATCAAATGAGTGCTGGAGACGAAGCACAGAAGAAGAGAGTTCCTGGGTATCCACAGGACATGATCATGATCATGGATAAGGAAGTTGCGAAGCCGCACACCTATGGGCTTCCCCCGGGCTGGACCGCGTCCATGATGGGAATGATGACACTTATTAGAGTCTTACCTCCGCAGATGTACGACGAAGTGCAGCGACGGATACGCGAAGGAATCGTGGAAGCTCCTTCTGCCGTGCCGTCGCAGCATAAACACAATCCGTGATTGAACGCCCGTGTTTTGGGGAGGAAGTCACCGATGGCCACGCAAAAGATCGCCCTTGCGTGTTTGCTGAAATTCGGCCTAAACTCGGCCTCGATGATATTCGCGTCCTCGCTCTGCTATGGTCTCGCTACGGTTTTTCTCGGTCCCTTACGCCGGTATGGCTCACGTACTCCGGCCATAAAGCGGTTCGACTCAAATGAGCAGTACTTTAAGCAACGGGTTGCTGAGACCTCTCAGTATCGGCAGCTGTTTTCTCCCTTCGTTTCATTCGAAGGCAAAACGGTTCTCGATTTGGGATGTAACCGCGGTTATCTGCTGCACAGTTTTTTACAGAACGAGAAGTTCAAGGCTATCGGAGCAGACCTTGTCTCCTACTATCTGAAAGATGCTCGGCGCGATTACGGTGACATCATCGACTTCATTGAAACGACGCCGTCAGCAATTCCATTGCCGGACAATTCTGTAGACGTGGTCTATACGATCGACACCGTGGAACACCTCAGTCAACCGAGAGAAATCTTCCTCGAGGTTTATCGCATCTTGAAACCCGGCGGCATATTTCTCGTGCATTTCAACCCGTGGCTTAATCCTCATGGAAGCCACTTGGATGACGTTATTCCGTTCCCTTGGCCTCATGTACTGTTTTCAATGGATACTCTGCTAAGCGTGGCCGCGAAGCTCTACGACTCTCCCCGTTACGACGCGGCTTGTTACTTTCTCGACGAAGAGGGAAATAAGAAGCCGAACCCGTACCTTGATCGGGAACAGTGGTCCACCTACCTCAACCACATGACCATCCGTCGATTCAACGAGCTATTGAATCAAACGCCATTTCTCCTGACGCATCAGGAAAAGATCGGGTTTGGGGGCCATACCTTCAAGCTCAGCCGAACGGTACGGGGACTTT
>DASURS010000177.1:0-6518 GCA_036279935.1 Pyrinomonadaceae bacterium
GACCTGGGCCAATCGTCCGCGTTTCAGAATCGCGACCCGATCGCAGAGCACTTCGATGTCCGACAGGATGTGCGAGCACATGAAGACGGTCTTGCCGTCCGCGCGCAGCGACGCGATCAGGTCCCGCACTTCGCGGCGTCCGACGGGATCAAGCCCGCTCATCGGCTCGTCGAGAAACACGATCTCCGGATCGTTTATCAACGACTGGGCCAGGCCGACGCGCTGCAACATTCCTTTTGAAAACTTTCTGAGTTGCGTGTCCCAACGCTTTTCATCGAGCTTGACGCGCGCGAGCAGGTCCGCGGCGCGCCGCTTTCGATCGGCAGCCGCGTAGCCGAATATCTGCGCGCAGTAGTCAAGAAACTCACGCGCCGTCAGGTAATCGTAGAAATAAGGGTTCTCGGGCAGATACCCGATGCGTTCGTGCATGTGCACGTCATGGATATCGTGGCCCAGAATGCGCGCCGTGCCGCTGGTGGGGAAGATCAAACGCATCAGGAGCTTGAGCGTCGTGGTCTTGCCCGCGCCGTTTGCGCCGAGAAACCCGAAGATCTGACCGGCGTCAACGGAAAGCGAGAGATCGTCCAGCGCGCGCACCTTGCGCTTGCGCCAGAAACCGACTTCGTAGTCTTTCGTCAGGTTGTTGATCTCGACGATGGCCATACTATCTGGCTAACACCTCCGACTTAGGATCGAGATCGACTTCGCACTTGCCCGCCAGCAACTGATAAGGGACGCCAGTCGGATCGAGCGGCGCGCCCGACGCGTCGAGCGGAGCGCGGATCGCGCGCAACTGTTGATTGACTTCCCGCCACGTCGATGGACATTGGCCCGTGCGAGTCTGGTGCGCGGTCAACAACTTGCGCAGCACGTCGCGCTGGTCCAGTGAGTCCAGTTGGACGAGCCGGCGATGCGCCATGTCCTGCACTTTCTCATCGGCGGACCCTTCGTACATGCGCGTGTAGATCTCGCGTGCCGTCGTACGGCTGCCTCCGTCGGCCGCCATCTTCGCCGTCATGGCCGTCATCCACGGCGGAGCGCCGGGAATCTGTGAGCCGCGTCGATAGATGTCGCTGGCTGCCGCGTAGTCTTTTTGTTGCCAGTAGATGTAGCCGAGCTGGTGATAAAGGCGCCAGGCGGTCGGGTTGGCGTCGATGCCTTTGCCTGCGATGCGAATCGCTTGTTGCACGTCGACGGCGGGCAGGACGACGGCCGCGTACTCGTACGGATCGAGAAACTCCGGATCGAGCGTGGTTGCGGTGTCGAGCAACGGCGCGAGCAGTTTGAGATTGAGCTGGCCCAGGTCATCGATCGCGACGTCTTCCGGGGAGTTGATTATCTTTTTCCCGACGTACTGGAGCGAGCGCATCCAGTACCAGTCGGCGACGAGTCCGTTGAAACCGAGACTCATTCTTCGCGCGGTATTTGGATTCAAATAAAGACTCTCGTCAATGGCGTTTGGATCCGGTGGCGGCCGGCGCGCGTCGACCGAGCGAGAGATCAGAACACTGACGCCGAGGCCCACGATCAAGACAGCCGTCAAATAGAGTGTTTGTCTCTTCATTTGAAGTTGCGGCGGCTGAAGACGAGCGTTGCCGCCGAGAGAATGATTGCGATGTAAACGAATGCGTAGAGCGCGGTCGTGAGAACAAACATCGACTCCGGCGCGCGGCCGTGAGCCGCCGGCGTGATGAAACTGTAGTTCGCGAGGTTCGGCAGCAGATAGTAAAGCCCGCCGAACAGCCAGCGCGCGCTGGTGCTGCCGAGTGAAGTGGCGAGGGCCTTCAGGTCGGCGCTGAAGTGTCCGATGATGAAGACCGAGAACGTCAACAATGCTGAGAGCGCGGGCGATGAAAACGACGAAAACAGAAGCGCCACCGCCGTGATCAGCATCAGCTCGAGATAGATCATCAGCACCGCCGGCCAGATCGTCAGGATCAAAGGATCCCAGCCTTTGCTGACGTAAACCAGCGCCAGCGACACGCCGAGTCCCATCACCACCACGTTCACCAGCAGCGTGAGACAAAGCCCCAGATACTTCCCGACGAGAAACTCGCCGCGCCCGACCGGTTTCGAAAAGATCGCGTAGATCGTCCGGCGCTCGATCTCTTTGTAGACGAGACCAACGCCCACGAAGATCGCGATGAACACGCCGAACAGCAGCATCGCGCTCAAACCGAGGTCGACGATGATCTTTCTTTCCTGTCCGCCGGAGAGCTCGCCGATGAAGATCGCGGCGGCCGTCAGCAGGAGAACGAAGAGGACGAGATTGTAGAGCACGCGATCGCGCACAGCCTCGCGAAAGGCATTGCGGGCGATCGCCGCAATTCGCCAAAAGCTTCCACGTTTCGCTATTTGGATCGGAGTTACCGTTTCTGCCATTGCGCAACTACGAAGCAAGACGTCAGTTTACACTGAAACTTATGTATCGTAGCTTCGAGTTTCATCAGGAGAGGTGAATAGAACTTCTTGGCCCAGGTTGGGACTCGAAAGATCAATGAGTTGAGTACGAGCAGGAACGCGAGGTTGCCGAGGTAGTTCGCCTGTTTCAGTTCGAAATGCGATCGGAAGTTCCGTTGCAGCGCCTTCATGTCTATGGCTTCTTCGTTATCGGAAAAGTAGCGATCGAGCTTGTACCAGACGCGGCGAATGAGATCGGGAAACGAACCGCTGTGAGGTTCCATGAAGCACAGGTATCCACCGGGCTTTAAGACCCGGTGGATCTCCTGCATTGCGAGGTTGAGGTTTGGGTGAATGTGGTGCAGACCGCCTACGACGACAACGACGTCGAAGGATGAGGCCGGCAGTCCTGAGTCGAGCAGAGAGCGTTTCACGGCGTGAACATTCGTCCAGCGCGCGCGGAAGGATTGGATCACTTCATTCGAGATGTCGAGGCCGGTGACGTCAGCGCCGCGATCGAGCAGGTATTCGGTCGTCTGGCCGGTGCCGCACATCGCATCCAGTATCTTCATTCCCGAAAGATCGAGGCCGGCAAACATCGGTTCGTAAATAAACTGGCGGCGATAGGCGAGACTCCACTCGTCGCTGTAGTGCGCTTCGTAGTCGGCGGAGATCGTGTCGTAGTGCGCCTGCTGCTGGCGATCGGAGAGACAGAGTTCAGCGGAGCTCATCGTCGTTGTCTCCAGTTGCGCGGTATTGCGAGTCCGCCGATAAAAACGAGACCGGCGAGGCTGACCAGGCCGGAAGCGCGGGTGCGTGAGGGTTCGCGAAAGTCGAGGCTGATGTCAGTTGTGTTTTCAGGAACGGCGATCAAAAGCGCGCCGTCACTGTCAGGACGCGTCGATAACGCTTTGCCGCCGGTAGTGGCGGTCCAGTGCGGATAGTAGAAAGTGCGAACGCGAATTTCGGTGGCCGGACCCGCGGCAATTGAGAACGTGCGATGCTCAGGTTCCCACGCAGTAATGTTTACAGATCTGTCTGCTTCGACCGCCGACGACATGTCGCGCGGGTTTGAGCGCGCCCAGATCGGAAACCAGTAGTTGACGCTCGGCGTCCCGCGCAGTTCGGTCAACGTATTTTCAAACCGCTGCGGCGAGAGATACTGCGCTTCGCGAACGATGTGCGACGCGGTGAATGCGATCGAGATCGCCATCGCGCCGAGCACCGCCATTCGCTTCGCGCGGTTCGCGCCCGCGAGCGCGCCTTCACTGAGCATCGGCAAACCGAACGCCGCCAGTAGCGACGCGCCCATCGAAAACAGGATCAACCACCGCCAGGGAAACTGCGTCTCCTGCAAGGGTTTGAACACGATCCAGATCGGACGGCTCAACGGCAACGCCATGAACACCGCGAAAGCCGTCAGCACGAGTGCCGGACGCGCGAGGCGCCGGAGCGGTGAAGCGTCGCGTCTGAAAAGGATGAACAAAGCGGGCGCGCAGAGAAGCAGCGTCAGCAGAGTGAGAATGTTCATCCACCAGACACTGAGTTTGTCGGGGGAGAGAGTCGAAAGGAGGAAGTTGAGCCGGTAGTCGACCGAGGCGAGCGGTTCGACGTCGTTAACTGCAATCCAACGGAGTTCCGCAACCATCGTCACCCAGTAGATGGCAGTCGCTGCCAAGCCGAGTGCCGCGCCGAGCGCGAGTTTGGCGATCTTCTCCGGCCTGTTTGGACCACCCGCGCGCACGAGCGCATACACGAGCAAGCCCAGCGAGCCGATGATCGCGAGCGGAAGATGAGTGAAAACGAGAATGCCGTACGCGATCGCGAGCCCCGCGACGTCGCGCGGTCTGCCGCGTTCGCAAACTCGTTCGACAAAGCCGAAACAGAAGGGGAGCACCGCGCTGCCGGCCCATTCAGCCAGCATCATTGCCTGGTAAAGCTGGTTCACGTGATAGGGCGCGAGGGCGTAGAAGAAACTGGCCCAGGCGGCGCGCGAGTCGCGCAGGATCGAGTTGGACCAGAAGTACATTCCGAGGCCGCCGGTAACAGACAACAGGGCGAACGTGAGGACTGTTGCCTGGTACCAGTTGCCTAGCGCGAGCCGTGCTACGGTGAGGACGTAGTACAGCGCGGGGGGGTAAAAGCGAAAGCTGGGATCGCCGTATCCGTGGTTCGACTCGGCGAGCCAGCCGGGGTAGAGATGACCGGCGGCGATTGAATCGTAGAAGGGAAGCGCGAAGCGAAAGTGGTTCGTGAGATCCAGGTTCGACGGCACTCCCCAGACAACAGTCGGGACTACGACTGCAAGCGAGATCGCAATGGCGAATCCGGACCACCGAGCCGCGGGCGAACCGTTGAGGGCCCAGACTCGTTTCGGGGGATTCTGAATTGCGGCTCGTGAGCTCATGTTTTGCGATCTGAGATCTCAATCTGAGATCTCAAAACTTAGTTTCCGAGATAAGGCAAGGCGCGAATGTCGGCAATCGTGTTGGGGATCGCGGTAAGGTCCGCATCGCCGTGCATGACGCCGTCTTCGCTGGTGCCGAACGTGCGCGTGCCGGTTTGCGAAACGCCGCCGCTGATATCGGGAAACGCGTAGACGCCGAATACCGCGGTTGCACCGGTGCCGGCCTGTTCCACGATGGCGAAGTCGTAACCGCTCTTCGTGCCGCTCGACAGGACGGCGTCGACGAGGCTCTGTCCATTGAGGGCTGCAAGTGAGCCGGCGTACGCGCCGTTCCCGGCGGTTGCCTGATAAGTCACCTGCGCGCTATGGACGGTGCGCAGTGACGACTGCGCGGATCCTTCGTTCGCCGCACGGCGCGAGGCGAGCAGGTTGGGGATGGCTATGGCGGCGATGATACCGATGATCGCGACGACGATGAGAAGTTCGATCAACGAAAAGCCGTCTTGTCGTTTGTTCTTCATGTTAGGTTCCATGCTCCTTGAGAAATCGTGTATCGGAACTAACTCCGCGCTTAGTTCGACCGAGTGTCGTTGACCGCGGGAGGCGCGATTTCTTGATGATGAGTACAACAAGATCCGTGCCACAGAAAGAGCGAGTATGGACCAAATTGCTCAGTGATTTATGAGCGAGTTTTGAGTGGTCCAGGAGGTAGTTGACGGATTCTGTTAGTGGTGGTGGAAAAAAAAGAGGATGGAGTTCGCACTCCATCCTCTTTGTGTGACTCGTGGCGAGTCGTAATGCTTAGTTGCCCAGCGGAAGCATCGGGTTACCGACGATCAGGGCGCGAGTATTCGGAATCGCAGCGAGGGTGTTGTCGCCGTACATCACGCCGACTTCGGTGATACCGAAACGACGAGTACCGGTCTGTGAAACACCGCCCGTGGTGGTCGGGAACGCGTACGCGCCAAACACTGCGGTCGCGCCGGTGCCGGCCTGTTCGACGATCGCGAAATCGTAACCGCTCTTGGCACCGCTGGAGAGGACGGCATCGATGAGGTTCACGCCATTGAGGGCGGCGAGGTTAGCGGCATACGCGCCGTTGCCGGAGGTTGCCTGGTAGGTTGCCTGCGAACTGTGAATCGTGCGCAGCGATGATTGGGCCGAGCCTTCGTTAGCGGCACGGCGAGAAGCGAGCAGGTTGGGGATAGCGATAGCGGCGATGATGCCGATGATCGCAACAACGATGAGAAGTTCGATCAGCGAAAAGCCTTCTTGGCGTTTGGTAGTCATTCGAGTTTGGTGCTCCTTAAAAGATATAGGGGGTTTCCATAGTTTCTCGCGCCACCGGCTTTCCGTTCCCTGTGAGCCGCGCAGAGCGCGAAGTGTCGCTTTGTGCATTAACAACCGGTGTGCCATTGGGGGTTTTGGGTCCAGGCGCAGAAAAGCGATCGTTTTCGATCGAAATTTTGCTTCCCGAGGGTGGTCCCGGAAGGGGCTGCTGACAGGCTGACAAAAACTGGCAGAGGGAGAATGACGGTTTCCGGCAGGCCGCCGTTGGTCCAGTCTGGCTGAGCATCAGTTCCAGGCAGGCTTGAGGGTTAGATGGACGGGAGGGAGGACCGAAGGAACAAGTCAGGAAGGGGGCAAGCGCAGCGCGCCCCCGCAGGTCTGGGGGTGATACTTGCTATCAGCGGGGGCGCGCTACGCTTGC
>DASURS010000178.1:0-18834 GCA_036279935.1 Pyrinomonadaceae bacterium
GATGAGCTTGCGGCTCGCTACGATCAATACCTCAGTTACGCGAACGTCCTTTTGGCGACCGGACAATTGAAGGACGTTGGAGTGTTTGGATCCTGAGAGGTGCCGGTGTAACGCCGGTGAAAGGAGATTACCCGTGAAACGCGTCGTTTTCGTGATCCTTGCAATCGCCCTGACGATCTCCTGTTCTCGGAAGGCGGAACCTGAACAGTCCGCGACGATACTCTCCGGGCTCAAGATCGAGACTCTGCAAACGTCGCTGGTCGACGATTACTACGAAGCCGTCGGCACAGTGCAGGCAAAGAACAAAAGCGTTGTCGCCGCGAAAGTAATGGGAAACATCGTGGCCTTGCACGTACGCGAAGGCGATACGGTGCGAGCCGGGCAAACGCTGATCGAGATCGACAACCGCGACGCTGGTATTCAGTTGCAGAAGACGCAGGCCGGGATGCGCGAAGCTCAGGAATCACTGCAAGAGGTCGAGCGCAACATTCGCGCGGCGGAATCCGCGCGCACGGCAGCACGGGCAAATGAGTCGCTGGCGAAGAGCACGTTCCAACGTTACGAGAAACTATTTGAACGTCGTTCCGTCAGTCCGCAGGAGTTCGACGAAGTGCGCGCCCGCTATGAAGTTGCTAAAGCGGAAAGTGAACAGGCCGATCGCATGGTGCAGGCAACAGCCGCGCGTCAGAGCCTGATGAAGGCCCGAATAGATCAGGCGAAGGCAGACATCGCGAATGCGCGAGTCTACGTTGGCTATTCACGCATTGCGGCGCCGATCGATGGAATGGTGGTTTCCAAACAGGCTGATGTTGGTTACATGGCGACGCCGGGCGCGCCGCTACTTACGATCGAGAACAGCTCTCGATATCAGCTTCATGCATCAGTGGAGGAGTCCAGGCTCGGAACGATTCGGCTTAACGATCAAGTCCGGGTGGTGTTCGAAGCACTCGCCAACACAGAACTAACCGGGAGCGTCGAGGAGATCGCTCCCGCAGCCGACCCAGCAACTCGCAGCTACATCGTCAAGATCACTTTACCGAACGCCGGTGAGATTCACTTGCGGTCGGGACTCTATGGCAAAGCGCGATTCGTTACGGGTCAACGAAAGATATTGTCAGTTCCACAGACGGCGATCACGGAACAGGGTCAACTCGTGGGGGTCTACGTTGTGGATCAATCCGGCGTCGCACGCCTGCGACTGGTGAAAACCGGAAGAACGTTTGGCGATCGAGTCGAGCTGCTTTCCGGCTTGAATGAAGGCGAAGAGATCGTCAGCGAGGCTGGTACGTCAGTGCGAGACGGGATTCGTGTTCGTGAAGCGCCCAAAGACTCGCAACGGATCGCGGGTAGATAAGTCATGAAAGAGACAGTCGGACTTGCCGGTAAATTGGCGCGAGCCTTCATCGACTCCAAGCTCACGCCGCTGATCATCTCAGCATCGATCCTGCTGGGCATCGGCGCAGTTGTTCTGCTCCCGCGCGAGGAGGAGCCTCAAATCGTGGTGCCGATGATCGACGTTTTCGTCGAGATGCCGGGTGCATCGGCGAAGGAGGTTGAAGAGCGTGTAACTAAGCCGATGGAAAAACTGCTATGGGAGGTGCCGGGCGTCGAGTACATCTATTCGACCTCCTCGCCCGGTCAATCCATGGCCATCGTCCGGTTCTATGTCGGACAGAACGAAGAAGAAAGCATCGTTCGTCTGAATCAGAAGATGTTTGCGAACTTCGACCTCATCCCGCCTGGAGCAAGTCGTCCACTGGTCAAGCCGAGATCGATCGACGATGTTCCGATATTAGCTCTTACGCTTTCAAGCAGCCGGTACGATCACTTCACGCTGCGGCGCGTCGCTGCACAGATTCACGATCAGATTAAAGAAGTGCCGGACGTTTCAGAAGTAAAGATCATTGGCGGCCAACGGCGTCAGATTCGAGTGACGCTGGACCAGACGCGCATGGCGGCTTTCAACGTTGCGCCTGCGACGATTGCGCCCGTGCTTGACCAGGCCAATCGTCAGTTGCAGTCGGGAAGTTTTGCGGCAGGAAACCGTGAGTTTCTGATCGAGACGGGCGGTTTTCTATCGTCTGCTGAAGACGTCGGCAATGTCGTGGTGGCCGTTTCAAACAACCGCCCTGTCTATTTAAGAGACGTCAGCGACATCAACGACGGGCCGGAAGAACCGGCTGATTATGTTTTCTACGGCGCGGGTGCGCGCAACGAGACAGGTGATTCGAGTCAATCGGTTCAACCGGCAGTAACGCTTTCTGTTTCCAAACGTAAGGGAACCAACGCGATCGCAGTGGCAGATCGCGTACTCGAAAAAGTTGAGACGTTGAGAGGACGTTTGCTTCCCGCTGACGTCCACGTGGCGGTGACGCGCAACTACGGCGAGACGGCAAGTGAGAAATCGAACGAGCTCCTGTTCCACATGATGATCGCGATTTTCTCCGTATCGCTGCTGATATGGCTCGCGCTTGGGCTTAGAGAGTCCGGCATCGTCGCGATCGCGATTCCGGTAACGCTCGCACTCACGCTCGCGGTCTTCTATTTTTACGGATACACGCTCAATCGCATAACTCTCTTTGCGCTGATCTTTTCAATCGGCATCCTCGTTGACGACGCGATCGTGGTGGTCGAAAACATGGCCCGGCATTACGCGTTGCCTGAGAATCGAGATCGATCGCGCATTGATGTGGCAATCGAAGCTGTTGCTGAAGTGGGGAACCCGACGATCCTGGCAACGTTTGCCGTGATCGCGGCCATTCTTCCGATGGCTTTTGTCAGCGGATTGATGGGACCTTACATGCGTCCGATTCCGGTGGGCGCATCGGCTGCGATGGTCTTTTCGTTATTGATTGCTTTCATTGTTACGCCGTGGGCCAGTCTGCGATTGCTTCGACGCCACCAGAAACACAACTCAGAGGGCAAGGAAGGTTGGACGACGCGTGTTTACCGTCGCGTCATGGGCAAACTCATTCACGACTCGAGATGGCGGTTGTCGTTCCTTTCACTCGTTGCCTTCCTGTTGATTGGATCGTTTGCGCTGGTGCTGTTGAAATTCGTTCGCGTGAAGATGCTGCCGTTCGACAATAAGAGTGAGTTTCAGGTAATTGTTGACATGCCGGAAGGAACGACGCTGGAGCAGACGGCGGCAGTCACACGTGAGCTCGCTGAATACGTTCGCAACGTTCCGGAGGTAACTGACTATCAGCTCTACGTCGGTACAGCCTCACCTTACAACTTCAACGGTCTGGTCCGTCACTATTTTCTGCGGCGTGGCCCGAACGTCGCCGACATTCAAGTCAATTTGCTTCCGAAAGGCGAGCGGAAGGCCCAGAGCCACGACATTGCGAAACGTGTGCGGCCCGCTCTTCAACAGATCGCGGGCAAATATCAGGCTCGCGTGAAGGTATCGGAGGTTCCGCCCGGCCCGCCGGTGTTGCAGACGCTGGTGGCCGAAGTCTACGGTCCGGATTATCAACGACAGCTCGAAGTAGCGCGTCAGATTCGTGGCGTTTTCGATTCCACGCCGGGTGTAGTGGATGTTGATTCCTATATCGAAGATGAGCAAACGAAGTATCGTTTCGTTATCGATAAGGAGAAAGCTGCGTTAAATGACGTGTCGGCTGAGCAGGTCGCGACTACGTTGAGAGTCGCCCTTCAGGGCGCCGGCGTCGGTTTGCTTCACCAGGAACAGGAGAAAGAGGATGTACCGATCGTGCTTCGGCTTCCGGTAAGCGAGAGATCGAGCGTTACAAGCCTTGAAGGCATCAAGGTCATCGGACAGAGAGGTAACCTCGTGGCTCTCGGCGAACTGGTAACCGTCCAGCAAAGTGTGAACGAACAGAGTATTTATCACAAGAATCTGATGCCCGTGGTCTATGTGACCGGCGATGTCGCAGGTCAGGAAGAGAGCCCGGTGTACGCGATCATGAAGCTCAACCAGGCGATCGATCAGTTGAAGTTGCCCGAAGGCTATCAACTCGAGCGCTATGTCGCACGCCAGCCATTTCTGTCAGACAAACTCGCGATCAAATGGGATGGCGAATGGCACATCACTTATGAAGTCTTTCGCGATCTGGGACTTGCGTTCGCGGCAGTCTTGATTCTGATCTACATACTCGTCGTGGGCTGGTTTCAGTCGTTCAAAACTCCGATCACCATCATGGCCGCGATTCCGTTTTCCCTCGTCGGAATTCTTCCAGCCCATGCGTTGTTGGGAGCGTTCTTTACCGCCACTTCAATGATCGGTTTCATCGCCGGCGCGGGGATCGTGGTGCGGAATTCGATAATTCTCGTCGATTTTGTGAAGCTGAGGCTGGAGCAGGGAATGCCGCTCGCCGAGGCAGTCATCGATGCGGGTGCAGTCCGATTTCGTCCGATGATGTTGACGGCGGCAGCGGTGATCGTCGGCGCGACAGTGATTCTGTTCGATCCGATCTTTCAGGGACTGGCAATTTCGTTGATGGCGGGAGAAGTCGCCTCGCTATTTTTGTCGCGTATGACTGTGCCGATTCTCTTCTACCTCAGTGAACGCAAGGATAGTGACGAAATTGTGGAGGAAGAGTGCCAGCCGCCTGTCGATGAGGAGCCCGAATCGGACCAACCTGATAATCCAGTTAATTCCACAACGTCAACGGCTGAGGGTGAAGAAGAAAATGAAGTGGTATATTCTAAGTAGAGTCAGTGAATCAATCGGTAATTCGAGCCAATAGAATTCGAGCCCGGGCACAGAACGTCCGCCGGCGTGTCCGTTTCACACGAAAGAGAATCGAACGGATTTCTCGCACCGCTACTCTCGGTGGTCTCTTCTTATCCTTTCTGAAAATTGGATTAATCGGCTTCGGCGGCGGCGTTGCGGTGCTGGCGCAGATCCGCACGCTCACTGTCCGCAAGCGGCGCTGGCTGACGGACTCGGAGTTCGCGGAAGCTCTAGCTCTGGCCCAAACTCTGCCGGGCACCAGTGCCGGCAATTCCGTCACACATATCGGGCTGCGTTTGCGCGGATGGCGCGGCGCCACTGTCGCCATGAGCGGGTTTATCCTGCCGTCGATGGTGATGATGATCGGGCTGGCGATCGTCTACAAGCACTTGCGCTCGTTTACCGATACGCAGCGGTTCTTCCACGGATTGAATGGCGCGGTCGTGGCGCTGATCCTCGTGACCGCCTGGCGCATGGGAAAGAGCATTCTGACCAAACGCTCGCAATGGATTCTTGCTGTGCTTGCGTTTTTAGCCGTGGCAATACTTGATGCGACTGTACTTGAAGTCGTTTTTGCGGCGGGTCTCATCGGCATCTACATGGACTCGTTCGGCGAGAAGCAGTGGCAGCGAGTGCGTAGTCTACGCACGATTGTCACTCGACGCAGGAGACGCGCACGCACGCGACTGGCGAGACAAGGACGAACTCGCGCCTCGGAGTCTTTGCGTGATGAGGAAGAGCTCGTCGGCGAGAGGGAAGAGTCAACCATCCTTCACTCGTTCGCTGTTTTTGCGCTCGCGATGCCGCTGTTCGCGAAGCTGGGACTGCTGATCACCATTGCAGCCATGTTCCTGCGCATGGGTAGCGTTACATTCGGCGGCGGACTCGTCATGCTGCCGCTCATCGAGTCGGAAGTCGTTAACACTCACCATTGGTTAACGCACCAGGAGTTTGCCGACGCGACTGCGCTTGGCCAGATCACGCCCGGTCCGGTGTTGATTACGGCAACGTTCGTGGGATATCGAGTCGCCGGAACGCTCGGAGCTTTGGTCGCGACCGTAAGTATCTTTCTTCCAGCTTTTCTGATGACGATTGCCGCCGCGTCGTCGCTCCGCAGGTTTCGCAACAACGAACAGGTGCAGTCGTTTCTGCGCGGCGTCGGGCCCGCGGTGGTCGGACTGTTACTTGCGGCTGCGTTGAGCGTAGGCCGGTCGGGAATTCACTCGTGGATTGGGCTTACAATCATGATCGCGGCAGTATTCATTTTAGTACGATACCGCCCGAATCCGTTTTGGGTGATTATGGGAGCCGGCGTGACCCGATTCCTGTTCGGCTTTTTCGTCGGTTGATTTTTCAGGTTCAGTTAAACAAGGGGGAGCAATATGACGAACGTGCAGGTGGAACAGGAAGCGAAGCAACTGTCGGATGAACAAGTTCAGCTACTGAATGCGTATTGGCGTGCCGCTAACTATCTGTCAGTCGGCCAGATCTATCTTTACGACAACCCGTTATTACGCCAGCCGCTAAAACTGGAACACGTCAAACCAAGACTGCTGGGCCATTGGGGAACAACCCCCGGCTTGAACTTCATTTACGTTCACCTTAACCGCGTCATCAAGCTGCGCGACTTGAACGTGATCTACGTAACCGGGCCTGGTCACGGCGGGCCGGGTTTGGTCGCTAATACCTATCTCGAAGGCACGTACAGCGAGGTCTATCCAAACATTTCGCAAGACGAAGTCGGAATGAAGAGACTGTTCAAGCAGTTCTCTTTCCCCGGCGGCATACCGAGTCACGTCGCTCCGGAAACGCCGGGCTCGATAAACGAAGGCGGCGAGCTTGGCTATTCACTCGCTCACGCTTACGGCGCCGTCTTTGACAATCCTGACCTGCTGGCGGCGTGTGTTATCGGCGACGGCGAGGCGGAAACAGGACCACTCGCCGCGAGCTGGCATTCCAACAAGTTTCTCAACCCCGCTCGCGATGGTGCGGTGCTGCCGATTCTGCACCTGAACGGTTACAAGATCGCGAATCCAACTGTGCTCGCTCGCATCAGCAACGAAGAGCTCACGAGCTTACTGATCGGCTACGGGCACAAACCTTACTTCGTCGAAGGTGACGATCCTGAAGAGATGCACCACCTCATGGCCGCAACTCTCGACACCGTCCTTGACGAGATTCGCACGATTCAAACAAACGCACGTGCGGACAACGTCGTCGAGCGTCCGCAGTGGCCCATGATCGTCTTGCGCACGCCGAAGGGCTGGACCGGGCCAAAGTTTGTCGACGGCAAGCAAGTCGAGGGAACGTTTCGTTCTCATCAGGTTCCGCTGTCATCGCCGGCAAAGAATCCGGAGCACCTGCGGATGCTGGAACAATGGATGCGGAGCTACAGGCCCGAAGAACTGTTCGACGAAAACGGAACGTTACGTCCGGAGCTTGCTGAACTGGCGCCGAAAGGCGACCGCCGCATGGGCGCCAATCCGCATGCGAACGGCGGTCTGCTTCTGAAGAACCTGAAGCTGCCGGAATATCGCGAATACTCGCTGGCAGTTCACGCGCCCGGCGTCGTCGAGGCCGAAGCAACACGCATTGCGGGTACGTTTTTGCGCGACGTGATGAAACTCAACATGGATGAAAGTAACTTCCGTGTTGTTGGGCCAGACGAGACTTCGTCGAACCGGCTGGACGCTTTGTTTGAAGTCACTGATCGAGTCTGGATGGCGAAAACGTCTTCGGCCGATGAACATGAATCAACGGACGGCCGCGTCATGGAGATCCTCAGCGAGCATCTTTGTCAGGGCTGGCTCGAAGGTTATTTACTGACCGGACGTCATGGCCTTTTCTCCTGCTACGAGGCTTTTATTCACATCGTCGATTCGATGGTGAACCAGCACGCAAAGTGGTTGAAGGTGACGCGTGATATTCCATGGCGCAGGCCGATTGCTTCGCTGAACTACCTGCTCACCTCACACGTCTGGCGGCAGGATCACAACGGCTTCAGCCATCAGGACCCCGGATTCATCGATCATGTCGTGAACAAGAAAGCTGACGTGGTGCGCGTCTATCTTCCGCCTGACGCGAACTGTCTGTTGTCAGTTATGGACCATTGTCTGCGCAGCGAAAATTACATCAACGTCGTGATCGCAGGAAAACAGCCGGCACTCCAGTATCTCGACATTGACGCGGCGGACACGCACTGCGCCGCCGGAATCGGGATCTGGCAGTGGGCCAGTAACGATGACGATGCGGAGCCTGACGTCGTTATGGCTTGCGCCGGCGACGTGCCGGTGCTCGAAACGCTGGCTGCTGTCGATATCCTGCGGCAGCGTTTCCCCGGTCTGAAGATCCGCGTCGTGAACGTAGTCGACCTCATGACGCTACAGCCGCAAAGTGAACATCCGCATGGGCTGTCGGACAAGGAATTTGATTCACTCTTCACGACGAATAAGCCGATCATCTTCGCTTTCCACGGGTATCCATGGCTGATTCACCGGCTCACTTACCGCCGAACCAATCACCGGAACCTGCATGTGCGCGGTTACAAGGAAGAAGGCACTACCACCACGCCTTTTGATATGGTAGTGCTGAACGATCTCGATCGTTTTCATCTGGTGATGGATGTTATTGATCGCGTGCCGAAGCTGGAAACCATCGGCTCGCACCTGTTGCAGGAGATGCGCGACAAACGTTTTGAGCACAAACGCTACATCGCCGAGCACGGCGAAGACATGCCGGAGATTCGCGATTGGAAATGGCCCTACTGAATTATGAACGTACTCGTCCTTAACTGCGGCAGCTCGTCTGTCAAATTTCAATTGATCGCCACTGATCTCGAACGCATCGAGCAGGACGCGGACAAGCGACTGGCGCACGGGTTGGTTGAACGCGTCGGCGGCGCGGGCATCGTGACGTTCACCGCCGAAGGCAAGCCGCCGAAGCGGTTCGCCGAGCCGATAAGAGACACGCGTGCTGCCGTGGAAATGATTCTTCGTTGGGCCGTGTCCGACGAATCCGGTGTGGAGGAGGTCCGGAGTGTAGCCGACATTCACGCGGTGGGCCATCGCGTGGTCCATGGAGGCGAACACTTCACCAAGTCCGTGCTGATCACAGATGAAGTATTGCGCGCGATCGAAGATTGCATTGAGCTTGCGCCGCTTCACAATCCGGCAAACATTCAGGGCATCACGGCGGCGCGCACGGCATTAGGCGTCGCGTTGCCGCAAGTCGCCGTGTTCGACACAGCGTTCCATCAAACACTACCTGAACACGCGTTTCTCTACGCTTTGCCTTATCAGCTCTATCGCCGTCATCGCATCCGCCGCTACGGTTTTCACGGCACGTCGCATCGTTACGTTGCGTACCGCTATCGCAAGCTGAAAGGCATTGCGCGCGAAGCGACGAACATAATCACGCTGCATCTCGGTAATGGTTGCTCGATTGCTGCGATCAAAGATGGAAACAGCATCGACACCTCGATGGGGTTCACGCCGTTGGAAGGTCTGGTGATGGGTACGCGTTCGGGCGATATCGACGCGTCGATCGTGGATCTAATCGGCACGAAAGAGGGACTGTCGACGCGTGAAGTCGAGACGCTGCTCAACAAGCAATCCGGCCTGCTCGGTATTTCCGGCCTGACCGACGATATGCGGGAGTTGCTGGACGAGGCCCATGAGCACGACGATCGTCGAGCGCGCCTGGCGATCGAGATCTTCTGTTACCGCGCACGTAAATACATTGGGAGCTATCTCGCCGCGATGAACGGCGCCGAGGCGATCGTGTTTACGGGCGGAATCGGTGAAAACTCTGCCGAAATCCGGGCGATGATCTGCTCTGATCTGACCTGGCTGGGAGTCGAGCTCGATCCGGATCTCAATTGGAGACACGGGGCCGACAAGAGTGGTCAGATCAGCACCGACAACTCGCGCGCCGCCGTCTTCGTTATACCGACGAACGAAGAGTTACTGATCGCGCGTGATGCGGTTCGTGTTGTCAGCGGCACGCCTCAGCGGTTCTAGCTCTGCGCTACTCGGCGGCCTTTGCGTCTCGGCGGTGAGACCTTTTGCAAGAACTTCACCGCGGAGACGCAGAGGCCGCCGAGGAGCGCAGAGAGAATCGTAGTTCTAAAAACCAATTACTTTTTCAGTAGCCTGCTAGAAACTCTCAACGCCTCTGAACCCACCGCGGGCGGTCTTCATGATCCAGCCCAACACGCGAGCCGTGTCGTAGCAGTAACCCAGTATGTAATTACAGGTCGAAAGACAATGCGTGCTGCACTCGCGTTTCATCTCGTCCAGCTGTTCCACGTCGAATTTGTGATCGCCGACGACGCCCCAATCGTGCGTCGCTGAGTACATCGGAAAACAGGGAGCAAGTGAGCCGTCGGTCCGAATGATGAGCGAATTCTGCCCGGCGCGGCACTGCCACTGCGGGACCTGCCCACGCATCAGCAGCTTCATGTCTTCCATGTGCTGAATCGGATTGACCATCTTGTAGCCTTCGTTGCGCCGCTTGTTGTTCAGGTAATCGAGCAGATCGTCGACTTTGGGCCAATCATCAGGCGTGAGATAGGTCTCGTTTTCCGAAAGATGCTTGAAGTGGTCCTGCTCCGTCATCGGCGTCTCATTGATGTGATAGTCGGTGGCGATCCCGTTGTCGTGAGCGATCTCCGTCAGTTCCTTCACATCGTCGAGGTTGTTGTGGCAAATGTTGATATTGAACATCACCGTGTACCCGTAGACCTTCTGCTTCCTGATCAGGTAATCGAAGCAAGGCCGAATCGGCTCGAGTGCTTTGGGTAGCGACTTTCGTTCCTTCACCGAATCAACGGCGAGATTGACGGTGGCGAGACCCGCATCGCCGAGACGATCGATCACGTCCGGTTTCATCAGGCGTCCGTTGGTCGGCAGGTAAACGAAGATATCTTTCTGAGCACTGTAGTAGACGATCTTGTGAATGAAGCTTGGCCGCAACAAAGGCTCACCGCCCATCAGCGCCAGCACCCGCGCGCCAATCGAATGCAGCCAGTCGATCGAACGTTTCGCGACGTCTTCGCTCATTCCTTTGACTTTGTTGTCGTAGGACCAGCAGTAGTGACAATCGAGATTGCACTTCCAGTCGGTGAAGAGGTAGGGAATGATGGGCCGCAACTGCTTTCTGTGCTGCGGGTAGCGCGATCTGAAGTACGGCGCGCCCCAGGTCTTCCACATTCGAATGCCGTTCAGCTTTAGATACTGGTTGTGAGTCATCGCCTTTGCGTTCGCGCGCTGGGGGTACGGTGGCTCAGGGAGGGTCTGTTCCGGGTTTGGCTCAAGCTTGTCTCGGCCCGGTCTTTTGTAAAGGATTTGGTGCAGTTCAGGCGCAATCCGAAAAGGACGTGCACCCGTTTCGGAATTAACTTCGCGATGAGTACTCATCTGTCTTGCCCCTCATGATAGGTAAATCAATTGTTCTGGATAGTTCGAAACCTAATTCAACCAATTCGAACTGTCAAATCATTTGAAGCACAGGCGTGTTGGGTTCGTGTGATTACGACAGTTAGAATGTGAGCGTTTAAGGAGGTGTTAACGTGAGAGCGCATATCAAACTCGGCCGGTATTTTGGCGTTGCAGTTGGCCTTCATTACAGTTGGATCATCATCGCTTTACTGGTGACGCTCTCACTTCGCAGCCAGTTTGCGGCGGAGCATCCGGAGTGGGGTTCGGGCGTCACCTTGCTGACGGCGCTTGTCACCGGACTCTTGTTCTTTGTCTCTATTCTCCTGCACGAGTTTTCACATGCCGCGGTCGCGAGACTCCGTGGTATTCCGGTGCGTGCGATTACGCTCTTTGCCCTGGGCGGCGTGGCCCAGATCGAGAAGGACGCGGCGGATGCGAAATCGGAGTTTTGGATGGGCATCGTTGGTCCAATCACCAGCGTTGTGATCGGTGTTCTGTGTTTAGCGGTGGCCTGGGCGTTGGGCTGGAATCTCGATACGGAGCCGAACGGCCCCCCGGCGGCGATGTTCATGTGGCTGGGCTACATCAATATTGCGCTTGCCATCTTCAACATGATTCCCGGATTTCCGCTCGATGGTGGACGCGTACTGCGCGGGATTATCTGGTGGATAACGGGCGACGCAACGCGCTCGACTCGTATTGCCTCAGCCGTGGGCCAATTCGTGGCTTTCGGTTTCATCATGTTGGGCGTGTGGCGCTTCTTCAGTGGCGCCGGGTTTGGAGGATTGTGGCTGGCATTCATTGGTTGGTTTCTGCTTGAGGCCTCGCGGGCCAGCGGTGCTCAGGTTGAAATTACAGAACGGCTGCGCGGCTTGCGCGTGGCTGATGTGATGGCGCGGCAGTTTCCCGTTGTCGACACAAACACGAACCTTCACACGTTCGTGCAGGAACATCTGTTGCCGACAGCTAATCGTTGCTTCGTAGTTGAAGAGCAGGGACAACCCGCGGGAATAATCACGCCGCACGAAGTCAAGGCAGTCGATCGAAGAAAGTGGCCCTACACGACAGTCGGCGACGTGATGCGTTCCTTGCAGGATCTCCAAACAGTCAGCCCCGACCGGCCGGTAGCCGAGGCGCTCGAAGTGATGGGACGTGAAGACGTGAACCAGGTGCCGGTGGTCCAGCAAGGTCGCCTCACCGGCATCATCTCGCGAAGTCACATCATGCGGGTGCTGCAAACCCGTGCCGAGCTCGACGTCTGAAGATCAATTCGTTGAGATAGACGAGATCATCGATTTCAGCGCGCGCAGCGAGGGTTGGAAGGAGTCGTCGGCGTAGCCGTTCAGCGCCTGTTCCTGTTTCCTCAGGTAGAGCAGCTTCTTGTCGCGCTTGATCTTGTCGGTGAAGTCGATGCCTTTTGGCAGCGAGGGATGCGTTACCGCCAGACGCGCGGCGATGTAGTACTTCCCATCGTTACTCAGTCCCTGAAAGTCCGCCGTAAGCTCTTCGTTGTTAATCGGATTCGACTCCGTCTCCTGCGAGTACTGCGTCAGAAACAGCACTCCGCGGCCGGTCTTGAAATTAAGATACTGGACTTTGCTTTCGATAACTCCCGTCGCATTGTTGAACGGCATGTCTATAAGGTCTTTGTCGAACCTGAACCGCGCCGGACGCCTCGCCAGAAGCCGGCGCAGCTTCATCGCCGCGTTGTTCAACTGCGGATACGACTTCGCGAAATCAGTTACTGACTCATCCGTGAGCGGAATAACGCAGACGACGTTATACGCTGGTTGAAAATAACGCGGCCCCTTTTCCAACGCCGGAAACGAACGTTTGTCGCGCAAATGAAAACAGGAATGCGCCGGCGCCTCTTCCGGAAAGCTGCCCTCTTCGACAACCTGCTTCGCAACACTCTCGATTTCGACCTTGCTGAAGACGTTGGCGTCGTAAGTAAATGGCACCTCGCCGGGCTTCGCTTCTTTCAACTGAATTTCCTGCGCGTTCCCAGTGCCAAACACCAGGATGATGCCGAGCAAAAGTATGATTTTCATTTCTGTTCTTTCTTCGTCTCCTCGCTCTTTTTGCTCAACGCATCGAGCAGATCCACGCTGCTCGTGAGCACCTGCGCAATCGGTTGCGACTGCTCGATCTCAGGACCAAATACTTCCACCGTGCGAATGCCGTTGTACGTCAGGATGCTGACGCGGAAGTGGTCCAGCTTCGGCTCTTCCTTTTGGTGCGTATCGGAGAGCGGCGCACTTCTGACCAGCGGTTCAGCCGCCTTCAGCAGTTTCCTGATCCGAGCTTCGATTCCGGCGTCCCTGCCAGGCACTTCCCACACGATTGCAGCACCCTGTGCGCCAATCCATCGGGCGCGGCCATCGGCGTACGCGGCGAGTGTCCCTACTCCGGCTTCGTTGTGCAACTCACACACAACCCCCTGAACGACGTCAGCCACGTCCTCCGGCGGACGATCGCCGAGCGTGCGCAGACCCTTCCAGGCCCAAAGCTGAACGCGGGTTTCAGTGTCGCGTTGAGAGAGGACCTGTTGCAGATACTTCCGGGCGTCTTCCGCATTGTTATTGCGCGAAGAGCTCACGGATGAGGCGAACAGCGTCAGCGGATCGTTCGGCGGCGGAGTTTGGGTTGGCTCAACCATGTCCAGCAGCTCTTCGAGCGACTGGTCGGCAAAGAGCAGCGCCTTCAAGTCAGCCAATGCCTCAGCACCCGGGCTTACTTGCGGCGTCGGCGTGGCCTGTGGACCACCTGCCGATCCACCTCCTTTGCAAGCCACAAACCCGACAACGAAAAACGCGATTGTGATCAGAATCCGCATTGTCATTACAGAATTATAGCCTTGCTGCGCGAGATTTCGCCCTGAACGCCAAAACGATAAGTATTAGATAGACCACCAACAAAACGGGCGCCACAAAAAATGAAAGCAGCGCGAGCGTCACGACGAGTTGATACGCAGCATCGTTCGGGCTGAGATCCTCCGGCCGGATGCCGCCCATGAAGCTGAACACGACGTGCTCGAGATTCAAAACAGCGATAACAAATACGATGATGCTCAACGGCAACAACGTGCCGACGATAACCGCGCCAACGTTCATGCGCGCAGTGTGACGAAGAAATCTCACGTACAGCGCCACGCGCCACACAGACACAACACCCAGAAACGCGACATTAGCCTGCAGCGCTGCGTTCCATGGCATGAACTTCTCGACAGGGATCGCATAGAGCAGTGCGGGCGGCGCTGTCAACGTGAGAAACAGAAGCACGTTACGATAGGACCAGTTGCGCGGGCGCAGTGGCGCCATCAAGGCCCAGATCAGAAGTGCAAGTATGAAGACGTAGACCACTGAGCCGAGACCAAGCTTTTGCCATACGTGGGCGCGTGGGTTGTCCCAGTACCGGGCGATGCCTGCGAGCCACGTGAAAACAAGCCCGCCTATCAAAAACAGTCGCCATTGCGTATGGACCGCGGCGCTCACCGGACGAAATGTGAGGAAGCGCCACTCGTCACGTAGAAGTGTCTTGATCATGCGGTTCCGCAGTATCGCACACTCTTTCGCGATAGCACTCAAATAATCGCACCAGCATTGCCCAACTCCTTCGGGCGTGGCAGAATCATCAGGCGATCACTCACCCCAATCGCACGAGCTGGCCTCAAAACCTTCCCCGACTAGCCAGCGAAAACGACCACCGCCCGTATGTGCGGAGGGCAGAGAACTGTGAGCGCGAGGATCCAATGAAGAAATACCGCACCATCATGGTCGTCGAAGACTACGACGATACGCGGCTGCTTCTGAAGCAGTGGTTGGAAGGACTCGGATACACCGTGTTGGAAGCGACCAACGGACAGGAGGCGGTTGACATCGCCGATCGCGAACATCCTGATCTGATTCTGATGGATCTCGATCTGCCGATCCTCGACGGCATAGCCGCAACTCAAACTATTCGACAGAAAGCGGCGTTGGAGCGCGTGCCGATCGTCGCCGTCACCGCCTATCCGATGTCCTACTCGCACGTCAAAGCATTCGCGAAAGGCTGCGACGAGTACATGCGCAAGCCCATCGACATCGCTGAGTTGGAGCGCGTCGTCTCGCGTTACCTTTCGGCCGCCTGATTTAAACAGACAAACGCTCGCCACTGAGCTATCATCCTCGCGTCCTCAATCCGTGAAAGGGTGCAACCGCTATGACTTCCTCAACTCTCAAAGCACTCGGATGTGTCTTGTTGTCCTTCAGCGCCAGTGTCCTCGCTGACGCGCAAAATCAACTGCCCAAGAAAACGAGCAGTATCAGCGGCAAAGTGACCGTCAGAGGCACGGGCGTTCCCGGAATCACGGTCGGCGCCGTCGCGTATGGATCGAACATGAGGGGTGGAAAGACGAGCTTCGGAAGCGTTACCGACAGCCAGGGCAACTACCGCATTTCAGATCTCCCGGCGGCCACGTACGACGTCGCTCCCGCGGCGCCGCAGTATGTATTAGCCTCATTGAATATGAGGAGGAAACAAGTCATCGTCGAGGAAGGAGAGGCGCTCGACGGTGTTGATTTCCTGTTGGTGCGCGGCGGCGTGATCACCGGGAAAGTGACCAACGCGGACGGCCAGCCCATGCTCGAACAACACATTCACGTGGCGAAAGTGGAAGACCGTCAGCGTCCGAGCGAACTACCGTTGAGCCTCAACATGGCCATGTACCAGACCGATGATCGAGGCGTGTATCGGGTGTTCGGTTTGCCTCCCGGAAAGTACAAAGTCGCAGCCGGACTGCCGGAGAGATCGGTGAGCTTCGGTGGAAGCGGCGGAGCCAAGTACAAACAAACCTATCATCCTTCAGCTACCGATCCTGCTCAGGCGACGGTGATCGAAGTTGGGGAGGGCACTGAAGCGAAGGACGTCGACATAGTTCTGAACCGGCGAGAGATGACCTACAGCGCGAGCGGACGGATCGTCGACGGCGAAACCGGCAAGCCACTCGCAAACATCGGCTACGGTCTGACGAAGCTTTTCGAGCACGGCAGCTCGGGAATATCCGGCCCAACGACTACAGCGGCGGGTGAGTTCAGGTTTGATGGTCTGACGCCGGGGAAGTACATGGTCAGCATCGACACGTCTACTGACGCGTACGGTGAGCCGGTTAATTTCGAGGTGATCGATCAAGACGTCACCGACATCGTTCTCAAGACGTCAAAAGGCGGAAGCATTTCGGGCGTGGTCGTTTTCGAGGGACTGAACCAGAAGACGTCCCGCGGGAAATACGGCGATCTAATGGTCGTGGCTCAGTCGGCGGAAGACGAAAAATTCATGGGGCGCCGATCTGGCCCGCCTGCGATGGTCGGCCCGGATGGTTCGTTTAGAGCAGCCGGAGTCAGACCGGGACTGACGGGGTTTTGGGTTTTCTCGCGTTCCAGCGACGGAGGAAGGGAGTTTGACATTACACGTATCGAGCGGGACGGTGTGCCGCAGTTGCGCACGATCGAGGTCAAGGAACGTGAGCAAGTCACGGGAGTGCGGCTGATCGTCAGCCCCCGAACCGGCGTGTTGCAAGGTTCAGTGAAGGTGGAGAACGGTCAGATTCCGATAGAGCGCGTGTGGGTTTCTCTGCAAAGATCCGGCGACGCGGAGCGCACAGGATATGGAGTGCCGCTCGATGCGCGGGGCCGATTTCGTCTGAATGGAGTCGCGCCGGGAACGTATGATCTCACGGCGTCGGCGTACGTGTCTGAGGCGGGCAATCGCGCGACGGTAAAACAGCAAGTCGTCATCACGGGCGATCAGCCAACAGAAGTGACGCTCGTCATAGATCTCAAATCTGCCGTTCCGCCGGGCAGGCCGTAGTCGAAACTTGTTTGCATCCATGTGAAAAAGGGGTGGCCCGCATGAGCCACCCCTTTTCTGTTTGTGCCGTTAATTACCTGCGACGGCGTGTGGCGCGCAACTGGCGAATCTGGCGCTTCAGTTCGGTGATCTCTTTCTGCTGTTCCTTGATCGCGTTGAGCATAGTCCAGATGATCGGATCGTTATTGACCATCAGGTAGCCGCTGCTGTTGGCGGTCACTGCTTCCGGAATCACTTTCTTTACGTCCTGAGCCGCGAAACCGACGTGCTCGCCTTCCGAGTTCAGCTTCAGCGCGTTGTCTGACCGATACTCATAACGCACCGGCTGCAACTGCATCACGGCCTTCAGACCGGTGTTGAAGGGCGACTTGATGTTCTTCAAACGACGATCCGAGAACGTGGCCCACGAACCGCCACCCACTTTGCTGGCATTGCCGTTGACCGATAGCGTCTGATCCGGCGCGGTGGTGCCGATGCCCACGCGGTTGCTGGACGTAACGACGAGTGGGATCACGGTGAAGTCGGCATGCGCGTTTGCCAGCGACGCATCGTTCGCATAGCCGAAGTAAAGATTGTTATCAGCGCCCGTTACAACGCCCCACGTATCGTTCGTCGTCGATCTTCGAAGCTGAAGACCGCCGATAAACTCTTCGCTGAATTGTTTGAGGTCGAGACGGGCATTCGGGCTGGCGGTGCCGAGACCGACGTTGCCGTTCGCGGCGATGTCGAGCGAGCTCGTCGGTGCGCCGGGACGAATGCGCAGCGACAGGCGCGAGCCGCCGGTGACGTCGCGGACGAAGAAGTTAGCTTCGTTCGCACCGATGTCCCACGTTTGGGCCGTGAAGCCGCCGCTGTTGTTTTGTTCGAGACGAATTGCAGGCGTGTCGGTGACGTTGATGTGAAAATCAAGCACCGGCGTGGAAGTGCCGAGGCCGACGTTGCTCGCGCTGTTCACGCGCAGGGCATTGGCTCGCGCACCGGCATCGACTGCGAACACGATGGTTCCCGTTTCGGAGTTTCCGGTCGCTCCCTGGTCGACGAACCCGAGAAAACTCGCGCCGCCGCTGGCTGAATCGTTGGCGCGGATTTGCCAGTTGTTGGTGGCGAAGCCGGCGCTGGAGCTGGTGTCGTCAAACTGAATGCGAGTGTTGTTTTCCTTCACTCGGATCGTGTCGAAACCGAAGTTTTCGTTGTTCACGCAATCCAGACCGGCGCAAACGCTTCCCTGGACGATGAGGTCGTCCGGAATCACCTGATCAAAAAACATGAAGCGCGCGTGGTTCCGGTTGATTTTGTAGTTAATGCGTCCTGACGACGCGGCCACAGCCGCCGGCGCCTGGACCGTGGCGGGCGCTGCCTGGCGTGGAACCATTGCGGTACGGCCCGGTTCGGTGATCCCGCCGACGATAATCATTCCGTTCACGACGGAGAAGCTGCCGGATTGGACCAGCGGTTCCGGCAAAGCGCCACGCCTTTTAAGGTCGCGCTGGACTGCTTCGGAATTGCCTTTTTCGCGCGCCGCCTTCAACTGCTCCTTCACGTTGGCTGCGATGTTCGGAGTCAAGCGCAGTTCATAGGTGTAGACGCCGTCACCTTTTTTGTCGGTCAGTTGGAACTCGGGCGACTGGCCGCCTTGAAATTCTTTTGCAAACACTTCGCCGTCTGGGCCGACAACAGTCAGCGTCGACGCAACGTGACTCGCTCTGACGTCCCACCGGACGCTCGATCCAGAGCTATTAAGACTAGCGAACTGGTTCTTGTCATCGTTCGACTGCGCGAGCGCCGAAACGCTGAAGCAGGCTATTGCAAATACAATGCTCAACACCGAGGGTAGATAGGTCTTATTTTTCA
>DASURS010000179.1:0-7707 GCA_036279935.1 Pyrinomonadaceae bacterium
CATCGAGCGGCTTTGCCCCCGCAAGGTGTTTCTGGCGACATTGAGCGTCACACGCAAAAGCCAGGCCCTGAGTAGATCTTCGCCCGGCGTAGCGTGGAGATTGCGATACAGTCTAAGAAAAACTTCCTGCGTCACGTCTTCGGCCAGGGCTGAATCGCGAACGACGGCCCTGGCCGTTCTAAAAACGGCGCGGTGATGGAGGGTAAACGCTTCGTCGAAACTGAGCGGAGCGACCGCGTCAGTCCCGATGTCGTTAGGCATGGACTCGATCAAAGCTCTAGCTTGTCCGTTCATCAATCACCGCTCTCTCAACAGTGCAAACACCGCAAGTTACTGACTTGTGACATTTTTGTACAGTCAGCAGTTTTACAGTGTTTAGGCGGTGTATTCTAGTCTCGAAACCCGTTTTGCACCAACGTTGAAACAGCCGAATTCCGGGCGATGGCTGCGGCGACGATCGACGAACTCTAGTAAGTGTCTTTCGGGGGCGCTCCGTTGCGTTAACGTCACTCCGGTTTAGAAAGTTCGGAATAGTGCGACGTGGAGGGCTCACGAAAGGGGGAATCGCCTCAGTCAGGGGTTAACCTGCGCAATAACTGTTGATCGCGCGGGTAGACTGGCGTAGAGTACCCACCTCGAATCCTCGTTCAAGTTGTTCCACCAATCCTAGGAGATAAAAATGAAGGCTCGATTAAGAATCCTTCTGTTAATGGTCGGGCTGGTCATCGCCTTTACAGCAGGACGGACACTAGGGACGGAGTGTTCTTATCACCAGACGTCCTGTACTTACCGAGTCGGAGGCTGCTATCCCGGCCCAGGTTCGTGTGACCTACATGGCGGCGGAATTTGCTATACCGAATATGGCGTCTGTTGCACTGGCGGCGGCGCCGACTCAAGCACGTTCTGTGCTCCATCTTGCGACGGAAGTGGTGGCGGGCCGGCGTGCAATAATTAGGCCGGCAAACACTTATCTGCTTCACGGATGACGATAAGGAGGCGATGTGACAAAGAAATTGAAAAAGGCTGGTTTTGGACTGGTTCTGGTAGCGATCGTGATCGGCGCCGGATATGCCTCAACTCGCTTTCGGCAGACGAAAGCGCCTTTCACCGCGCACACAATCGTTTACAGGGCAACGCACTACGATGAGTCTGAAAACGTGATTGAGACCGACACTATCGTGCGTCAAGTGTCTGCCGATGGCACATGGAGACACACCATTATTCGTCAGGATGGCTCCGTAACGCACACGGGCGGTAAACTCGCCGGCCCGCTTACTGACCGTCAAACAGACGCCGCTTCACCGCGGCATCTGGGGCATGCCTATTACGAGGATCGGCAGAAGGCACCCTCTTGGATCAGCTCCGAACTGCAAGATTTCCTCATGTTCACAGCTCTGAGAAGCGACGGCTCGAAGCAGTCAAAGATCGAAGCGATCGACATCAGCACTCCCTGACCGCCCCGCTGGCGCGTCAATTATTTGACGGCATAGTATAATCGCCGTCCTTTGACTCAATCACTAGACAACAGTGTGTTTATGCGGGCGTGCCGGCGTGAGGAGACGCCGTACACACCGATCTGGCTCATGCGACAGGCCGGACGGTACATGGCCGAGTATCGCGAAGTGCGCGCGAAGACGAGCTTTCTCGGGCTTTGCAAGACGCCTTCGCTGGCCGCGGAAGTCACGGTAACCGCGGCGCACCGGCTGAACGTCGACGCCGCTATCATCTTTGCCGACATCCTGCTGATCCTCGAACCAATGGGGATCCAGCTCGAGTTCGCCGAAGGCGAAGGCCCCGTCATTCATAATCCAGTGCGAAACTCCACAGACGTGAACCGTTTGCGGGAAATGGAAGACCCGGCTGCGCTCAGCTTCGTTTACGAGGCGATCACGTTGACGCGCCAGGAGTTGAAGCCTGACATTCCGTTGCTCGGTTTTTCCGGCGCCCCGTTTACGCTCGCCTCATACATGATCGAGGGCGGCGGCTCGAAGAACTACAGCCACACTAAAAAGCTGATGTACGACGATCCAGGCGCCTGGCACGCGTTGATGACGCTGATCTCGCGCGGGCTCGTGCGGTACCTGAATGCGCAGATTAGCGCCGGCGCACAGGCGGTGCAGTTGTTTGACTCGTGGGTCGGATGTTTGAGCCCCGATGACTACCGCGAGTATGTATTGCCGCACTCGCGAGCCGTAATTGAAGCGATCAAACCCACGATTCCGGTAATTCACTTTGGAACGGGTACTGGCGCGCTGCTCGAATTGATGCGACACGCAGGCGGCGACGTGATCGGCCTCGACTGGCGCGTCCGGCTCGACGACGCATGGCGACGCCTCGGACATGATGTCGCAGTGATGGGAAATCTCGATCCGGTAGCGCTGTTTACCTCGACTGATGCGCTTCGCACGCAAGCGAAACGCATCCTGGATCAAGCCCACGGACGCTGGGGACATATCTTCAACCTCGGTCACGGCATACTACCGCAGACGCCGGTCGAGAACGTGATCGCGCTGGTCGATATGGTCCACGAGATGAGCAGCAAATGAACTACGACGCTCTGCTAGTCGTGTCTTTTGGCGGGCCGGAAGGGATGGACGACGTGCTTCCCTTTCTCGAGAACGTCACGCGCGGCCGCAACGTGCCTCGCGAGCGGCTGATGGGAGTCGCGCGCCATTACGAGATGTTTGGCGGCGTCAGTCCGATCAATCAACAGAATCGGAACCTGATTGAGGCGCTGACGGAGGAGTTGCGAAAAAACGGCCCGGCGCTGCCGATCTACTGGGGCAACCGCAACTGGCATCCGTTGCTGACGGAAACGCTCAGGCAGATGGCGGCGGATGGCGTTCAGAACGCGCTCGCGTTTGTGACTTCCGCGTACAGTTCGTATTCGAGTTGCCGGCAGTACCGGCAAAACATCGCCGACGCGCAGACGCAGGTTGGACCAGACGCGCCGCGCATCGAGAAGTTGCGCGGCTTCTACAACCATCCGTTGTTCATTGAAGCGAACGTGGATCGCATCGTTCGATCGGGCTGGCAGATGCTCGAAGCAGGCGCGCAGCTCGTTTTCACTGCGCACAGCATTCCCGAATCAATGGCGGCAAACTGCGACTACGCCGCCCAACTCCAGGAAACCGCAAGTTTGATCGCGGGCGAGCTTCGTCACGACAAATGGAAGGTCGTGTATCAGAGCCGCAGCGGCTCGCCGTCCCAACCATGGCTCGGACCCGACATATGCGATTACGTCAAAGAAGTGAACGCCAACGGAGTTAAGGACGTGGTGGTCGCGCCAATCGGTTTTGTTTCCGATCACATGGAGATCGTTTACGATCTCGACGTGGAATTACGGCACGTCGTCGACGAACTGGGGATGAACCTCGTTCGCGCCGCGACCGCCGGCACGCATCCGTCGTTCATCAAGATGATTCGCGAGCTAATCCTCGAACGCATCGACAACCAACCCGCGCGCTTCCTCGGTTCGCGCGGTCCAGTCCACTCCATCTGCCCGAGCGATTGCTGCCTCGCCGGATAAAATCTGTCATGCCTGCAAAACGTGTCGTGATTGTCTGCGGCGGAATTTCTGGGCTAGCGGCGGCGTACCGGCTCGTCGAGCTCGGTCTCGAGAAGTCGCAGATCACCTTGCTCGAAGCAGGCACGCGCCTCGGTGGAATCATCAAGACTGAGCAACGCGACGGGTTTGTGCTCGAACTCGGACCGGACTCATTTATCTCGGAAAAACCGGAAGCGGTTGCGCTGGCGAAGCGGCTCGGCATCGAATCACGTCTGATTGGAACGAACGAAGAGTTTCGACGCAGCTTCATCGTCCGCAACGGACGTCTGCGCCCGGTGCCGGAAGGTTTTCAACTACTCGCGCCGTCGCGCATCTTGCCCTTTCTGACAACGGACATCTTCAGCCTGCCGGGAAAGATCAGGATGGCGGCCGACCTGTTGCTGCCGCGCGTCAATGGAAAAGAAGACGAATCGCTCGCGAGCTTCGTGCGGCGGCGTCTGGGCCGCGAGGCGCTGGACCGCATGGCCCAACCGATGGTCGGCGGCATCTACACGGCCGATCCCGAAACGCTGAGCCTCCGCGCGACGTTGCCGCGTTTCCTCGACATGGAACGCGATCATCGCAGCGTGATCCTCGCGATGCTGCGACAAGGGCAGTCGCAAAAAACCGGCACGAGCGGAGCGCGCTACAGCTTGTTTTTGTCCTTCGATCAGGGAATGGAAGTGCTGACAAAAACGCTGGCGGGCGTCGTTCCGCACGTTCGTTTTAAAACACGGATTGAAAATCTAAGTCACGAATCGGGAACGTGGAGATTGAAAGCGGATTCAGGCGAGACCTTCGAGGCTGACGCTGTGTGCCTCGCACTGCCGGCTTACGTCGCTGCGCATCTGCTGCGCGACGTTAGCGAACCACTAGCCGCCAACCTGAATGCGATTAAGTATGCCTCGACTGCGACGATCAACTTCGCCTACCGTCGCGCCGCAATAAAGCATTCGCTCAACGGCTTCGGCTTCGTCGTTCCATTCATCGAAAAACGGTCGTTGATCGCATGCACATTCAGCAGCGTGAAGTTTCCGGGGCGCGCACCCGAGGGTCATGTGCTCCTGCGCGCGTTCGCCGGCGGCGCGCTGCAACCGGACCTTTTCGCACTCGCCGACGTCGAAACACGCGTCGAAAATGACCTGCGCGAGTTGTTGGGAATAACCGAAAAACCGATATTCACGGAAACCGCGAGGTGGGAACGATCAATGCCACAGTACGAAGTGGGCCACCTCAATCGCGTTCAAACAATAGAAAGCGAACTAAAGAAACTACCGGGTTTGGCGCTTGCAGGAAATTCCTATCGCGGCGCCGGCATTCCTGACTGTATCCGCAGCGGTGAAGCCGCAGCCGAAAGTCTCCTCACTTAGCTAACGCCTCAATCCACTGCGCATTCGACTGCATCAACGGCCGGAACGCCTCGCGCGGAACAGTCGTCTCGATGTGCATGTTGTCGTCGGTATTGATCATCGCACCCGCGACTGCCGGTCCCAATCGCGTCTCATCGCAGACAAGCCACGATCGCACGTCAGTTTCACTATTCAAATTCACCCGCGCCAGTTCCGCCGTCACACGCGGATCTGCCATTCGCTCCGTCAAACGATCCAGCGTCAACGGCTGATTACTGCCGACCAGCAACAGGTCCTTCCCCTTATTCAACCCGCCAACGCGAAACATCAGCACATGAGGAAACACGCTCTTGTACGTCGCCAACACCGATCGCAAACTCTCGGTCGAAAGCTGATAGATTTGCACCCACTGCACCCAGATCCCCTGCTCGTTCAAACGCGCGCGGCCCAGTTCGAAAAACTCCCGCGTGAACAGGTTCGCCACTCCCGGCACCCACGGATGGCTCGGCTCGCTGACGATGATGTCGTAACGATTCGGCGTCACACGCAGGAACGTCCGCGCGTCGTCGATGATCAAATGCGTGCGCGGATCCTCCAGCGGCCGGTTGTTCACGTGCTCGAAAAATCGCGAACCATTGACGGTGCCCGGCTCCAGCTCGAGACACGTCACGGACTGGATGGGCGACTGCAACATCGATCCAACCGTCACGCCAGTTGCAAACCCGATGATCAATCCGTTCTCGATTCGCGGCGCAACGAACAGCGGAAGCTGGCCCAGCATCACCTGCGTCGGCATGTCGAAAACAGTGTCGGACGCATTCGTCCGGCCGTTGATGGCCATCGAGATCGTCTCGCCGTCGCGGCGAACGGAAACCGTCGCGGTCGGTCCCTCTTCATACATCAACAACTGCCCGGGCTGCGCCTGCTCGTTCGTCACGCCCTCGCGTGTGTTCGCGAGCATGCGAACGAGACTGTCGTACGCGCCGACCGAAAGATCCGCGAGGTTCATCCGCGGCGCGAGAAACAACATCGCCAGGATCACAACGGGAATCGCACCGATCGCGAGACTGCGTTTCAACGCCGGATCGCGCTGCATCTCGCTCGGCCGGTACGCCAGGCCCGCAACTACGACGCACAACGCCGACGCGAGTATCAGCGCAAACTTCGTACTCGTCTTCGGAATCAGCACGAACCCGGTGAAGAACGCGCCCGCGATCGCGCCAATCGTGTTGACGGAATACACGCGTCCGACGCGCGCGACCGCCCGTTCCGGATCCTGCGCGGCCCATTCGAGGACGAGCGGCATCACCATGCCCATCAACAACGCCGGCACGAGAATTAACAGCGTCGCCGACGTGATCTGCAAACCCAACAGTCCGGCCCACGACGAGACGTGCAGGTTGACGCCGAGATTGACGAGCACCCACGCCAGCCAGTTCACCACGTATAAACTCACGAACAAACTAACAGCCGTCAACACCTCGACGACGATAATCGTCCCGCGCAGTTGTGCCGAACGATCTTTTCGCCCGATGATCCATGCGCCGCCGGCGAGCCCGATCAAGAACAATGCGACGACGATGCTGAACGCGTAGGTGCTGGAACCGATCACCATCGTGAGTATGCGCGTCCAAGAAACCTGCGTGCTGATCGTGACGAAGCCGGATGCAACGGCAGCGAAGAACCAAAACCCGCTACCACGGATTTCAACAACAGATCTTCGTTCAATCTGTTCAATCTGTGTTTCTGCTCGACGTTGCAAAAGCAGACCTGTTACGCCAACGGCGATGTTGATTGCTGCAGCGATGATGATCGTCGTGCGCACGCCGAGTGACGGCAACAGCACAAAGCCCGCCGCCAGGGTCCCCACGATCGCCCCCAAAAGATTGCACGCGTAAAGCCGCGTCACCGCCGTCGTGCCTTGTCGCACCAACGCCGCCGAGAGTACCGGCAACGTCGCGCCCATCAGCGTCGTCGGCACCAGCAACAGCAAACACGACAACAGAAACCGCCACAGACTGAACGTGAAAAACCCCGGCTGAAACTGTTGCCAGATCAACGCGTACAGGTTATCGACCCAGCGAAACAGCAACGGCACCAGCAACGCGTAAACACCGATGCCGATTTCGATCCAACCGTACACACTCAACGGCCGGCGAATGCGTTCTCCCAAACGTCCGGCAAGCGCGCTCCCGAGCGCGAGTCCGCCCATGAACGCGGCGAGCACGGTACTTACGGCAAGCGTCGTCGCGCCGAACGTGAGCCCCAACATTCGCGCCCAGAGCACTTCGTAAATCAGGCCCGTCGCGCCTGAAAACACGAAGCACACGCCAATTAACAAAATCGTCGATTGTGAGTAACCGCGCACGTGCGCGCGAGTTGCAGGTTGCATTCAGATCACAAGTAGATCACGTGGCTGGTCCGCCAGACGTCGGCCGGAATCGATCCCGGCGCCGCCGCAGTCAAAAGAATCGCATAATCAGGCCCAACCACGTCGCGGCCCGACGTCTCTTCAGCGCTCGTTTCGCCGTCACGCAATGGCGTCACCAAAGCCAGTCGCCGCAGGCAGCGATAGAGATGTTCCACGCCTGATCCAAAAGGTCCAACTTCATCGCCCAACACCAACCGTACTTCCGCGCGCTCGTCGATGAAGTGCTTAAGCAACGAGGACGCCTGGATCACGCCTCGTTCGAACCGCTGCTTCATATCGTCACCCGAACGGGCCGGCAAACGCGTGTCCAACACGATCGTGATGCGCCGTTCGTCTTCGGACGTAAACTCGCGCACCGTCAGTCGCCGCGATCGCGCGGT
>DASURS010000180.1:0-6390 GCA_036279935.1 Pyrinomonadaceae bacterium
GTTTCTGACGCCACGGCTCAAAGACGCCGGCGTCGTTCAATACTTGCTCGAAGTCTTAACGACGAATACGCCCGCCGCGACGCTCTACAGAAAACTCGGATTTGTCGACACGCGACGGCTCGCAGTATTTCGGCCACATACAAAGAAACAGCCGTCAAGAAACATCTCCATCAAGCCTGTCCAACAGGCAGACTGGAATTTGTATCAATCGTTCTGGGACAGTAGTCCCTCGTGGCAGAACTCGATTGACGCCTGCGAACGAGTCAAACGCGACCGCTCGATCGTCGCGGCTTACATCGACGACGAATGCGCCGGGTACGGCGTCACGTTTCTACCGTCGGCGAACCTGATGCAACTCGCCGTCGCACGACGTCACAGGCGAAAAGGCGTCGGTTCGGCAATTCTCGCAGCGCTCGAACCACCGGAACGTCTCAACATAAACAACATCGACGAAAACTTCCCATCGGCACTGGCGTTTTACGAAGCGAACGGCTACAAGCAGGTGCTCAGCCAGTTTGAAATGGTGAAGAGGCTATAAAGCGATGAAACTCGATCTTCACACACACTTCTACACCGAACAGTTTTTCCAAACGATTCGCGATCTCCCCTCGGAGTTCTCGTTCGACACCAGCTCGACAGGACAGACGATCATCACGTACCGCGGCGCGCGCTTCTTCGGCGTCACGCCCGCGATGACCGACGTCAACAAGCGTCTCGAAGACATGGACCGCGTCGGCATCGACGTCGAAGTCGTCTCGTTATCGACGCCGAACGTCTTCTTCACCGGCGCGAAACATCAACCCGACGTCGCCAGGATGATCAACGACTCGTACGCCGACCTCATCGCCCGCCACCCAAAGCGATTCAAAGGCTTCGCCTCGATCCCGATGGATGCACCCGACGCCGCGCTCGACGAGCTTCATCGCGCCATCGACGTGCTGAAACTCAACGGCGTCATCCTGCTGAGCAACATCGGCGGCAAGGCGCTCACGTCTCCGGAATACCGCCCGTTTTTTGAAGAAGCAAACCGCATGAAGCTGTGCATCTTTCTGCATCCGATGATCCCAACGAATTCGGAGTCGTTTCGCGAGTACGTCCTCGGCCCGATCATCGGCTTTCCGTTCGACACGAGCCTCGCCGTGGCGCGCATGTGTTACGACGGATTGTTTGAAGAGTTACCCGACATTCGCTGGATCATTGGCCATCTCGGCGGCGCGATCCCGTACCTGATGGAACGAATGGACAACGGTTTTCGCGACTTCGCCGATTGTCGAGCGAAGATCGACAAGCTGCCGAGCGTGTATCTGAAGCGGTTGTACTACGACACGGTTTCGTTCAGCCCGCACACGCTGAACATGGTGAGAAACATGGTCGGCGCGGATCACATGGTGATGGGAAGCGATTATCCGCACCTGCTGGGCTCGATCGATCGCGCGGTTTCGTCGATCAAAGACCTGCAAATAACAGACGAAGAGAAAACGGAGATTTTTTCAGGGACGGCTTTCAGGATTCTTAACAACGTCTGACGCCGGTTCCGGGTCAGCGTCAACTTCTATCGTTTTGGCCCGTTCAGGGCCAGAAAAATACCGAGAACACAGAAACACGAATTTTCTTTGTAACTTTTCCTGAACCCGCGTGTTTTAGGAGACGTAGCGCAGCTTATGGCGAGCGAAGACGACGAGTTCACCATGCTGTTTCAGGATTTCTACCCTAGCCTATGCCGCTTTCTGGAGTGTTTGTTGGGAGGCCGCGCGCCGCTGGCGCAGGATTTGGCACAGGAGAGCTTCCTGCAACTACATCGGACGGCATGGGGCACGTTCCCGGCCGGTGAGGCCCGCTTTTGGCTTTACCGGGTCGCGCGAAACCTGGCGATTAACGAGTTTCGCAAGTCAAACACGCGCTATCGGCTCTTTGATCGAGTGGTGGAAGCAATGAGACCAGCGGCACGCAACCCCGAGCAGGAATATGAAACTCGCGAGCGTGAGCAGTTGGTGCTGGAGATGTTGCAGACATTGCCGGAAGACCAACGCACCGCTTTGTTGCTGCGCGAGCAGGAGCAGTTGAGTTACCGCGAGATCAGCGAAGTGATGAACGTCTCGGAGAGCAAGGTGAAGGTCGACATCTTTCGCGCGCGAGCGTCGCTGCGAGAGCGCTGGCGCAAAGGAACAGATCACAGATCACAGATCACAAAGCACAAAGATCGAAGCGCAAAGATCAAATCCTATGAGTTGTAATTTCACGGAAAAGGTTTCGTTGTTGATCGACGGCGAGCTCGCGCCGGCGGAAGCGCGCGAGGTTGAGGGTCACCTGCTGAACTGCGTCGAGTGCGAATTAATGCGCGCCGACTTTCTCAGCCTGCGCAGCCAGATCGCCGGGTTCGCGACGGCCACGCAGCCGGTAGTTCAGAACCGCGCCTTGAAGAAGATCCTGTCAGGCGGGCGTCGTGCTCCCGCGCGCGGATTGCAATGGGCCTGGGGCACGCCGGCAGTTGCGTTCGCCGTGCTGCTGATCGTCGCCGCGATCACCGGATTCTTGATTTACAAGAACTCAAACAAACAAGAATCAATCGCAAAGATTACTGTGCCAACTCCTACGCCAACGGCGACTCCCGAACCACCTAAACCGGAAGAGCCCAAAGAAACAGAAACTCCGAAACGAACGCCTTCAGCTCCCGCAAAGAAACCGATAACGCGTGAGCCGAAACCGGGCGAACAGTTCGCTACGTTAACGCTTCCCGAGCCGCCGGCGATTCCCGAGTCGACGATTCCCGAGCGCGTCAAATCCGCCGACTCGGAAACGCTCACGGCCATGCACTTCGAAAGATCTGAAACGCTGTTGCGCGCCTTCAGAAACGTTCGTTTGAACGAGCCGACCACGGCCGAGGAAGTCGCGTACGAACGAAAACGAGCGCAACAACTGGTCTATCAAAACATGATCCTGCGCCGCGAAGCTGATGCGGCCGGCGACGTTCAGACCGCGTCGTTGTTGGAAAGTCTGGAACCGATTCTGTTGGACATCGCGAACCTTCCGGACAAACCGAAGGCCGCCGCTGTGCGCGTGATTCGCGAACGCGTCGAACGCAAGAACATCGTCGCGCTCTTGCAAGTCAATTCCACTGCGCTCGCGCGAGCGCTTGATTAGGAAAAAGGTCTTGGGTCTTTGGCCTTAGGTCTTGGGTTCTGATCCGACGTCCAAGAGCTCCGAAACGCAACTCCGCAAACCAAAGACCAAAGACCAAAGTCCAAAGTCCAAAGACCCAAGGTCCAAGACCAAAGACCAAAGACCAAAGACCAAAGATCCAAGCTCATCGAGATTAAGGACAAGATGACCATGAAGAATTTTGTTACCTATTCCCCCGTGACGCTCGCAATCATATTCCTCGCCGTGTTTAGTTTAGGAACTGTTTCCGCAAACACTCAGGACATCACCAAGCTCAACCGCTTTGTGCAATCGCAGAAGGGCAACACCGCGTCCATGCAGGTTTTCCGCGAAGGCCGCGACTTCATCGAGGCGCAGAACTGGCAGAAAGCCGCCGAGAAGTTCAACGATTTCATCAAAGGTTACCCGAAAGACAAAGACCTCGACGCCGCGCTCTACTGGTACGGTTACGCGTTGCAGAAGCAGGGCATGAAAGAGGAAGCGACGGTGCCGCTGGTGCAGTTGATGAAGCGCTTTCCGAATTCGAGCTGGCGCCGGGAAGCGGAGGCGACGCTCGTCGTCCTCGGTCGCAAGGACCTGGTCGATCAGCGGCTCGAACAGGACAACTGCGAGATCAAGATTCTTGCGCTGCAAAGCCTGTTTCAGGCCGACGAAGAACGCGCGATCGGCATCGTTGTGGACTCGTTGAAAACTAATCCGCCGCCGTGTCAGGGTTTCCAGGCAGCGGCCGTTTCGATGCTCGGTTCACAGCGCAGCCCGCGCGTCATTCCGTTGCTGCTCGACATCGCGCGAACGAACCCCGATCCACGATTGCGGCTCGCAGCGATCAGACGCCTCGGAGATCAGCACAACGAGCAGGTCACGGAAGAGCTCATCAAACTCTACGACGCCGATCGGACCAAAGACGTCAGATCGCAGGTCCTGCGCGCGCTCATCGACAGCCGCACGCCGCGCGGCGCCGCCAAAGTGCTTGAGATCGCGCGCGCGAGCGATGACGTCGCGTCTCGCCAGATGGCCCTCCGCTACCTCGGCGAGATGAGAGATCCCGCTTCACTCGAAGAACTGATCCGCATCTACGACGCCGACAAAACTCGTGAAATCCGCGCACAGATCATGCGAGCGCTGGCAGACCGCGAGGAGCCCCGCGCGCGCGAGAAACTGCTGGAAATCGCGCGCACAGGCGAGACACCCGAGGTTCGTGTCGAAGCGATCCGGCGTCTCGGCGAACATCGCCGCATCACGATCGACGACCTGCTGCAACTCTACAACAGTGAAAGCAACCTCGAGATCAAACGAGGACTGCTACGTGCGCTCGTTGAGAACAAAGATCCCCGCGCGCAGACGAAGCTTCTCGAAATTGCGAAAGCAGCCGAATCAGTTGACCTGCGCAGCTACGCGATCCGCGTGCTCGGCGGGCGTGACGACGAACCCACCGTCACTCAACTCGTTTCCATGTACGACTCGGAACAAAACATTCAAGTCAAAGGCGCCTTGATGCGCGCGTTCGGCGACTCGAAACACAAGGTCGCCGTGCGAAAACTGATGACCATCGCGCGCAACGATCCGTCAGTGGAGCTGCGCAAGTTGGCGGTTCGGTATCTCGGCGAGAGCAAGGATCCCGAAGCGCTGAAGTTTCTCGAAGATCTGCTTAAGTAGGAGCGACCTCATGCCTGATTCAAAGCTAACGTGTGTCTTGATCCTGTTGTTGTCTATTGCCGGCGTTGCCTGCGCCAGTCACTCGCCGGATCTGGCGGCAACCGCGCAAGCCCGCGACGATTTGCAAGCGCAGTCAAGCTCGACGACGGTGCAAAGCTTTACGCCCGTCGAAGGCGCGGATCTGATGTCGAAGCTCGACGCGGCCCACGCTCGCGCACGCACGCGGCAAACGCCTTACTGGTCCGCCTACACGTTCGACGTGCGTCCCGGTGTCGCCATCGATCCTTCTATACGCGAGTTCAACGGCTCGATGAATACGATCGGCGATACGACCGTCTTCGTTGGCACGACCGCCGGCGGCGTAACTGTTGAGACGCGCAATGTCGCGATCTTCCTGTTGCGCGATCCGTCCGCGAACCAGATCACGCGCATGGAGATCTACAACCTCGAGCGCAAACGCGAGTACAGCGGTTATCCCGTCTACTGGCTGGGCCGCGCAAACAACGAAGAGAGTTTGAACTACCTGCGCGCGCTCGCGGCGGCGTCGCCGCTGGACATGCTGGGCGAACGGGCAGTGTTGGGAATCGCGTTGCACGACGACGCGCGTGTCGCAGGCATGCTCAAGAACTTCATCAGTTCGTCGCAGAACCAGCGCATTCGTTCTTCGTCTGTTTACTGGCTCGGACAGATCGGCGGCGAGTCGACGTTCCTCGCTTCCATCGTGCGCAACGACGCGGAAGAGAAAAAACTGCGGCGATCGGCGGCGCATTCGATCGGACAAAGCAAGGATCGCGGCGCGGTAGCGTTGCTGGCGGGTTTGTACGAATCGGTGAAAGACCTCGAAGTCCGTCGCAGCGTCATCTCCGCCGTCGGCAACAGTGTCGATCGGCAACCGGCGTTCAACTTTCTTCTTACGACCGCCAAGAGCGATCCTGATTGGGAAGCGCGCCGGCTCGCGGTGCGCCGCCTTGGCGAGTTCGGACGCGAAGATGCGATCGACGAGTTGATGAAGATCTACGCCGCTGACGGTCAGCTCGAAGTCAAACGCACTGCTTTGCGGGCACTGGCTGAAACGAAAAGCCCGCGGGCGCAGACGCGTTTACTCGAGCTCGCGCGCAACGAGCCGAATCAGGAGCTGCGCAAACAGGCGATCCGCGTCATTGGTGAACGCGGCGAGGCCGCCGTTGACGATCTGCTCAAGTTGTTTGACTCGGAGCAAGCGCCCGATGTGAAGCGCTCGGTGTTGCAGTCGTTGTCGGAGATCAAGAGCACGCGAGTGGAAGACAAGTTGTTCGAAGTCGCGAAGAGCAACGACTCGATGGACGTGCGCAGGCAGGCGATCCGTTTGCTCGGCGAGCGCGCCGGCAAGCGCAGTTTCGATTTTCTGAGCGAGACGGCGCAGAATCCGGATGCGAATGCGGAAGTGCAGGTGCAGGCGGTGCGCGCGATCAGCGAGCGGCGTTCGGAAGAGTCGGTGCCGTTGTTGATAAAGATCGCCCGCACGCATCCGAATCAGTTGGTGCGCAAACAGGCGATCCGTTCGTTGGGTGAGTCAGGCGATCCGCGGGCGGTCGA
>DASURS010000181.1:0-4839 GCA_036279935.1 Pyrinomonadaceae bacterium
AACCGTTGCTGCCACCCTTGGTAGTGGCGCTGATCTGCACTGCGCTCGTGCCATGCTCGGCTGCGTAGTTGCTCGTCTGGATCTTGACTTCCTGGACCATGTCGGGGTTGGCGGTGATGACGGTTCCGTTGTTGGAACCGATGTCGATCATGCGCGAACCGTCGATGGAGACGTTGTTCTGCTCACCGCGCAATCCGTTGACGTTATAGCGGCTGTTGGCGTTTGCGCCGTCGCCGAAACCGATGCTTTCGATCGTGGTGTTATCCGGCGCGACCACGCCCGGAAGGATGCGCAGCAACTCGAGCGAGCTGCGGCTGATGATCGAGAGGTTATCGATCTGACCCGACGTGATCGTGTTTTCGCGAGCGCCGGTTTCCGTTTGCAGTTGGTCGGGGCCGGCCGTCACGGTGACGGTTTCAGCAGGTTGGCCCACTTCCATCGAGATGTCGAAACCCTTGGTGTCGCTCGTCTCGATCGCGAGGCCGGTCTGGGTCTTGGTTCTGAAGCCCGGAGCTTCGGTCTTGATCGAGTACGTAGCCGGCGGCACCGCAGCGAATGTGTAGGTCCCGTCTTCGCTCGATTTCGTTTGGCGCTCATCCTTGGTTCGCTCGTTGATGAGCGTGATAACCGCATCGCGGATGACAGCGCCTTGCGGGTCTTTGACCGTGCCGCGGAGCGTCGCACTGCCCGTCGTCTGGGCGGCTGTCGGTATCACACCGGCAACCATCGTCAGTGCAAACACAAACACGGACGCGATGAGCGTCGCATAGAGGCGGCGGTGCGTGCTTGGTCGAGTCATACTCTCCTCCGTTGGAGCGAAGATTACGTACTTAACGGACCAAAAAACCTAAACTGAACTTCGAAACGAATCCGCAAGTGCAATGGAGCACACTTGCTTCGACGGCAGGGATTGCCGTTCCTGAACTTTATCGAAACTGAACGCTAAGGGTTTGTTGCATGACCGGGCAGAAGCTTAGTACTACCACGAAGTACCCTTTGTCAATAGGTTTTTGTAGCAACCTATTTGTTTTATTTAGTGCCAAATGGTCGAGCAGATGGTTTGCAGACCCAACGCTTCGCTTAGGCAACAGCGATGCCGCGTCCCACTTCTGCCGTGACATACGGCAAAAGTCTCAGGAAGATCACGAAAATCCGCATTCGCCCTCTCATCGTCTCGGAATTTCTGGTTGGAAATTTCGGGAGTTGTACGAAAATCTGAATCTAAGCGGTGACGACGGAACCAAACTTTCGGGCGAGAACAAGACTCAACGCCCCCATCAGTCTCGTGTCCTCTCCCAGCGTCGACGCAAACACCGGCGCCGAAGGCAGACCGCTGCAAATCGTGTGGGCCGCGAGCGTGCTCCGCAACTCCGCGGCGACCAAGGGCCACGCCCGTGCGATGTCGCCGGCGAGGATCACCGCTTCCGGACTCAGTCCCTTCGTCAGGTTCGAGATTCCCAACCCGAGATAGTAGGCCGTCTCCAGTAACGCTTCCTTCGCCGCCACATCGTCCGAAAACGCTTTGTCGATCAACTCGCGAAACGTGATCTGCGAAGCCGCGGGACCGACTCGCTGGCGATAACGAGCAAGCGTCGCGCGTTCGGATGCGAACGCTTCCCAGCACTCTTCACTTCCAGCAGCGCATGCCACGGGCGCGCCTTTGCCGATCGTCATATGACCAAACTCGCCCGCCGCGCCTGCGACACCCTGATACACCTGGCCGTCGAAGATGATTCCGGTGCCGAGACCTTCCTCGACGAGAACGAGTATGAAGTCACGGACGTCGCGAATTTCAGGACGGCCCAGCCACAACTCGGCGAGCGCCGCGGCGTTCGCGTCGTTATCAACCGTCACCGGAAGTTTGAAGACTTCCTGTAGATCCGCGGCGAGCGGCCAGTTGCGCCATTTGAAGTGCGGAATGAAGAGTGCCGTTTCAGTTTCAGGATCGACGAGGCCGGGAACACAGACGCCGATGCCTTCGATGTTCACGTGAGTCCTGGCGAACTTCTGAATCACCGTCGCGATGCGGCGAAACGTGACGCCTATGTCGGGATCTGTCGCGAAACTTTCTTTCTCGATGACGCGCCCGATCAGATCGGCAACGGCGAGCGTTGTCTGGGCCGTGCCGATATCAACGCCAATCGCCATCGAGCCGGCGGCGCGCAAACGCAACAGAGTCGGCGGCCTGCCTCCGGTCGATTCGCCGTCGACTTCGTAGATCAATCCGCGGTTTTTCAATTCATCGACGATCAGTGAAACTGTCGAGCGCTGGAGAGCGGTTTCGTGAGAGATTTCGGCGCGTGAGATGGGCTCCTTCTCGCGAATGAAGTTCAGCACGATCTGGCGATTGATGTACCGGATCGTGTCCGCGCGCGCAACGTTCGCCTTTTTAAGGTTGATGCGCCGCAACTGCTTCGAATGAGGATCCATACGTACACGCCTAACGAGCGTTGATGACAACCGACGCCGGTGGCAGATTGTCAGAGCTTGCTTTCAAAACGATCCGTCCCGGCTTTTGTTTTGACTGAACAATCGCCAGCGCCATGCCCTTCCACAGTTTGCGCTGTTTCCCCTTGAACGACTCGTGACTCGCCTGATAACCGTTATCGACACCAGCGATCGAGGCATCGCCGGTCAGCTCGAATTTGATGAGGTTATCAGCACCCGGCACTAACGTTCCATTCTTGTCGACGACTTTCACGGTCACGAACGAGAGGTCCATGCCGTCGGCCCTAATCGTTTTGCGATCCGGAACCAGCTCGATGCGCGCCGGCGCTTCGGCCGTTCGAATCTCTTTCGTTAGCACGACCCGACCGTTCTTTCGCGACACAGCTTTCAAAACACCGGGCTCGTACGGAAGCCGCCAGAACACCTGCATCGCGTCGCCCTGTTTTCGTTTCGTCCCCTGCGAACGCCCGTTAAGAAACAGCTCGACTTCGTCCGCGTTGAAGTGTGCGACGACGTCGACGGTGTCGCCCTTTTTCCAGTTCCAGTGCGGAAAGATATGCAAGACGGGCTTGTCGGTCCACTCGCTCTGGTACATATAGAACGTATCTTTTGGAAAACCGGCGAGGTCGATGATGCCGAAGTAGGATGTTACGGACGGCCACGGATACGGCGTCGGCTCGCCGATGTAGTCCCAACCGGTCCAGATGAACATGCCCGAGAAGAAGTCGTGTTTCTTCACGATCTTCCACGTTTCTTCCTGCGTCGAGCCCCATGGCGCGCTGCAATTGTCGTAGGCTGAACAGGTGTAGTCCGGATTACCCCCGGTGAAGACTTCGTCCCATTTTTTCGGCCAGCGGCGAATCTGATCCGAGGGCATGTCGTAACTGCCGCGGGTCGCGAGTGAGGAGGTTGTTTCCGTGCCGATGATGGGGCGACCCGGAAACATCTTTTGGAGTTGCGGAATCTTGTTGTGATCGTAGTTAGTTCCGACGATGTCGAGATCGCCTTGCGTGAGCAGCGTGTTTTGCACGCTAACGTTGTTGCACGCTGAAGTGATCGGGCGCGTCTTGTCGAGGTTGCGGACGATAGCAACGAGTTCCTTGCTGATCCGGCCCGCCTCAGGACTGTTAGCCCATTGCTCGGCGACTTCGTTGCCGATGCTCCAGATGATCACGCTCGGATGGTTGCGGTCGCGCAACACCATGTCTTCGAGGTCGCGTTTGTGCCACTCGTCCCAATCGAGGTGATAGTCGTATTTCGTTTTCTCTTTCTTCCACACGTCGAAGGCTTCGTCCATCACGATGAAGCCCATGCGATCCGCCAGATCGAGCAATTCCGGCGCGGGCGGATTGTGCGACGTGCGAATGCCGTTCACGCCCATCGCCTTCAACATCTCCAACTGTCGTTCGATCGCACGCTCGTTCACCGCCGCGCCGAGTGATCCGAGATCATGGTGATTGCAGACGCCGCGAATCTTCACCGGCTTGCCGTTCAGGATGAAACCCTTGTCGACGTCGAAACGAAACGTGCGGATGCCAAGCGGCGTCTCGTAGCGATCAACGACGCGTCCGCCTTGTTCCAACTGCGTCACGATCTTGTAGAGATACGGGCGCTCATCCGACCAGAGCATTGGCGACGGGACTTTCAACGTTTGAGTGACTTGCGCGTTCTTTACAGCTTTCTCCGTTACGTGCACGACGTCCCGGCCGTTCGAATCCAGGATGGTGGTCGTGAGATCTACCGCTGAATCTTCTAAATGCAGCTTCGTTTCGATGACGACGGTCGCTGATCTCTCGTTCACTTCCGGCGTGGTCCAGTAAGTGCCCCAATGCTCGACGTGTACGGGATCAACTGTCGTCAACCACACGTTGCGATAGATGCCCGAGCCCGAATACCAGCGCGAGTTTGGTTGTTGCGAATTGTCGACCTTGACCTTGATCTCGTTAGGCTTTCCACCGTAAACGAGATGCGGCGTCAGCTCATACGCGAAAGAGCTATAGCCGTACGGACGTTTCCCGAGATAGTGACCGTTGATCCAGACCTCGCTGTTGCGATACACGCCGTCAAACTCGACGAACACCTGCTTCCCATTCGTACTCGACGGCAACGTGAACGTCTTGCGATACCAGCCGATGCCGCCGGGCAACGCGCCGCCGCCGGTTCCAGCCGGGTTCGACTCGCTGAACTCGCCTTCGATGCTCCAGTCGTGCGGCAGATTCAGTTGCCGCCACTCCGAATCACCTAAACGAAACTGCCAGTTCTGATTGAATGAAACTCGTTTGCCCGGACGCGGGTTGGCGTGAGACGGTTGGGCCACAAAAAGGCACAAAAGACACAAGACAAGATTAAAGCTGTGTCTGCGTGTTCTCTCTATGTTTTTTGTTTTTTGTG
>DASURS010000182.1:0-6109 GCA_036279935.1 Pyrinomonadaceae bacterium
TGATGGGCTATCGCTATCGTTACTACGACGGCTTCTCCGACAACTACGGTTTCACCGGCATCGCCGTGGCGCTGCTTGGGCGCAATCACCCGGTCGGCGTGATAATGGCGGCGCTTTTGTTTGCGGTGTTGCAGCACGGCGGAATCTACGTCGACGGTTTTTCCGAGCACATCACGAAAGATATCGTGCAGGTGCTTCAGGGCATCATCATTCTGTTCGTCGCTGCTGAGGCGTTCTTCAAATGGTCGCTGGGCAGGTTCGGATTCAGACGTCTGAGGGCCTAAACCGATGATAGATATTTTTACGTGGGCACTACTCGCATCGACGATCAGGCTGGCGACGCCGTTGGTCCTCGCGGCGCTCGGCGGGCTGTTTTCGGAGCGTTCGGGTGTGATCAACATCGCCCTTGAAGGGAAGATGCTGGCCGGCGCTTTCACTGCTGCTGCCGTGACCTACGCGGCTGACGTGAGGTTCGGAATGGGCACGGCGAGCCCGTGGGTCGGTTTACTCGCAGGCATGCTCGCCGGTTTGTTAATCGCCGCGATCTACGCGGTGAGTTGTATCAAGTTCAAAGCGGATCAGGTCGTCAGCGGCGCGGCCATCAACATCCTGATGCTTGGCATCCCCGGCTTCCTGAGTGGCGCGCTGTTTCTGTCGTCAGGTTCGACTCCGCAACTTCCGAAGGACCACCTGTTGCCTCAGTCGCCACTCGTGATCGCCGTCGCCATCGCCGTGCTGGTGGCTGTGATCTGGTACGTTGTCTATAAAACGCCGTTCGGTCTGCGACTGCGTTCTGTTGGCGAAAAACCGGAAGCCGCGGACGCCGCGGGTGTCAGCGTGAGCAGGATTCGATACTCAGGAGTTTTGCTGGCCGGCATACTCGCGGGCATGGGCGGCGCGTATCTCTCGATCGGGCAGTCGTCGTTGTTCACGAGGAACATGACGGCGGGCCGCGGGTTCATCGCACTTGCCGCGTTGATCTTTGGAAAATGGCGTCCGGTGCAGACGCTGCTGGCTTGTCTCTTGTTTGGCTTCACTGAGGCGGTTTCGATTCAGATGCAAGGCGCGGTACAGTTTAATGGCGAAGAAATCCCCGTGCAGTTCATTAACATGGTGCCCTACGTCTTGACTATCGTGGTGCTCGCAGGGTTTATCGGATCGTCGCGGCCGCCACGCGCGCTGGGAATACCGTATCAGAAAGAGAAGTGAGCAAGGCAATGGTGGAACGAGTGGCAAGCACAAGTCTTTACGAACGTGCTGAACATGCAGCAAGAACGATCCGCGCCCGAATCAGCATCGAGCCGCGCATCGCGCTCGTGCTCGGCAGCGGGCTGGGCGGATTTGCTGACGACTTCGAAGAAGCGGTCGGCATTCCGTACAACGAGATACCCGGGTTTCCACGCTCGACTGTCGAAGGACACGTCGGACGGCTCGTCGTAGGAAAAATCGACAACGTGCCGCTCCTCGCGATGCAGGGTCGCGTCCACTACTACGAGGGCTACTCGCTCGAGGAAGTCACTTTTCCCATCCGCACTTTTAAACTGCTCGGAACGAAGACGCTGGTTTTGACGAACGCCTCCGGTGGCGTTAACGTGCAACTAACGCAAGGCGCGTTAATGATCATTAGCGATCATGTGAACATGATGGGCGATAATCCGTTGCGTGGTCCAAATGACGAACGTTTCGGCCCACGGTTCCCGGACATGTCAGCCGTTTACTCGCCGGCGTTGCAGGAACTGGTGATCGAGGAAGCGAAGGCCATTGGCATTGAACTGCGCCGCGGAATTTACGGAGGCTTGTCTGGTCCGAGTTACGAGACGCCGGCTGAGATTCATCTGCTGCGAAACCTCGGCGCTGATGCAGTCGGGATGAGCACAGTGCCCGAGGCGATCGTCGCGCGTCACATGGACATGGAAGTGCTCGGCATCTCGTGCATCACTAACATGGCCGCGGGCATCAGCGACCAGCCGATCGATCACGCGGAAGTGATGGCGACGGGCGATCGCGTGCGCGGCACGTTTACGCATTTGCTGCGCAGGGTTGTGAGTGCGATTAACAGCCGAGTCTGAGATTTCAGATCTCAGATTTGAGATTCAATATGATAATTGGCATTTGTGGCGGCACCGGTTCGGGAAAGACGACGGTCGCGAATCGCATCCTTGAATCGGTCAGCGCGAGTCAAGTCGTTTTTATTCAACAGGATTCTTACTACCGCAACCTGACGGACCTTCCACTCGACTTCCGCGGTCTCGCCAACTTCGATCATCCGGACGCGCTCGACAACGACCTGCTCGTCAATCACATTCGCCGGTTGAAGTCAGGCGAGCCGATCGAGTTGCCGCTCTACGACTTCAAGACGCACATGCGCCTCAACGAAACGCGCACGGTCCAGCCGAAACCGATCGTCATCGTCGAAGGCATACTGATCTTCGCCGATCCGCGCCTGCTCGAACAGATGGATATCAAAGTCTTCGTCGACACTCCCGACGACATTCGTTTCATTCGCCGCCTGCGCCGCGACATTGCCGAGCGCGGGCGGACGGCGGAGTCGGTCATCGAACAATATCTGGCGACAGTGCGGCCGATGCACATGCAGTTTGTCGAGCCGTCGAAGCGCCATGCAGACGTCATCATTCCTGAAGGCGGTCATAATTTAGTAAGCATTGATTTGCTGAGCGGAAAAATTCGCGAGAGGCTGGCCAGTGCTTTATCGATAGTTGGTGGAGGTTAACATTGGACGAAAACCAAAAACGCCTGGTAGACGCGGCAACGGCCGCCCGCTTGCGTTCGGTTGCTCCCTTTTCCAAGTTTCTTGTCGGTGCTGCGGTAGAGACTAAGGAGGGCAAGATCTATACAGGCTGCAATATTGAGAGCGCGAGTTACGGATTGACCGTTTGCGCTGAACGCGTCGCGATTTGGAAGGCAATCTCCGAAGGCGAGCGCGACCTGACGAACCTGGCTATCGTAGTTGATACCGAGCCTTTAACCCCGCCGTGTGGTACTTGCCGTCAGATCATCTGGGAATTCTGCAATGATGGTTACATTATTCTGGCCAACCTCGATGGACACTCCGAGCAACTCGACATCAAGGACCTTCAGCCCCGCGCGTTCGACGCCAGTTTTCTGGAACTGAAGCGCAAGTGACAGGCGCGAGGCTTTAGGTGGTGATGTCGGGAACAAACCCTTCAGGCGTTTCCGAAGTTAATTTAGTTTCATCAGGTGGACCGGTTTCGGGCTGTACCGCCTCCGGTTTCACCCAGTGAAACCACACGCCCTGCGCCCAGCCGTAGCTACAGAACAGCGTTAGTACCGCAACTCCCCAGAGCTCTGGCGTGCAGGACATGTACAACCAGAACGGCTGTGCGGAGAGTCCGAGGATGTAGCCCCATCGTCTCCATGGTTCCGGTCGTCCGACGAGCCAGATACCCGTGCCGCTGAGAGCAAGAATTCCGAGTTGTGTCATTGTGTCGATTGTCATTTCGCCTCCTTGATCGAGCTAAGTCCGTCAAAACGCGGCTCAGGATCTAATTACAATGCAGCAGGCGGCAAAAACGTTTCCGGGTGGAATAGACATAATGTGAAACGGGTCAATTCTTGTGAGTTTTATCTTTACAGGCGTTGTTGAAGCACGTTAAGTTCGATCCGCCTCAGACCCCGTTTCGAAAGGAGTAGCGGTTATGTCCGCCCCGACAGTATTTGTTGCCTCATCCGGAGAAAGTCAGCGGATCGCGCAGGCGATCCAGCAAAACTTGAAAACGGCGGAGGTCCGCGTGTGGACCCAGGATGCATTCCATCCGGGCCAGAACCTGATTGACGAACTGCAACGCAACCTCAAACGCTCCGATTTCGGCGTCTTCATCTTCGCCGGAGACGACGAAGTTAAGATCCGCGGCCAGAAATACCAGGCTGTTCGCGACAACGTGATTCTGGAACTCGGTATGTTTATCGGGCTGCTCGGAAAAGATCACAGCTTCATCGTCAAACCCGAGGGCGCCGACTTGCGCCTGCCGACGGATCTTCACGGAGTGGTCGCTGTCACCTACAACAAGGAATGGGCGGCGCGGGAGCCGGTTCCTGCGCTGGGCAGCGCCTGCACGCAGATCGACGATGCGATCAAGCGACAGTCCAGGCGTAAGAGTAAGGAGCTTAGCAGAGCGATCTCGGAGTCACTGGAGACGATTTGCTGGTCCATGAGTGCGCCGTTGACGCCGGAGCGGGCGACCCTGCGCGCGTTTATTTTCAAGAAAGAAAATGAGGAGCTTGTTTGCGTCGGCTTTTGGGATCCGTATGAGTCCGTCGAACAGGTCGGGAAGACGCGTTTCCGCATTGACGAGAAAACCGCGTCGAAGGTAGTAGTGGTGCGATGTTTGCTCGACAACGCGTTACACCGAACGTCAGCGGTTGAGGGCGGCGCTGTGGCCCCGTTGACGTCGAAAGACGGAGTGAAGGGAGCAGTCAGCCCTGGTCTGCGGTATGTTCTGGCTGCGCCGATCAGAAATGAGAATGATTCGATCTGGGGCGTCGTGGATTTCGACGCTTCGAACAATCTCGGCAAGCGGCTTTTGCTGAATGAAAAGACCGCGAACGCAGTGATTCTGAGATTGTCACGAGATCTGGCTAAGATACTGACGCACTAGTGAAGGTTTTATAGTCATCCTGTGCTTACGCCTGAACCGAACATATGCCAAAACTGCTTGTCGTTCTTACGTTGTTTGCAATGATCACGAACCTGGCGCCGCAAGCTGTATCGCAGAACCGGCGGTCACGCACTGAACCCGTCGATATGCTGATACTGGGCGGCACGATCGTCACGATGGACGCGGCGCGCCGCGTTATCGATGACGGTGGAATCGCTGTTGCTCGCGGCCGCATTATCGCCATCGGAACGCGGGCAGAGATTGAGGGTGCTTACCGGTCGCGGCAGAGAATCATGGCGGCCGGGCGAGTTATCACGCCGGGTTTGATCAATGGTCACACGCATGTGCCGATGGTGCTGTTTCGCGGTCTCGCCGACGATCTCGACCTTCAGGAGTGGTTGACGAAGTACATCTTCCCGGCGGAAGCAAAGAACGTCACGGAGCAGTTTGTGCGCGTCGGAACGCGGCTCGGGCTCGCTGAGATGATTCGCGGCGGCACGACGACTTACTGCGACATGTACTACTTCGAAGACGCGATCGCGGATGAGACTGCGAAAGCGGGCGTCCGCGGTGTGCTTGGCGAAACGATCATCGACTTTCCTGTCGCGGACAATAAGACGAATGCCGAGGGAATGGCTTACGTCGAGAAGTTTGTCAGCCGTTGGAAAGGGCACGAGCTTGTTGTTCCGGCGATAGCGCCTCATGCGCCGTACACCGTCTCCGAAGCGCATCTGAAAGCGGCGCGTGCGTTTGCGGATCGCACCGGCGTGCCGATCGTGACGCACATTTCCGAAACGAAGCGCGAGCTCGACGACAGTGTCAAAGATAAAGGCGCGAGCCCCGTCGCTTATCTCGACCGCATCGGGTTTCTGAACGATCGGGTGATTGCGGCGCACATGGTTTGGCCGCAAGGTACTGATATCGCGATCCTGAAACGTCGCGGCGTAGGCGTCGTTCACAATCCGCAGTCGAACATGAAACTCGCGTCGGGAGTTGCGCCGGTACCGAAGATGCTGACCGAAGGTGTGTCTGTCGGTTTGGGGACGGATGGAGCTGCGTCGAACAACGATCTGAACATGTGGGAAGAGATGGACACGGTCGCGAAACTGCACAAAGTCTTCACCGGCGATCCGAAAGTGATCTCCGCGCAACAGGCGTTCGAGCTGGCGACGATTCGCGGCGCGCAGGCGTTGCACATGGAGAAGGAAATCGGCTCGCTCGAAACCGGCAAGCGCGCCGATTTGTTAATCATCGACCGCGACACGCTCAATCAGATCCCGCTCTACAACATCTACTCGGACCTCGTTTACGCGACCAAGGCCGCGGACGTTCAAAGCGTCATCATCAACGGCCGCCTCGTAATGCGCGACCGCCGTCTCCTGACCCTGGACGAAACGACCATCAAAGCCGACGCCCGCACCCTCCGCGACAAAATCCTCAAAAGCCTCGGCACGTCCAGCTCGACACAGTGA
>DASURS010000183.1:0-12338 GCA_036279935.1 Pyrinomonadaceae bacterium
ACCGCGAGCACGTCGCACCATATTCCCGCCAGCACCTGCTCGACCGGCGTGCGTGGCGCGACATACTCCCGTCCTGTTCGCTGGGCCAACGGATCGGGCGCCGGCAAGGCGCGGCGGTCCACTTTTCCGCCGGGCGTGAGCGGCAGTTTTTCAAGTGCGACGAACACAGATGGGACCATATGAGCCGGCAGAGCGTCCGTGAGGAAACTGCGCAGCGCAGACGCATCCGGTGCGTGCGTGTCACGCGCCGGCACGACATAAGCGACGAGACGTGCGTTGCCATGTGCATCGGTTCGCACCGCGACTACGCACTCCTTCACGTCCGGGTGTTGGGACAGCAAGGTCTCGACCTCACCGGCTTCGATGCGATAGCCCGACACCTTCACCTGGTGGTCCAGACGATTGAGAAACTCGATGTTTCCGTCCGGCAAAAGCCGGACGAGGTCGCCTGTGCGATAGAGCCGCGCGCCGGAGATGTTACTGAACGGGTGCGGAATGAAGTGTTCAGCAGTCACGCACGGATTGTTCAAATAACCTCTGCCGACGCCGATGCCGCCGATGCACAACTCTCCCGCGACGCCCTGCGGAACAAGGTTCGAGTCGTCATCGAGAATCAACAGCTCGACGTTGTCGATCGGCTTCCCGATGGGCGGCGTGTTTGTTGAGGAGTTATCGATCAGCCGAAACGACGAACAAACATCGGTCGCTTCCGTTGGTCCATAAGTGTTCACGACCGCCGCATCGCACCGTGCGGTCCATTCACTCAGACGAGAAACGTTGATCGGCTCGCCGCCGAGAAAGACGTGCTTCAACGTCGACAGCTTTTGAAAACCCGTCCCGGCGGCGTCGAGCAGCGGGTAGAAGGCGCTTGGCGTGCAGTTGAGCAGCGTGATTCGGTTTTCGGCGATGACGTCGACGATTTCCGCCGGGTCGTAGATGGTGGACCTCGGAAAGTGCAACTCTCCGCCGGTGATCAACGGCGCGAACAGGTTCTTCTGCGTCAGGTCAAAGCTGAACGACGAGATGATCAGGACACGCTCTTCAGCCGTCAGCCCGAAATCTGAGATGAACCAGTTGACGAGGTTGGCGAAACCGCCGTGCATGACGCTCGCGGCTTTCGGACGGCCCGTGGAGCCCGACGTGTAGATGGCGTAGAACAGGTTGCCGGCGGAGACGTTTGCGTCCGTGTCTTCCGGCGACTCACGCATGATTTCCTCACGCTCTCCATCGATACATACGACGCGCACTGCATCGGGCGCGGTTCGCTGTTCGAGCAGACGGCTCTCCGTTAACAACACGCGCGCGCCGCAGTCCTCGAGCATGAAACTCAGCCGGCTGTCGGGATAGGTCGGATCGAGCGGCACGTACGCTGCGCCCGCTTTCAGCACGCCGAAGACGGCGACGATCAATTCGATGCCCGGTTCGAGACAGATGCACACGCGTGATTCCGTTTCGACTCCGTTGCGCACGAGATATCGTGCGAGCCGGTTCGCGCGCGCGTTCAGCTCGGCGTAGGTGAGTTGCTGTGCACCGCACGCGACGGCGATGCGATCCGGCGTCTGCCGCGCCTGTTGCTCGCATAGTTGATGAACGCACTCGCTCGACAACGAGACGTGTTTCCCGTGCGTTAGCAGTGCGGATTGCTCGCGCTCAGTGACCAGCCGGATTTGGGCGATCGGTCGAGCCGGATCGGCAGCGAGACCGGCGAGAATGGTCTGTAAATGATCGAGCATCCGCTGAATGACATCGCCGGTGAAGCGATGCGCGTCGTACAAGATCTCCAGCGACAACTCGGGGCCGGGCGTCGCGACGACCGTGAGCGGATAGTTGGTCTGATCGAACCACCAGACATCGCCGGCCTTAATATTCATACCGTCGCCGAACGCGCGCACATCGAGCGGGTAGTTCTCGAACACGAGCAGGCTTTCGAAGAGCTGCTCGCCGCGCGGGACCGAACTGAGCGCCTGTAGCTCGACCAGCGGACTCTGCTCGTACTCGCGTGAAGCAATCGCGTTCGCCTGAATCTGCTTCAACCATGTGACGACGGGCAGATCAGACTGCACGCGGATGCGCACCGGCAGCGTGTTGATGAACAGGCCGATCATCGATTCGATGCCGTCGAAGCCTGCCGGCCGTCCGGCGACAGTCGCGCCGTAAAGAACATCCGTTTCGCGACTATAGCGACTGAGCAGCAACGCCCATGCGCCCTGGACCAGCGTGCTCAGCGTCAATTGCTGTTCTCGCGCGAAGGCGTGCAGGTGTTCTGTTTCGGGCTGCGACAGACGCACGCGCGAACGTTGCGTGTCAGGGTCGCGGTTGGGATCGGCCGGCGCGTGGTCGACCACGAGCGGCGTTGGCGCGAGGAAGCCGTCGAGGTACGTTTGCCAGAACGATTTCGCGCGCGCGAAGTCCTGCTCGCCGAGCCACGCAATGTAATCTCGATACTCGCGACGAGGCGTGCGCACGCGGTCCACGCCCCCGTAGTCGGCAAAGACCTCTTCGAGGAGCAACGCAGTGGACCAGCCGTCGAGCAGCAGGTGATGATGCGTCCAGATGAAGCGGTGTGACTCGTCAGCGAGTCGGACGAGTTTCAAACGCATCAACGGAGCGACTGCGGGGTCGAATCCTCGTCTGCGATCGTCCTCCAATAACGCGTTCACACGCGTTTCCTGTTCAAGCGGCGAGAGCTCGCGCCAATCGAGCGTTTCGACCGCTGCTTCGGCATCGCGGCTGACGCGCTGAAACGGTTCGGCAACGTCTGCCCAGATGAACGAGCTGCGCAGAATCGAATGGCGTGCAACGGCCCGACGCCAGGCGTCGATGAAAGCGTTTACGTCGAGATTGCCACGCAGCATGAAACTCAACTGCCCGACGTAGACGGTGGAACCCGGCGTGTAGACGCTGTGAAACAGCATGCCCTGCTGGAGCGGCGACAGCGGGTACGCGTCTTCGTCTGCGCGCGCACCGGCGACGAGGGCGTGCAACGTCCCGACGAAATGCTCGGCGAGATCTTCGATCGTGCGCGGCAGGTGAATACCGGTGCTGTAAGTCCAGTCGACGCGCAACTGCTGATTGCTCACGTGCGCGTTGATCTCGATCAACTGTGTGCGACGAGCACTGTCGTGGCGAGTGCGGCCGCACGATTCCCGCGTCAGCGAAAAGAGCGTCGAGTCGTCCAGCATCTGGTCCAGCTGGCCCAGGTAGTTGAAACTGATCTCCGGCGCCGGTACGCGGCGCATCTGTCGCGCCGCTTCACTGTGGTCGTTCAGGTAGCGGAGCAATCCGTAACCGATGCCATGCCGCGGGACGGCGCGCAGTTGTTGCTTCACCGCGCGCAACTTTGCGGATAACGAAACACCGGGTTTCGATTCCAGCAGCATTGGGAACGCGCTCGTAAACCAACCGACGGTCCGCGACAGATCGACGTCGTCGAACAGATCCTCGCGGCCATGTCTCTCAAGCTCGATCAGCACGGATTGTTCGCCGGTCCAATGCGAGATCGTGTCGAGCAGAGCCGTCAGCAACACGTCGTCGATGTGACGACTGCGCACCAGCGCTCGCGTATCGCCGGCATCGAGCGCAACAGTGACCGTGCGAGTCTCGCCTTCGACGTTCTTTCCGTTCGCGAGATCGATCGGAAGCGGCTTGACGGGCCTCGCCGACAACTCAGACCAGTAATCCAGCTCGCCATGCACCTCTTCCGACCGCGCGTGCTCGGTCAGCAAGCTCGCCCAGTGCGCATAAGACGTCGTGCGCGGTGGAAAACTGACATGCTCGCCCCGCTGCAACTGACGGTAAACACGGCCGAGATCTTCCAAAAGAACCCGCCACGACAAGCCGTCGACAACCAGATGGTGAATAGCAATCAACAGACGCTGTCGCTCACCGTTCTCGAACAACACAACGCGCAGTAACACACCACTCCCGAGATCGATCTGGGCCTGCGTTTCATCTGCGATCGTTTCGAGTGCGTCATCGGAGATACTGAGGACGCGAGGCGTCTGCTCTACTGCCGGCATGAATTGACGCCAGCCGGCGGGCTCGTTGACGAACCGCAGTCGCAACGCATCGTGATGCTGGACCAGGTGCGCGAACGCCTGCTCCAACACGCGTGCATCGAGCCGCTCGCGGGCTTCGAGCATCACAGCCATGTTCCAGTGCCCGCGAAACTCCTGCTCGAAGAACCAACGCTGAATCGGCGTCAGCGGAACGTCTCCCGTGATCCTGTCGTGTGTCTCATCAGAGGTGCGCGCGATCGCGACCGCGGCGAGATCGAGCGGCGTTGGATGTTCAAACACCTGGCTCGGCGATACTTTTACTCCGCGCAGACGAGCGCGCGCCGCGACCTGGATGCTCAGAATCGAGTCGCCGCCGAGTTCGAAAAAGTTGTCGTGAATGCCAACGCGTTCCAGCTTGAGAACGTCAGCCCAGACTTCGCATAGCACACGCTCGACCGCCGTGCGCGGCGCAACGTTCGTTCCTGCGGCAACGTCCGGCGCCGGCGCCGGCAACGCGCGTCGATCGATCTTGCCGCTCGGCAAACGCGGCAATGATTGGACCATCGTGAAGCTCGCTGGAATCATGTGCTTCGGCAAACGCTCGGAAACAAACCGCCGCAACTCCGTCGCGCTCGTATCGCCTACCACATACGCCGCCAACCTCCGCTCACCCTCTGCCTCGCGTGCGACAACGATCGCTTCCTTCACAGCCTCATGCCTGAGCAATACAGCCTCGATCTCCCCCGGCTCGATGCGATGACCGCGGACCTTCAGCTGCTGGTCCACCCGACCCAGAAATTCGATCTCTCCGTCGTGCCTGTACCGGGCCAGATCACCCGTTCGATAGAGCCGCGCACCGGGCACGAGACTGAACGGATTGGGAAGGAATTTCTGCGCTGTCAACACGGGCTCGCCGAGGTAGCCGCGACTGATGTTCGCGCCGCCGAGATACAACTCACCGCGCGCCCCAACCATCACCGGCTGTAACTGCTGGTCCAAGACGTATGCCTGCGTATTAGCCATCGGTCTCCCGATCGACAGCGAGCGTTCGAGGTCGCACATCGTGGCGACGACCGTTGCTTCCGTCGGTCCATACGTGTCCATCAGACGCACTCGTGAGCCAACTTCCTTTCGCCAACGCTCGACGCGTTCCGGCAGCACCTTGTCGCCGCCAATGATGATCAGCCGCAGATCGTGCATCGTGGCCCAATCCTCGCGGGTCAGGTGCGCGACCAACTCGTGCCAGTACGCACTCGGGAGATCCATCACGGTCAACTTGTTGTCGCGGCACTCCTCCAGAAAATCCGCCGGCGCTTTTGGCGTCTCGCCGTCGCGCAGCACGAGAGTCGCGGCGCTCGTCAAGCACATGAAGATCTCTTCGACACTGACGTCGACGCTGAACGACGAGAATTGCAGGATTCGATCCGCGGGCACTATCCCGTACGCCGCATTGGCGGCGCTGATGAAGCTGGTCAGCGAGCCGTGTTGGACCATTACGCCTTTCGGCGTTCCCGTTGAACCGGATGTGTAGATTATGTACGCAAGATTTTCGGCTGTGGAGGCTGTGGGAAGCGCCGCGTCACTTTGGGCGTCGATCGCCGGTCGATCAGTTTCGAGGAGTTCCGACGTAAGCAGGAGCGAGGCGCCGCTGTTCTCGATCATGTATGCGAGGCGTTCTTCCGGATACGAAGGATCCAGCGGGACATAAGCGCCGCCTGCCTTCAGCACTGCGAGCACGCACGTCAGCATCGTCGTGGAGCGCGGGACGCAGATTCCGACACGCGATTCCGGTCCAACGCCGCGCTCGCGCAGATAATGGGCCAACCGGTTCGCGCGTTTATCTAACTCGCCGTACGTCAACGCTTCGGCGCCCTCGACGACCGCGATCTGGTCGGGCGCGGCAGCCGCGCGCCGAGCGAATTGTTCATGTACGCAGATGAGCGACGCGCTGTCCACGTGCGTGTCGTTCCAGTCGTACACGATCTGCCGGCGGGTCTCGTCCGAGAGTAATCGCACTTCGGACAAGCTGACGGACGGATCTGTTACGACACTCTCGAGCAGGACCTGAAAATGTTCGCTCAGGCGCTCGACCGTCGATGCGTCAAACAGATCGGTGTTGTATTCGAAAGAGGTTTCCAGCGCCGAGCCGATTTCCTTTACCGCCAGCGACAGATCAAACTGCGCGGCGCGCTGTTCCAGCGGGACCGTTTCCATCTTCACAGATCCGAGCCGCCAATCGATGTGGTTCTTCTCGAACGCAAACATCACCTGAAACAGCGGCGAACGGGCGGGATCGCGTTCAGGTTGCAACTGTTTGACCAGCAGATCGAACGGATAATTCTGATGTTCCAGTGCTGCCAGGGCGACAAGCCGCGTTTCCGCGAGAAACTCCGAAAACGATCTCTCGCCCGAGACCTTAGCTCGCAGGACCAACGGATTGACGAAGTAACCGATGGTGCTCGCAAACTCGGCTGATGAACGCCCCGAAGACGGAGAGCCAACCAGGATCTCGTCCTGTCCCGTGTACCGGTACAGCAGCACTTCAAACGCGGCGAGCATCGTCACGAATAACGTGGCTTCATGTGCGGCGCCGAGTTGCTTCAGACGTTTCGTCAGCCGCTCGTCCAACCGAGCTGATACTGACGCGCCGCGATAGGTCTGAACGCGAGGACGCACGCGATCAGCCGGCAGATCGAGCACGGACAACGGGCGGGCGAACTGCCGGCGCCAGTAATCTCGTAAACCTTCACCTTCGGGGCCTGCGAGCATTTCCGCCTGACGCCGAACAAATTCGGCATACGGCGTTGGCCGATCTAAAGCGGCTGGCGCGCCTTCGTACAACTGACCGAGCTCGCGAAGCAAAACTGCGAGCGACCAGAAGTCGACGATGATGTGATGCGCACTTAGCAACATCACATGCTCGCGCGTGGATCGCTTGAACACGATCGCCTTCAATAACGGCCCATTTTCCAGATCGAACGTGGTCCAAGCCTCGGCTTCCAAACGCTCGTGCAACGCATCCTCAGTCCAGTCGGTTGCATCTTCAATGCGAAACGCAATCTCCGGCGGCTCCCGCACTACGCAGACAGGCACACCCCTGCGTTCTGGAAACCTTACCCGCAACAACGGATGACGCTGGACCAAAGCATCGAATGCACGCCGCAACGCGTCGAGATCCACGTCGCCCGCGAATCGAACCGCAGTGAAGACGTTGTACGCAGTGCTTTCAGGCGAGACGTGATGAAGCGACCACAGCGCCTGCTGCCCGTGAGACAACTGGCCCGCGTAATCCACATCTCCGTCAAGCGCCGGGCGATCCTCGCGGTCCGCACGCTGGGCCAGGATCGTGCCGGTAAGCTCCGCAATCGTCGGGCTCCGCAGAAAGCTTGCCGGCGAAAGCTTTACGCCGAGGTTCGTTTCAATCGCATGGACCAGCTCCAGCGACACCAACGAGTCGATGCCGTAACGAGCAATCGGCTGAGCGACGTCCAACGACTCGATATTCAGTCGCTGCTTCAGCAGCAAACCGAGCCATTCCGCAACACTCTCCTCGCTCAACTCGCCCGGCGCAGGCGGCGTCACCTCCTCATCAACCCGCGACGCGCGCCAGGAAGCAATCACTTTCAAACTGCCGCCGACGAAACCGTCGCGACACGCGCCACGACGAACCTTGCCACTCGACGTTCGCGGCAGTGTGCCCGATCGAATTAACACGACCGCCGCAGGCTGTATCTCAAACTCCTCCGCCACTGCTTCGCGAATCGCCGCGACGATCTCATTCGCTTCACCCGCACGGCCCGCGTCGATCTCATGGACCACCGCCAGACGTTCCTCGCCGTCGAGCTCGAGCGAAAACGCCGCGCCGCCGTCAGGTTTGAGCGACGTGTGCGAATGCTGAACAGCGGCTTCGATGTCCTGCGGATAGTGATTTCGGCCTCGAATGATGATCAGGTCTTTCAAACGTCCGGTGACGAACAACTCACCATCACGGACAAACCCGAGATCCCCGGTGCGAAGAAAACCTCTTCCCCTCCCTGCGACACGAGCCTCGAACGTGCGCTCCGTTTCGTCCGGACGGTTCCAGTAACCCGCCGCGACGCCCGGCCCCGACACCCAGATCTCACCCACTTCATCCGCGGCGCAAGCTAGCGACGACTCCGGATCGACGATCGCGATCTCCGTTCCGAGCGCGGCGTGGCCGCAACCGACCAATGTCACGGAATCCGGCGCTCCAAATTGCGATGGCACGACGCGATGTCGTTCCAGCGCAGCTCGCTCAACCGTGTGATACACAGGTTCTTCACGTCGCCGCCCGCCCGTGACTTTCAAAGTGGCTTCAGCCAACCCGTAAGCCGGATAGAACGCCTGACGGCGAAAACCGCGCGACGCGAACCGCGCGACAAACCTTTCGATCGTCTCGTGACGCACGGGCTCGGCGCCGTTGTAAGCAACGCTCCAGGTGCTGAGGTCGAGCGATGCGATCTGTGTTTCACTGACGCGCCGCGCGCACAAGTCGTAGGCGAAGTTTGGACCACCACTGTGCGTCACTCGATATCGAGTGATCGCTTGCAGCCACGATGCCGGATTCTGAAGCAGTGCGGCGGGCGACATGAGCAGTCCCGTGAACCCGCTGTAGAGCGGCTGAATGATCCCATCGACGAGTCCCATGTCGTGAAAGTGCGGCAGCCACGACAACGACACGCTTTGTGGACCATGTTCGAAACCGTGCTGTATGTAGGCGGAGTTTGCGAGAACGTTGGCGTGCGTCACCATCACGCCTCTCGGAGTCGACGTCGAGCCCGACGTGTACTGGAGATACGCCAGCGCATCTCCATTCACCGCCGTTTCGCGCCACCCGCCATCAGCAACGTCATCAGTCGCCAAACACGCAACGTCCCGCAATGACGAATCGCGCTGAATTCTCGGCAATACTTGTCGCGTCGTTAAGACGCACGCAGGCTGCGCATCGTCAGCAATCGTCTGCAACCGCGCGAAGCCGCGCTTCGTCTGCGGCAGACTCGAGGGAACCGCCACCATTCCCGCATAAAGACAGCCAAAGAACGCAACGATGAACTCGATACCAGGTGGATACAGCAACAACGCACGCTCGCGCTGCCAGCCCTTGCTTTGCAACACAGCGGCGACAGCCCGCGCGCGCCGATCAAGCTCACCGTACGTGATACTCGACTCTTCAGCGTCCGCGAGAAAACGGTAAGCCGTGAGCGTTGGCCCACCCAGGCTTCTCGACCGGAGGAGCTCGATCAGGGTCACTGGTTTGCTGTCAGTTTCAACTGGCTGCAAAGAGGGATAATGCATAACGTCGAACGATCTCAGTCTCCTACCGCTCCCACGCGCTAGGTTTCGTGATGTGCCGGGTGTTTTCTTACTGGCGCGAAGCTACCCGCCGAAGAGCAATTGGCCGATCTTATTCGCCAGATCGTAATCGCCCATGATGTGAATCTTTCCCTGATCGAACGCAGCAATGGGGTTGAGTCGACCGTTGACGAGATCGAGCAGATCGCCCGCCGCAATTCGCACGGTGCAATCCGCGTCGCCGTCGCCTGCCTCTGCCAGGGCACGCGAACCTTCAAAAGTCAACATCCATGTTCCGCCACCGTCGCCAACTTCAAACTTGCACCTTCCTTGAACTCCCGCTAAAGCCATATTGCCGTTGCTCAACAACTTCGGAACGTACACACCGAACATCTCTTCGACACTCGCGATCGTTTCGACTTCGTCGTTCGCGATTTTCGCGGGGACATAAGGTGACGGCGCGTTGTCCCAATCCTCTCCCACGATCGGATACTCGAGCCGCGCCAGCAACAGGTTCATCTTCTCGAGCAGTTCGCCGGGAATACTCGAACGCGAAATGCTGGAGCCGCGGCCAATCGAATCCGTGTTGACCTTCTTCGTGAAACGGATCTTCGTGTCTCCCGATCCCTGATCGTGTTGAGTCGAAAACACGTCGTTTAGAAGTTGTTCATTCCATTCCAAACCGAGCGCGGCGAACATCGCCGATAATGCTTGCGAGGGTGCGGCGACGAGCGCTTCATACTTAATGCGAAAGCACTGCGAAGCGTGCGCCAGTTCGAACTCGAGCAGCGTCGTTGTCTTGTCGATCCAGCTATCGACCATCGCCGCGACGGTGTTGTCGGGCCTCTTCTGCACGTAAGGCGCGAGCTCCGGCATGAATCCGAAACGACTGCACTCGATGCTCGAATGCACCACGTCCATGCAGTTGCGATACAGACAGATGTAACGCGCATTGGGAAACACGTCTCGGAGAAAACGCAGGTACTTCAAGTTGTCCGTCGTCTTCTCACACCAGATCTGCTTGCCTTTCGCTTTTACATAGCGGCCCATGAAGTCGTCGACGATGCGCCGCGTCTCGGCCAGGACCAGCGTCTCGCGTTCGGGCTCATCAATCGTTTGTCCGAGCGAGTAGAAGAGCGACGTGTAGAGGCTCCGGCACAGCTCGCCGATATGAAGATGGGCCGGACTACAGACTTGCGGGTGCGTGTCGATGATGTAACGCAGCAACGTCGAGCCCGAGCGTTCGCATGACAGAACGAAAACGGGAGGGGCCGCGGTTGGATGATTCTCTGGGGCCATTTGTTTTAACTGCTCACGACGACGGACGAAGTTATCGAAGTCAGAATTTCCTGTTCCATCCTGCCGTAGTTCAATTTGAGAATTCGATCGGCGACGTGGAAGTAGCGATCGTCGTGACTGATAACGAGCACCGTCTTGCCTCTGGTCTTGAGCTCCGGCACGAGTTGCAAATAGAAGATTTCCTTGAAGAGCGGGTCCTGGTCCGCCGCCCATTCATCGAAAACGTAGAAAGGACGATCTTCGAGATACGCAGTGAGCAAAGCAAGTCGCTTACGCTGACCGTGCGACAGATCGGTGGTTGAAAGCACTCCCTCGAGCACCTGAACTTTGCGATCGAGTTGCAATCGGCGCAGGTAGTAAAGCGCCTGTTCGTCTAAGGCGTCGGTGTTCAATCCGAGCAGGCTTTCGAAGAGATGGAAGTCGGAAAACACGGCCGAAAATAGCTGCCGGTATTCGTTTCGCGTTTCGTCCGTGATCCTTTGTCCGTTCAGATTAATTGCGCCCTCGTCCGGTGCATACAGTCCGGTGATGACTTTCGCGAGCGTCGTCTTGCCGCTGCCGTTGCCGCCGACGAGAAATACAACCTCTGCGGGTCGAAAGGTCAGATCCACTGGTCCAAGCCTGAAGCCGTCGCCGTCTTCACCTTCGTACGCGTGAGTGACGCCTTCCAGCTTCAACCGCTGGTAACTGTGTTGGGGCGCAATCGCGGCGTTGGCTGGCGCTGCGGTTTCGGGCGCGAGTGACAGTCCCATTGCTTCGATCTTCTGAAGCGCGATGTTGGCGCGGCCGAGCGTCGGCAACGCGTTCATGATCACTTCGAGTGGCGGCATCAGGTAGAGAATGACGAGGCTGTATCCGATCGTCGTGGCGTTGTCGGTTGGTCGCCAAAGCGGCAGCGCGAAGATCAGTAATCCGATCAGGATGAAGATCAGCAGATGGCCGAAGCTGGCCGTGAGCGCGTAGATGGCGTCGCCCGCGGACGCTTTGCTTCTAAAGGCGTGCGCGTTGTGTTCGAGCTCGTCGTGAAGGAAAGCCTCGCCGCGCGCGCGGTGCAGTTTCAGCTCTTTGTTGCCGTCGATCAGCGAGCGGAAGTTTTTGAGCAGCGCGTCCAGCTCACGCCGGCTTGCGCCGAGATAAGTTAAAGCGCGGCGCAGCGGGATTTGATAACAGAGCACGCCGAAGAGCAGAAAGGCGAACACGCCGAGCAACACGAGTGGTGACAACCAGCCGAGGTAAGCAAGGCATGTAACGACGACGACGATGTGAACGCCGAGCATCGGCGCCGTCGCGAGGGCGGCGGCAATCACCGAGACGTCGTCGGTGAGTGTCGCCAGCAAGCGTGGCGCGCCGAGTTTTTCGAGGTGCTGAAGCGGAGCTGCGAGAATGCGTGCGGACAGTTCGAGCCGGAGTTTGAATGTGACTCCATGTGCGAGCCGAACGAGGAAGATCCACGACGCGGCACGGCTGATGAGCATCGCCAGACACAGCAACGCGAAGCTCAAGACCAGCGCGTTCTGAGGCGCATTCGGATTACTGAGCCGGGAGTTGATGATGATCAGCAGACCGGTGTTGCTGACGCCCGCGACGATGCCCGCCAACACGGCTAGGCTAACGGTACCCAATGCTGACCGCACGAGTAATGCGACTAGTTTCATGACTAGTTAAAAGATTGCAAGTTGTGCTGGGCAGGAGGAACTACGCGTGCACAGTTAACATCGACGGAGAAGT
>DASURS010000184.1:0-21427 GCA_036279935.1 Pyrinomonadaceae bacterium
GTTCTGGTCGTGCTTGATCTGGTTCAGTCGGACAGTTTGAGCGAGCGTATGTTTGACGTCGTCGGTCTTGGCCTGAGCGCCGGCTTGCGGCTGGTTCATAACGGCCGTCTCCAGCCGCCAGCGGCAGTCCGCAAAGCGTGGGAGCAGCACGGCCGGCACGATTCATATTTGACGATCACAGACGTGCGAAAGCTTGCCTACGACATTTTGCCCGGCGCGACTGTGAACAGGCACCTGTTCTGGCGTTACTCGCTCGTCTATCACAAGCCACACTGAGGTGACCCATGGAATTTTCGCAATTCGTACTCGCCCGCATTTATGAAAACATTCAGCCCATCGATCGTGGTGAACGCTACGAGGATCCGTTGCAGGCTGTGCTCGAAGCGAAAGGCGTCGGGCAGGTGACCGGCGGCGGGTCGCAGCTTAACGAAGTCGGCGGCATCGACTACGTCGATATCGAGATCGAGCTCGCGAATCTCGACGAGGCCCTGGACGTTGTAGTCGAAGCACTCGAGAACGCCGGCGCGCCTGAAGGCTCCGAGCTGCTCCAATCCTCCGACGAAAAGGTGTTGCGCGAGTTTGGTAAGCAGCAGTGCCTCGCGATCTATCTCGACGGCGTCAGTCTGCCCGAGGAAGTCTACGAAAAGCTCGACTTCGATGCCGTTATCGCCGAACTCGAAACTGCCGCCGGCGCGGGCAGCTATCGCAGCTTCTGGCAAGGTCCTGAAGAGACCGGCCTGTTCTACTTCGGCTCCGACGCCGAAGCGATGTTCACGAACGTCGAACCTGTACTGCGCCGGTTGCCCATTGGCCAGAACGCGCGCGTCGTCGTTCGGGCCGGCAAGCCAGGCCTGAATCCGCGCGAGGTGCGGATACCGCGTTCTTCATAAACGCGCGCGGAATTAGCGTGACGCGTCAGAGCGGGCGAGCGTTGAGAGCGGCGGCGTCTTCAGTCCAAAGTTGCGCGGGTTTTCACCGATGATGGCGGCGGCGAAGAAGCTCGGGACGTACCCTGCGGTTTCCTTGCGGAACGATTCGTCGAGCGCGTCGCGATTGGCAAGCAGCGTCCAGAAGTTTCGTTCGTAGTTCTGTGTGGCCCTGAGTTGCCGCAAAGTGTTGCGCACCCATTGCGCGCCGCGGTTGTAGCTCACCAACACCAGCGTCACGCTCTCCGAGTCCTCACCAAGCTCCGCCATGTGATCGGCGATGTAATGCGCGGCGGCTGGCGTCATCTTTTCAACGTCACACATCTCGTCGCGAGCGACGCCGTAGTACCGCGCCGTCTCCGGCAGGAACTGATACAGGCCCTTCGCGCCGAGACTACTCTCAAAACACTCTCGATACCCGGACTCGACGACGGGCAAATAGATGCCGATGATGATCGGAACCTTGCGCGCAGCAAACGAGCGGGCGATCAGCGGAATGTACGGCGGCGCGCGGTCATAAACAGCGCTCACATCGCTCGAATGCGCAGGGTCTCTCAGCAGCCTGACGTAACGTTCGACGTAAGCTTTGACCGCTCGCACCGCGTCGTCGTTCAGCTTCACCGGACGATCGCTCATCATCGCTGAAATCCGTTGCTCCTGCGCGGCGACGAAATCGAACTGCTCGCGCTCGCTCATCTCCCAGTAAAGCTTGTCGGGTGCGGGCGCAGCCGCGGTTTGTGAAGCGACCGGTCTCAGCGGACGTTTGTAAAGCAACACAACAACCGCGGCGCAGATCAGTAACGCGGCCAGTGCTGCGATGGGCCAACGCGCTCGTGACTGTCGCGGCGCTGGCTGGTTCAGTTGCTCTCGCGCCTGCCGCAATGCAGAAACCAGCTCATCCGCCGTGCGGTAGCGACCAGCCGCGTCCTTGCTCAAGCATTTGTCTACGATAGGCTGCAACGGCGTCGAACCGTCAGACAACGCCGCCGGCTCACGGTCGAGCACTGCCACCATCGTATCCATGCGCGTGGCGCCACTGAACGGCAAACGTCCCGTGAGCATTTCATAAAGGACGACGCCGAGGCTCCAGATGTCGGTGCGGTCATCAACGGCCAACCCGCGCGCCTGCTCAGGCGACATGTAGTTGACGGTCCCCATGACCAGTCCTGCCTCAGTCAGGGTGCGAAAACCCGTCGTTTGATTCGAATCGCCCGCTGCCTCGGGCTCCGACAGCTTGGCGATGCCGAAATCGAGAATCTTCACCAGTCCATCCGGCCGTCGCATGATGTTCTCCGGCTTGATGTCGCGGTGAACAATGCCGGCGGCGTGCGCAACTGAGAGCGCCGACGCCACTTGTTCCACGGTGTCGAGAATCTCTTCGACGGACAGCGCCTGATTGCGAATCAACTCGCGGATCGTTTGCCCATCGATAAACTCGGTGGCAATGAAATAGATGCCATCGTCTTCCCCGACTTCGTGAATCGTCAGTATATTCGGATGATTCAACGCCGACGCCGCGCGTGCTTCGCTTTGAAAGCGCCGCAAACGCGCGTGATCGGACGCGAAATAAGCGGGCAGGAGTTTCAATGCGACGAGCCGCTGGAGGCGCGTGTCTTCGGCCAGGTAGACTTCGGCCATTCCGCCTGCTCCGAGCCGTTCGACGATCCTGTACGGCCCGATCTCGCGGCCAAAGTCCTCGCCGGCATCGCCGCCAAGCAACACGCGCGCGTCCTGGGCCATCGCGGGCTGCTCGATAAACGCGCCTGACTCGTCATAAGCGGCGACCAGCGAGCCTGCCTCTTCCCTTAACTCCTCGTCTCCGGCACACGCATGGTCCAGAAACGAGGCGCGCTCGAGCGGCGGGCGTTCAAGCGCCTGCTGAAACACTGCTTCGATCTCTTCCCATCGCTCAGGCGTCATGCTTGATCCTTCGGTACAGCCACGCTTTCGCCGCGCGCCAGTCGCGCCGCACAGTCATCAAGGAAATGTCCAACACCTCTGCCGTTTCTTCGAGACTGAGCCCGCCGAAGTAGCGCAGTTCAACCACCTGGCTTTTGCGTCGATCGAGTTGCGCGAGCCCGTCGAGAGCTTCCTCGAGCGCAATCAGCTCGTCAGCGCGTTGCAACGACATTGTCGCAGCGTTTTCGATCGGGACCTGCCGCGCTTTGCCGCCGTGTTTGACATAACGCCGCCGCCGCGCGTGATCGATCAGGATGTGACGCATCACTTGCGCGGTTGCGGCGAAGAAATGCGAACGATTTTGCCAGTCGACTTTGCGCTGGCCCGCGAAGCGGAGATACGCTTCGTTCACGAGCGCGCTCGTTTGTAGCGTGTGGCCGTTGCGTTCATGCTGAATGTAGCGATGTGCGATGCGTCGCAGTTCGTCGTAGACGAGGGGTATCAGTTGATCGAGCGCGGCTTTGTCGCCATCACGCCATTCGAGCAGCAAACTCGTCAGGTTATCGGCGGCCACAGTCTTCATCGCGGCGAAATTCTAGCATCATTCTCGTCGATAATTTTTTGTCTGCACATGAACAGTTTGGGCGAGTTTTCTCGCTTGCAGTGTGGTGGTGAACAGTTTCCCCGTGTGTTTCTCGCTTATAAAGTGTGCTGGAAATAATCATAAGGAGACGAAACATGAAGGTTCTCACATTAATCACGGCGATGCTTTGCCTGACGATAACGGCGGCTGCTCAAAACGCGGCAGCGCCAAAACTTTATAATGACATGTCGCGCGCTGAACGGCTCACGTTCGTCGGCGAACAGGCGCGGCGCATCGCACGCGAGATGTCCGGGAATGAGTATGAGTTCACGGCGGCGTTTGAAGCCGACATTCAAAAGGAAGTGACTCGATATTGGAGCCGGCTCGAGCAGCCGGGCACGAAAGACTTGCGCGTCGTGGTGGAGCGCGCGCAGGTGCGAGCGCCATTGCTAAACTCCGTCTTTCGCGCTCGTAACGTTTCGCCGCTCATTGGCCTCTACATCCCGTGGATCGAATCGGAGTACGTCAACCTCGACACGCCGAGCCCGATGGGCGCGTTGGGGATATATCAGTTCCTGCCGCAGACCGGCGAACGCTTCGGACTTTCGAAGGAAGATCTGCTCGACGTCGCAAAGTCGGCTGATGCCGCCGCACGCTACATCTCGGCGAGTATCGACATTTTCAAGAACGATCCGATGAAGGAAGCACTGGCGCTGCTCGCATACAATCGCGGCGAGCAGAGGACCACGCGCGATCTGAAAGTGTTGCTCAACGAAGAGAACAAACGTTGCAGCATCTGCGCGCTCGCGGCCGATCGCACCAAACTCGACGAGACGTTCAGATCCGAAAACGTCTTCTACGTGCCGCGATTCTTCGCCGCCGCGATCATCGGCGAGAACCCGCAATCGTTTGGTCTCGAGTCGCAGCCGTTGTCGACTTACTGATACCGCTAACCCCACGCGAACCAAAAACCGGGCCGAGATGTTGTGGTGGGTCAGTTTAAAGAAGACGTTTCCCGCAAAGGCGCAAAGGCGCAAGGAAAACAGCGATTTCGTCTTTTCTTGGCGACTTTGCGCCTTTGCGGGAGGTCTAATTCAAACTCACCCGCTACTCCGAGATGAGGCACTCACCACATTGAGCGTGAAAAGAATTATGATGCTGGCCTATGTTCCTGCTTCGCCAGCCTTCGGACCAGCAAATTCGCTCATTCATCTCGGCCCAGCAACAGGCGCAATTCTCTTATCACCCGTTGGGCCTCACGCGTGATTCCCTGCCCGCCGGTTACAACGTCGATCACCACCGACTCCAACTCGGAACGGGCGCCGAGTGCTTCAATGCCGCGGCGGCAGCGATCAAGCAGTGGAAGATGTTTGACCTAACCTGGGTGCGTCTCTGCTGGGACGACACGCCGATCGAACCGGGCGCCAACGTCGCCATCGTAGTTCACCACCTGGGTTTCTGGTCCATGAACGCATGCCGCATCGTGTACGTCATAGACGAACCCGGCAGATATGGCTTCGCCTACGGAACGCTCGCGCAGCACGCTGAAATCGGAGAAGAACGGTTCATGGTTGAATGGAACAGGCAGGACGACTCGGTCTGGTATGACCTGCTGGCAGTTTCGAAACCCGGACCACTCGCGAGGTTCGGTTATCCGTACGCGCGACGGCTCCAAAAGCGATTCGCCCGCGACTCAAAGCGTGCGATGCAGCGAGCGGTCCTTCAGTAACTGCTCCTTTTGTAAATACAAGGCGAGCACGTTGCTGCGCGAACTGTTGATGAGGTTTACGAGTTTTTCACGCTCAGGCGGTTTGGCCTTGTTGACTCGATCGAGTAGCACTCGCGCGTGCAGAAACCACTCCGCCGGCTTCTCTTTTTGCAGCGGCGAACTGCTCAGCGTCGCGGTAAAGTCTCGCAACGCTTCGTCGAGCACGCCGCGATATTGCTCGGTGTCCGGAATGACCCTGAGCAACGCGTAATAGGTGACGCATTTCTGGTGGAAATAGTCGGTTTCGGATTTTTCGTCTTCCGCGCCCCAGTTAGCGAGCTCCCGCACCAATTCCGACAACTGCGACTGCCACTCAGCAGACTGTTTCTCCGCTTCCTGAAACTCCTTGCCCGCCGCACTGAACCTCAAACGCTTCACTCGCGTCAAAATGCTTTTCGACTTCGCCGACGTCCAGAAGGCTTCATCCTTCACGCCGCCTTCGCGTTTCGCCGCCTTGATCTCGTCGTCCGCAATCGGCGCGATCTTCTTGTACGTCGATGCGCGAAGTTTGTCGTTGAAGTGCGCGACTAGCTCAGTTTCAAACTCTTTCTGCTTCTTCGAACCCTCGGAATCCGCGCAACGCGAGCCGCCCAGTTGTTTGGTCAAGTACGTCCGATATGCCTCGACGATGTCGTCCGCGGTTAACCCGCGTTCCTTGAACCTCGACGCGAGCTGGTCCACTGACTCGCGCGTCCCGTTCCAGGGCGCCGAGAAAGATCTGTCGTCGCCCGCGATCTTTTGCAGCGCGTTGCTGAATGCGCGACCCAGGTTCGTCAACTCCAGATCGGTCGTGTTGATGGCGAGTATCGTCTTTACCGCCGGCTGAATCTGACTCGACGAGTTGATCCTGCTGACATAGTTTTCGACGAAGAAGACGTGCTCGCCGCGAGCGATCTCTTCTGCGTTGAAAGCGCTTTGAGCAACGGCCTCGACGGCGCTGAAAAAAGCGGTGACGTTGTAAGCGAGCGCATGTTCGCAGGTCAGCGGTTCCGTTTGGAGTTTCAGCTCGCCAAACAACTGCCGCGCTCTTTGTTTGTCCAACAGCAGCAGCGCTTTGATGGCGCGCGACTGCAAAGACAGTGCGTCCAGGCCAAGCGACAACGCGTTCGCGCGATAACCGGCACGGCTGTCGACGGCGCTTCCCGGCAGTGCGACGAGTCTCACCGGCTCCTTCGCTTTGGCTGCCGCGTAAAACGCTTCGACGATCAGTTCCTGCTGCCGCTTCGGATCTTTAACTGCGCCCGACTCGACGACCTGGAGCAGGAGATCCGCTGAAAACTCCGGCGGCAGCGATTGTGCGTAGCTGATAAAGTTGTCGAACTCGGCCGCTCGCCTCTCGTCTTCCGCCGATGGTTTGGGCTTCTGCTTCGGGAGGCTTTGCACGAAAAGTCCCGAGCGCGCTCTTCTCTGTGAAACCTCAGTGTCCTCTGAGTCTCTGTGGTTGATAAATTCCGAGTAAAACCACACCACCGAGACACAGAGGACACTGAGGTTGCACAGAGGATCCCCAGAACAAGGACTTTTTGTGCAAAGCCGCTTCGGGACGGACTTCGACTGTTGGACCATCACCCCGGAGACGAGCGAGACGATCAGCAACAGGAGCGTGACGCACGCATTCATTTAGTCAGCTTTCTGCGGTTCCACCAGGCCCGGAAGCTGCACGCCGAAATAGCTCTCGACCTCTTTCAGCGTCTTGTCGGCGAACGCTCCGTTCCAGACTTTCATGACTTCGCCAGCCGGCGACAGAACGATCGTTTCAGGAGTTCCACCGAGCTTATAGTCGTTCGTCGGTATCAACGGCAAGTCCGTGTACATCGGGAAGTCCAGCTTGTTTTGAGTCACGTACTCGTGCAATTTCTCCGACGACAGTGAAAACCCAACGAATCGAAAACGATCGCTCGCTTTCTCAACCAGCGTCCTCATGTTCATGACGTTTCGGGTACACCACTTGCAGCTCGGCGTGATGACAAACACGACCGTTGGCAGGTTGCTGGTGCGATAGTCAAAGACCACGTTGCGGCCCTGAGGATCCTTCGCGTTGATGGGATCGACTTTGTCGCCTTCCGTGAGCCGGCTCTCGGTCCGTATGACCGTCACCTGTTTTTTGAGAGCGTTGACGCGTCTGGCCAACAAGAGATTCATTGCCAAAGAGAAGACCAGCAGGACCACCAGGATCACGAGGCTGCTGAGCTTCGGTTGTCCGGCTTGTGAGATGAGACGTTTGCACCAGGCGATTATTGAAGCCATGTCATCCTCCCTGTCTCTTCGGGAGTGCAGCGACACGTGTACGACGAAGAACGTTTACTATCGGTCAACGTCTCAGCGGCCTCTGCACTCCCAAGAGGTCTGATTGAGTTGTTAGTTCTGCGGAACGATTGTCTCCGCAGCCTTCTTGCAGATGTGTTCCAACTCCTTGGAGCAGTCAGGGTAAATGTTTTCACAGGTCTGATCTTCAGGACAGTCAACCTGGTACTGGCAGCATTGTCTTGCTTCGGCGTCTACCGAAAGCATCTGCCTGGCGCCTGCCGCTATCGCTGAGTAGCTGAGGATCGACAGTGTGAGTACGAACAAGAGAGACTTCAGAAGGACCTTCATTTGAGTTTCCTGCCTTTCGAGAATAGTGGGTTAAGGTCACACTGGGCAGTTTGGTGAAGGAGGTGCGGCCACTATCCGGATTTTCGTATGCAGTGTCAACAAATTTTGATTGGCGAAAATTGGACTCCGGGCGTTTCGCCGCAACTAACTGCGAGTGAGGTTCGCGTACGCGGAGCTGACGAAGCGGTTCCAAGGCGTCGCGTCACTTGACGCGCGTATCGATCGCAATCCAGTTAACTTCCCACGTCTTTCCGGCGTCATCCGAGAACGATTGTTCAAACCGGTACTGGTCATCTGTAATCCTGGTGATCAGGAAGCGGACGAGTATCGGTCGCCCGTTGAACGTGTCATCGTTAAAGAACTCTCCGCGTCCATTTTTGAACTCACCGACCGACGGCGTCGTTAATTTGCCGTCGCTGATGTTCGCGAAATTCAGGCTCCACTTTCTCGTCTGCGGCTCGTACAGGCGTAGACTCAGTCCTTCGATGCGACCGGCTGGACCAGCGACTTTAAGTTCCACCAGGTTCGCACGACCATCCAGCACCTTGCTGACGACAGTCGTGCCATCGTACTCGACCCACGCAGTCGAGCCGCTAAGCGGGCGCTGTAAACGCCGCAAGTGCGTCTTCCAGGCGCCGATTTCAAAATCAAAATCGTGCCGGCCGTCCCGCTCGTTAGTCTGCGCGAACGTTGGCAACGAAATCAGGAAGATCAAAAGGAGATAGTTGAGCACTCTCATCGCGCCAACTTACTCCGCCGCATAGTTTCGGTCAAGAAGTTAGGTCGAGGCAGCTTCTTGCCTAATCGTCCTTAATGATCTTTACTGGTCAAGCCATGCGCAACCCAAACTACCCCAACCGACGCGCACTGATGTTTCTGATTTTACTCACTTTACTTTCAATACATGCTGAGACAAACGCGCAGTCCTCCAACGCGGATGCAAAAGCAATGGCTCGCACGGTCACGATCTATCGCGATGTTTACGGTGTGCCTCACGTCTTCGGACGCACGGACGCGAGCACCGTGTTCGGATTCGCTTACGCCCAGGCCGAAGACAACTTCTGGCGCGTCGAGGAGAACTTCATCCTGTCACAGGGCCGCGGTTCAGAGATTTACGGCGAGAGAATGCTCAACGACGATCGACTCAATCACGCACTCGAGATTCCGCGCCTCGCACGCGAGGAGTACGCGCGGCTCGACAAGCAAATGCGATCGCTGTGCGACGCCTTCGCCGCCGGTTTCAACTACTATCTCGCGGTCCATCCCGAAGTGCGCCCGCGACTGCTGTCGAAGATCGAACCCTGGTACACACTCGCTTTCATTCGTTACAACTACTATCAAAACGGTTTCGCGCGCGATCGAATTTTCCGAGATCCCGGAGTGCAGATGGCAGCGATCGACGGTGACGCCGATCTCAAGGAACACACGGGGTCGAACGGCTGGGTCGTTGGACCATCGAAGAGTGCGAGCGGTCACGCGCTGCTGTTCATCAATCCTCACCTGCCGTTTTTCGGCTCGGGTCAGGTCTACGAAGGACACCTCCACAGCGAGGAAGGCTGGAACTTCACCGGCTACACACGCTTCGGATTCCCGTTGCCGTACGTCGGTCACAACGAAAACGGCGGCTGGGTGAGCACCGACAATGCCGGTGATATGACTGACGTCTACGTCGAGACGTTCGACGATCCCGCGCGCCCGCTTGCTTACAAGTACGGCAACGAACATCGCCTCGCCGCTGAACGCGTCGAAGAGATCCGAGTCAAAACGCCTGCCGGTATGGAGACACGCAAGTTCACGATGCGCAAAACGCATCACGGGCCGATCATCGCGACACGCGACGGCAAACCTCTCGCGCTCCGTATGGCAAAGCTTGAAGCGGATGGCTGGCTGCGCGAGTGGTACGACATGACACGCGCGACATCGCTTGCGGAGCTCAAACGTGCGATGGCGCCACTCAACATGCTTTTCGGCAACATGATGTACGCCGATCGCCAGGGAAACACCTGGTATCTCTATAACGGCGCGATTCCAAAACGCGATCCGCGTTTCGACTGGACCAAGCCCGTTGACGGGAGCGACCCGTCCACCGAATGGCAGGGCTATCACACCATGGATGAGTTGCCGCAACTGACAAACCCGAAAACGGGCTGGATGCAAAACTGCAACACGACGCCATTTCTGTTGACGAGCGACGGCAATCCCGATCCGAAGCAGTTTCCGAAATACATGGTCCAGGAAGGCGACAATCCTCGCGGCGCGATCTCGCGGGAGATCCTTGCGAGTAAACCGAAGTTCAGTTTCGACGAGTGGAGAGCGCTGGCCTTCGACACGCGTGTTATGAACGCCGGCACTCGTCTGCCTGTTCTGATCGCCGCGCTCAAGCAGCGTAGCGACACGGGTGGCGATTCACGGCTGCGCGACGTCTATGACGAGCTTGTTCGCTGGGACCAGCGCAGCACGAACGACTCGGTTGCGATGACGTTGTTCAGTCTCTGGCACGACCGCGTGTCGCGAAACGAAAAAGAAGATCCGGTGTCGGCAATCATCAACGTTATCGGCGGTCTGCAACGCGATTTCGGGCGGTGGAACGTTGCGTGGGGCGAGATGACTCGGCTGCAACGTCTCGACGAAAGCAGGGGTGAAGAGTTTCAGGATGCCAGGGCGAGCATTCCGGTGAGCGGAGTAAACGGCAACGACGGTGCGGTCTTCACGCTCTATGCAGCGCCAATCACCGGACAGAAGCGTCGCTACGGCGTTGCCGGCGCGAGCTACGTGAGCGTGGTTGAGTTTGGGCCGCGCGTTCGCGCGCTCTCAATCCACACTTTTGGCGCGAGTGGCGATCCGAAGAGCCCGCACTACATGGACCAGGCAGCGCTCTACGCGCGCGGCGAGTTCAAACCATCCTGGCTCACGCTCGACGACATCGGATCGAATGTCGAAGCCTCTTATCATCCGGGCGAAGAGCCGCGTAAGCGGTAAGTGAAATTGCCCACCAATAGACCGTAGACGAGTTCAAAGTCCGCCGCGTCGATGCGCTTTCGGGGGCGCTTTGTGGTAATGTGAGGGCCTCCGATGCCTTCCGAAGTTAAAGGTTTAATCCGGCGAGGCGGACTCCTGGTCGCCGTGGCTCTCGCCTGTTTGTTTTCGATCTCAGTTTTCGCACAGAAAGCAGATCTGAAAGCTCCGGTAGTCGTGCAGCCCGGCGCACCCGGTCAGCCTACAAAAACGCTCCCCTCCTCGACGAAGGCGCAGTTGCCGCCATACTCCGCCGCCGACGTCCAGTTCATGCAGCACATGATCATCCATCACGCGCAAGCGGTTGAGATGACGGCGCTGATCGAGTCGCACACGCAGAACAAAGAGCTCCGCTCCCTCGGCGCGCGCATCAGCAAGTCGCAATCAGACGAAATCGATTTCATGAAACGGTGGTTGTCGGCCCGCGGCCAGTCCGTCCAACCACCGATGCACCACATGCCGGGGATGAACATGTCGAGCCATCAAATGCTGATGCCCGGCATGCTCACGCCCGAACAAATGGACGCCTTGAAGAAAGCCAGGTCGGAAGAGTTTGACCGGCTGTTCCTGACGGGTATGATTCAGCATCATAAAGGCGCACTCGATATGGTGAGCGAGCTGTTCAATACTGCCGGCGCCGGTCAGGATGCCGAAGTCTTTAACTTCGTGACTGACGTCGACAGCGGCCAACGCGCCGAGATCAAGATTATGCAAAACATGCTCGGGGAAAATCCCGAAGAGGAAAAACCATGAAACACGCCCACGTCCTCCGTTTATTTTTAGCAATATTTGTACTCTGCTCCTCTTTCGGAGCCGCCGCGCTGGCGCAAACGGCATCGCCGTCGCCTTCGCAGGACGCCACGCACCCACCGGACAAGACGCCGCCAAAACAGGAACCACCGAATCCGTTCGCTCCTGAAACGGCGCCGGCTCTGCCTCCGGGAATGACCGGCTCAGACACCAGTGACCCGCGCGCCAAACTTACGCCCGGTCTGTACGACGCCGGCGAAGCGGCAATGGGAATCAAGCACATCCAACTGGTGAAGAAACCGGATGCGTTTCAACTCGGCACCACTGACGCCGACGATCCGAAGGTCCAAAAAATGCTCGGCAGTATTGGCATTCCCGAAGCTGCCGCTACCAAAATACCGAAACCGGCTCGCCTCGTAACCGCTCAACTTGCTTTCGCGAACTCCGATCTCGCTTTTCAGGGCAATCACCTGTTTCTCGGAAACTTCTACGGCGTCAGCATCTACGACATCTCGAACCCGGCGAAAGCCAGCCTCTTGACGTCGATGGTGTGTCCGGGCGGACAGGGCGACGTTTCCGTCTACAAAAACCTGATGTTTATGTCGGTGGAAATGCCGAACGGCCGCGTCGACTGCGGCGCGCAAGGATTTGCGCCGCCTTCCGCTGAAAGCAGGTCAATGCTTCCGGCAGCCTCGAAAGATCGTTTTCGCGGCGTGAGAATCTTTGACATCAGCGACGTCACCAAGCCGAAGCAGGTGGCAGCCGTGCAAACCTGCCGCGGCTCGCACACGCACACGCTCGTCGTCGATCCGAACGACAAGAACAACGTTTACATCTACGTCTCGGGAACTTCGTTCGTACGTCAAAACGAAGAGCTGGCTGGATGCTCGGGTGAGAAACCGGACAAGGATCCGAACACAGCGCTGTTTCGCATCGACGTGATCAAGGTGCCGCTCGCGACGCCGCAGGACGCGAAGGTCGTCTCCACGCCTCGCGTGTTCATGAACACCGAAACCGGCGCGCTCAACGGCCTCAACAACGGCGGCACGCACGGCAGAAACGGATTGACGAAGCCGTCGGATACCGATCAATGCCACGACATCACCGTCTTTTCAGCGCTCGGACTCGCTGCCGGCGCATGCTCCGGAAACGGCATCCTGCTCGACATCAAAGATCCTGCAAATCCGAAGCGACTCGACGCCGTCAACGATCCGAACTACGCCTACTGGCATTCGGCTTCGTTTTCGAACGACGGAAAGAAAGTCGTGTTTACGGATGAGTGGGGCGGCGGGCTCGGACCACGTTGCCGCGCGAACGATCCGAACAAATGGGGCGCTGATGCGATCTTCGAGTTGGAGAACAACAAACTGAAGTTTGCGAGCTACTACAAAATGCCGGCCGCACAGGGCGACAGCGAAAACTGCGTCGCGCACAACGGCTCGCTCGTTCCCGTACCCGGACGCGATCTGAAAGTGCAAGCCTGGTATCAGGGCGGCATCTCGATCATGGACTTCACCGACGCGCAGCATCCCCAGGAGATCGCGTACTTCGATCGCGGACCGATCGATCCGAAGATGCTGATCCTCGGCGGCGACTGGTCGGCCTACTGGTACAACGGCAACATCTACGCTTCCGAGATCGCCCGCGGCCTGGACATCTTCGAACTCGAGCCGACGAAGTTTCTGACGCAAAACGAGATCGACGCTGCCAGAACCGTTCGACTGACCGAGTTGAACGTGCAGAACCAGCCGAAGTTTGACTGGCCACACAAGCTCGTCGTCGCCAAGGCTTATGTCGATCAGCTCGAACGGTCGCAGGCGCTGCCGGCAGACAAGATCACGGAAGTGCGGCAAGCGATTCAAACCGCTGAGACTTCACGGCTGAATAAAAAGTCAGTCTCGAAACTGAAGTCTCTCGCTGCGTCGGTGGAGCAAAGCGCCTCCAGCGCCAGTGGCGCGGACTCAAATCGACTACACGCGCTGGCCGAAGTATTGAAAAACCCCGCCCGGTAATTACAACTCGCATGTAACACGCGTGAAGCCTCAGTTCCCACACTGGGGCTTCACGTGCGTAAACCCTACAGTCTCCTGGCAAACTCGGCTTTGCCGCGAAAGTCGTCTTTTTCGGACTATGTTTCCCGCAAAGACGCAAAGCGCTACCGCGTTTTTAAAGGACTTCTTTGCGCCTTAGCGCCTTTGCGGGAGCCCATCTCTTCAGCAGACGTAGTTTTAGGGCATCAAAGCCGGCAAACTCACGTCGCGTTACTGAATCAAAGTAACAACTATGTTGAGTTTCAATACATTCAAGACGGCGATTTTGCTGGCGGCCCTGACCGGCCTGCTGGTTGTTCTCGGTGGTTTTCTCGGCGGCTCGAACGGCGCCGTGCTGGGGTTTGTGATCGCAATCGCGATGAACTTCGGCAGCTACTGGTTTTCCGATCGCATCGCGCTGAAGATGGCGGGCGCGAGAGAAGTCTCTTACGCTCAGGCGCCTGAGCTCCACGACATCGTGGCTCGACTCGCGCAGGAGTCCGGCCTTCCGAAACCACGCGTTGCAATCGTGGAAGCGGATGCACCGAACGCGTTCGCGACCGGCAGAAACGCGAAACACGGCGTCGTCGCCGTGACGACGGGCATTTTGAGAATTCTCGATCGACGTGAGCTGGCAGCGGTGTTGTCGCACGAACTGGGGCACATACGTAACCACGACATTCTTGTCAGCTCGATCGCTGCGACGATCGCGGGTGCGATCACGATGATCGCGCAGATTGCGCAGTTCGGGATGATCTTCGGCGCAGGCCGCGACGATGACGACGATGGCGCGGTTGGCTTGCTTGGCGGGTTGGTGATGATTCTGCTCGCGCCGATAGCGGCGACGATCATTCAGTTGGCGATCTCTCGCTCGCGTGAGTTTGGCGCTGACAGAACGGGTGCGGATGTCGGTGGAGATCCGGAGGCGCTGGCGTCGGCGTTGGAGAAACTGGACGCGTACAGCAGGCAGGTTCCGCTGCCGGTAAATCCGGCGGTGTCACACTTGTTCATCGTGCAGCCGCTGACGGGTGTTTCGCTGCAGAAATTATTCAGCAGCCATCCGCCGACTGCTGAACGCGTCGCGCGTCTGCGCCAGATGGCTCAGCAGCGGAGTCTCGGTGCTGTGAATACGCTCGGCCGGATGCGAGCGTAACAACTGCGGGGCGGCGTAGCGGTTCGGGAACGGCAGTTTCGTCGATACGCACTGCACGCCCGCCGCCAGCAGGCCGATCAGCAAAGTAATTACAAAGGCGAGCATTACGACTCGCCATGGCAGTTCCGTCTGTTTGATCATTCGTATAGATCGTAGGCGAGAAGGTGTGGAGCCGATAGGGTATTAACACGTGAAAATCCACGTATTAATACCGTAATTCTATTCCGAGGGGCGGCGCTCGCGGACGTGGAGTGCAAGTTCGACGCGGTTGCTGAGGTTTTTCTTGTCCAGAATTCTGCTGATGTGACCTTCGATCGTGCGGAGGCTCAGCTTTAACTCGGCGGCGATCTCCTTGTTCGACAACCCGCGCGCAACTGCCTCCGCAACGCGCCATTCCGCCTCAGTCAGATCTTCATCCCGCACCAACTCAGTGTCCCCAGCGTCCTGCTCACTGAACATCCGCGCGAGATCTGAATGCGTCCGATGCACTCGATCCAGGATGCTCTTGACGATCGCCAACAGCTCTTCCGGCTCAAACGGCTTCGTGACATAAGCATCAACTCCGGTGCGAAACCCGGTTATGCGATCCGCCGTTTCGTCTTTTGCGGTGAGGAAGACGATCGGCACCAGACGCGTCCGCGGTGACGCGCGCAGATTTCGCACTAACGCATATCCATCCATTCCCGGCATGCGTATGTCGCTGATAATCAAATCAGGCAGCGACTCCGCCACACGGACCATCGCCTCCGACCCGCGCCGCGCCGTCTGCACTTCGTAACCTTCGGATCGCAGCGTCTCCGACACCGCCAACAGAAGACTCGGATCGTCATCAACCACTAACAACTGCTTCGCCATCGACTGAATCCTCAATCCTCGAACCGTTACAAGCACCGTTGCTCCACACAGGCAGATGCAACGTGAACGTGCTGCCACGACCGACTTCACTCTTTACGCTGATCTGCCCACCCATCCGCTCCATCACGTTTCGCGCCAGGTACAACCCGAGCCCGACGCCCGAGACGTCAGCATCCTCCAACAACTCAGCGCCAGTCGTCGCTTTGCGCATCGCTTCGGAGTGGTCCGCCGGCCGTCCGCGATGAAACTTCTCGAACAGATTCGGCATGTCTTCCGGCTGAATTCCCCGCCCGTTGTCGGCGACGCTTATCGCTACCTGATCGTCCTGCACGGCCGCGGACACAACAATCCGTCCACCATCAGGCGTGTACTTGATTGCATTCTCAACGACATTCGCCAGCACGCGCCGCAACTCCTTCGGATCGGCGCAGACAGCCGGAACGTCAGCCGTTTCGAACCGCAGCTCGTGACTCCTCTTCTCCGCCGCTCGCGTCTCCGACTTCACCACCGCCGCAATCACTTCCAGCACCTCGACGCGTTGATGAGTAACGCGCAGCACGCCACCCTCGATACGCGACAAGTCCAGCAAGTTGAGCACGAAGTCGATCTGCCGATCGCACTCGACTGAGATCGTTTCGATGTATTCGCGCCGCTTCGACTCTTCGAGACCGTCGCGCATCAAGAGCCGAGTCAGCGCCTTGATCGTCGTCAACGGAGTCCGTAACTCGTGCGACACGGTCGAAACAAATTCCGACTTCAATCGATCGAGCTCGGCAAATCTTTGCTCTCTCAGTTGCAAACGCTCGGCCATCGCGTTGAAGTTCGTTCCGAGACTCGAGATCTCATCGCGTCCTTCCGTGGGCGCACGCGCCGAGAAGTTTCCCCTGCCGAACGACTGCGCCGCAAAATTCAACAGCCGCACCGGTCGCGCAATACTTCGCGCAATGAGTAACGCGCCCGTCGTCGTACAGAACAACACGATCAACCCAACCACGGCATAGCCCATCAACTGCTTCCACGCACCCGCGTACAGCACTCCACTCGGAACGCCGACCATCACCGCGTAGCCCGTGTTGCCGACGCGACTCAGACCGTACACACGCTCGACGCCGTCGATCGAGCTTTCCCGGACCAGCACTACCGCCGGACTCTGATTGAGCGCTGCAAGTTGTTCCGCGCCGCTGAGATCAAACCCCAACGTCGACTCCGGGATCTGGCTGCGATAAATAACGCGACGATTCTGGTCCAACAACGTGATCAGCGCACGATCCGGCAAGGTGATGTCTTTGAGTGGTTCTCCGATCGCTTTCCCGTCGATGTGCGCCACCACCGCGCCGCCGTCGTTCGTCGGCACTGCGACCGCGAGCAGGTAATGTCCTTCGCCGTGCGTCCAGTCAGTTTCGACGTCCTGCATCTCACGCCGGGCTTCGCCGAGCAGTTTTTGCGCCAGGCCCGACGCCAGTGGGCCGGCGTTGGCAGGCTCGGTTACGACTGATTTTCCATTGGCATCCAAAACGCGGATGTCGAGCCAGTGCTTTCGGTGAGCCAGAGCGGCTTTCAGGTTAGGCGCGAGTGCGGTCGGGTTGTTCAGTTGATCGGGCGGATATGACGCGATTGTTCTGAGAGGCTGATACTGAGCGTCCAGCCATCCATCAAACACGACAGCCGCCAGCTCGGCGTGTTGTTCGAGAGCTTCGTTAAGCTTGTTCTGCTTCTCATTCCAGACGAGCCGCAGCGTGATGAGACCCATGATCAGAAGGGGAAGTGCCCCTCCCAATGCAAGCGCCAGCAATCGCCCACGGATACTCATCGCTATCTCCAGTTTCTAGAGTGGTTTGAGTATAGCGAATGTCCGCGTTCCTCACACAGGTGATAACACCCGCCGCGATTGAGAGTTGTCACTCTAATTCTCAAGTCACTTCTTCGCTAGACTCAGTGGTTTAACTCTTGCCGCGTCTGGAACGGCAGTCGTGTCAGTGGAGACAAAGGAGGATGTATCGGCATGTCAACAATCAGCGAAGTGTTTCTTCCCGGCGTCGGGCGCAAATTCCAGATCGAGACTCTGGTAGGCGACCGGCTGGTAGTCGTCATTCACGACGACGGGACGAGGGAGCTTTATCACTTCGTGCGCAGGCACCTCGATCGTCCAGCTTCGGTGTTGAGGCTGACCGACGGCGAAGCGCGTCAAATTGCCGGCATCGTCGGCGGGCTGACTTACGTGCCGCGAAGTCTTCCGATGGCTGAGGTCATTCTCGGAGACCTCGTGCTGGAGTGGTTCAAGATTGAGTCCGGCGCGTCGTGCATCGGCAAAACCATTCGCGATATGCACGTTCGCACCGAGACGGGCGCTTCAATAGTCTCGATCGTCGAACCGGATCAGACCAAGCGAACCAACCCGGAAGCGGACACAGTGCTCAACGAAGGCGCAACGCTGATCGTGGCCGGCGACCGCCGCACGATCAATTCCCTCAAACGGCTGCTGGTTGAGGGCAAGGCGGACTAACGGATGGAGCATGTGATCCTCGAAATCGGACTCGCGCTGGCGCTGATCGCCGTGGCTGTCGGCCTCGCCGCCAAACTCAGGCTCTCGAACGTTCCGTTCCTCATCATCATCGGCATGATCGTTGGGCCGCACGCACCTGAGATCGGCGTCTTCGACTTTCGTTTCGTCGAGACGGAAACGTTGATAACGTTCATGGGCCGGCTCGGCGTTCTGTTTCTGCTGTTTTATCTCGGGTTGGAGGCGAATGTAACTCGTCTCATCGAAGCTGGTCCTTCGATACTTGCCGGCGGTTCGATCTACATCGGGACTAACTTTGCACTGGGGATGCTCTACGCCTGGCTCGTCGGTTTCCCGTTGCGGGAGACGCTGATCGCCGCCGGCGTGGTGACGATCTCGTCGAGCGCCATCGTCGCGAAGATTCTTTTCGACTACAAGCGGACGGCGAACCCGGAAACGGAGTTGATACTCGGCATCACGATGTTTGAGGACATCTTTCTTGCCGTGTACTTGTCGTTGATCTCCGGCATTGTGCTGAGTGGCGCGACGTCGATTTCGGGTGTGTTGACGTCCGGTGGAATCGCGCTGGGTTTCATTGTTGGACTGATGGCGCTTGGCCGCTGGGCCGTTCCGCTCCTCAACAGACTTCTCCGCATTTCGTCAAACGAAGTGTTTGTGATCGTCGTCTTTGGTTCGTTGTTTCTGCTGGCTGGACTGGGAGAGACGATTCACGTGGCGGAATCGATTGGCGCCTTGCTGATGGGATTGATCCTTGGGGAGACGAAGCACGTTGAACGGATGGAACGGCTCGTGGTGCCTTTTCGCGACTTTTTTGGGGCCATATTCTTTTTCAGCTTCGGACTGTCGATTGATCCGTTCACTCTTGGTGGGGCTGCGTGGATGGCCGTCGGCGCGGCGGTGTTGTCGTTGTTTTCGGTGGTTGCCGCGGGGATGATCGTCGGGCGCAGGGCGAGACTGTCGGGGGTCGGGTCGTTGAATCTGAGTTTCACGTTGCTGGCGCGAGGTGAGTTTTCGATCATCATCGCGGCGCTTGCTCAGGCTGGAAATCTGCTTGGGATACTTCAGCCGTTTGCTGCGCTTTACGTTCTGATCCTCGCGGGCGCGTCGCCGCTGTTGGCGAAGGAGTCGGAGCGAATCTACGACACGATCATGAGAGTGCTCCGATGGCGGCCGAGGAGAAAGCAGACAGTTGAAGAAGCGACTGAAGGGCCGCCGAGTGAGCAGGAGATGTTCTGAGCTCCTTTAAAACGTGTCTCCCGCTTGCGGGCGGTCATTTCGGCTCAAACGCTCATAAGTACTCCAGCGCACAGATCTAACCGCCATTTCACTGATAGGCTTGAGCGGAATCCCCTAAGCTCATAGATTTTTCTCCCGCGCACTTCGCAGAACGCCATGAGGCTTCTGTTGAAGGTTATTTGTGTACGGTGCGCACGTTCAAGGAGGGTGTAATGACCAACAGGCAGTTAATAAAATCCGCTCACATCGGCGTGTTAATGGTGCTTCTCGCGTGCGGGCTCCTCGTCGTTGCCGGCAAGGCTGGAATCAGGTCGCAGAACCAGAACCAGAATTCCAACCAAAACAGCAACATGAACACCAACACCAATACGAACACCAACACCCGCGCTAACTCAAACCGGTCCGGCAATCGCAATTCCGGAAACGCGGGCGAAGCAACGGGCGGTCAGGTTGGCATGGGCAATCTGAGCTCACAGGACAGAGACTTCCTGATGGACGCTGCGATGGGCGGGATGATGGAAGTTGAAATGGGTCGCATGGCAGCTCAGTTGGGTTCCAGCGACGCCGTGAAACAATTCGGCCGGCGGATGGTTGACGACCATTCGAAAGCCAACACTGAGCTCACGTCGCTGGCGTCGAGCAAAGGAATCACGCTGCCGACGGCCCTTGACCAAAAGCACCGGCAAGAGATGAGCAAAATGCAACGCATGAAAGGGGCAGACTTCGATCGTGCCTACATGAAGCTGATGGTTAGCGATCACACCAAAGACGTCTCCGAGTTCGAAAAACAGAGCACAAGAGGCACCGATCCGGACCTGAAAGCGTTTGCATCCAAGACCCTGCCGACGCTCCAGGAACATCTCCAGTTGGCCCGCTCGATCAACGACGCCGGCCGAGGAGGCAACGACAACAGCAATCGCAACGACAATAGCAATAGCAATAGCAACCGTAACAACAACGGCAACAGCAATTCGAATCATCCTTAGTTTTCGTCCCGCGTCCAAGGCAAAAGCGGCACGTGCCCCACAGCGCGTGCCGCTTTTGTTTTCGCAGGCAGTGTTGACACCGCTCAGGCGTTGGTGTTAACAACGCGCATCTTCAACACACACATATGCGCAAATCAATACTGATCGCCCTGGCAGTCTTACTGTTGACTGCCGTTAATGTTTTTGCACAAACAGAACCCGTCACCCGCCAGGAGACACTCCGAGGCTCCATCACGCCCGAACGCGCGTGGTGGGACGTGCTGCACTATCACCTGAACGTTGAGTTCTTACCCGAAACGAAGCGTTTGAAAGGCTCCAATGAGATCGTTTTCAAGACGCTGAAGGCGGGCAACAAGATGCAGATCGATCTGCAACCGCCGTTGGCAATCACGAAGATCGCGCACGGCGGTGCGCAGCTCAAATACGAGCGCGAAGGAAACGTCTACTGGGTGATGTTCGAAAAGGAGTTGCCGGCGGGAGTCGAGGACAAGATCGAGGTCTTTTATGAAGGAGTTCCGCAGGTCAGTAAGAACCCGCCCTGGGTCGGCGGAATCACGTGGGGACGCGACGACCTCGGCGAGCACTTCATCGTCACGACGTGTCAGGGGATCGGGGCGAGTATCTGGTGGCCCAACAAAGATCACGGCGCCGACGAGCCCGATCGCGGGATGCAGATCAGCGTGACCGTACCGGAGAACTTAGTCGCCGTTTCCAACGGCCGTTTGAAGAAAACGGACCACGACGTCGCCGCGAAGAAGAAAACGTACCACTGGGAAGTCGTGAACCCGATCAACAACTACGGCGTCAACGTCAATATCGGCAACTACGTACACATGGCGGAGAAATACAAGGGCAAGGGCGGCGTGCTTGACCTCGACTACTGGGTGTTGGCCCAGCAGAAAGACGTCGCGCGCAAATGGTTCGCCGAAGTTCCCCGGATGCTCGACGCGTTTGAATACTGGTTCGGCAAGTATCCGTTTTACGAAGACAGCTACAAGCTGGTGTCGGTTTCGTATCCCGGCATGGAGCATCAGAGCTCCGTCACCTACGGGAACTGGTTTCGCAATGGGTATTTGCAACGCGACCCGTGCAGTTGCGGCGTCGGCTTTA
>DASURS010000185.1:0-8270 GCA_036279935.1 Pyrinomonadaceae bacterium
CAGTTAGTGTGACAATGTTCGCGTGTTTCAGTGTCACACCGGCTTTGCACGAAAAGTCCCGAGCGCGCTCTTCTCTGTGCAACCTCAGTGTCCTCTGTGTCTCTGTGGTGTGGTTTTACTCGGAATTTCTCAACCACAGAGACACAGAGGACACTGAGGTTGCACAGAGGATCCCCAGAACAAGGACTTTTTGTGCAAAGCCTGTCACACCAACTGTCTCAGGTGTAACAGCCTGTTACGGTTGGCTGCGAACGATCTGATACTTCGCCATCTTGCGATAGAGCGTCATGCGGGAAAGTTGGAGTTGGGCCGCGGCCTGGCTCACGTTCCAGTCGGTTTTTGCCAGTGCGCCGAGTAGCTGTTGCCGCTCTTCGACGGGCAGGTCGCACATCGCCGCGAGACGCGCGCGAATCGACATCGGAAGTTGGGCCAGGGCGAGACAGTCTTCCGGAAGCTCGATGAATGCTGCTTCGACGAGGTTTTTCAACTCGCGCACGTTGCCGGGCCAGTCGTAGCGATTGAGTTTGTCCATTGCTTCGGAGTCGAAGCCCGTGATCTTGCGGCGAAACTTCAGGTTCATCTGCTGGACGTAGTGTTTCACGAGTAAAGGAATGTCCGAGCGGCGCTCGCGCAGCGGCGGCAGGTGTAGACGGGCCACGTTGAGACGGAAGTAAAGATCCGCGCGAAACTTCTTCTCCTCGACGAGTTTTTCGATCTCCTGGTTGGTGGCTGCTACGACGCGCACGTCGACTCGTTGGGCCTTCGAACCGCCGAGGCGGCAGATTTCGCGATTGTCGAGTACGCGCAGGATCTTGGCCTGGGCGCTCGGGCTCATCTCGCCGATCTCGTCGAGAAAAAGCGTGCCGCCGTCGGCCTGTTTCCATTTCCCGTCGCGCGCGCCGTCGGCGCCGGTGAACGCGCCGCGTTCGTAGCCGAAGAGTTCGCTTTCGAGCAGTGTTTCCGGCATCGCGGCGCAGTTGACGGAGACGAATGCTTTGCTGTGGCGGTGGCTGTGCTGATGGATGTAACTCGCGGCAAGCTCTTTGCCGGTACCGGTCTCGCCTGTGATTAGAACAGTGCTTGTGGTGGCGGCGGCGCGATCGAGATATTGTCGCACTGCTTGCGTGGCGTTGTGTGCGCCGACCATCGCTTGTTCATCCGGGTCGTGTGGTTTTGGAACGAGCCGGTCCAGGACCGCGGCGAGTTGATCGCTACTTTTCAGATAATCATTTGCGCCCGCTCGCAGTGCGGCGACGGCGAGGTCTTCGCTGCTTTCGTTGGCGATCACGATGCAGGGCACGTTGATGCCTTTATCGCGCAGGGATTTGATGGCGTCGAGTCGGTTGAGTGAATCGTGTGAGATTTCGACGAGAGCGGCCTGGGCCAACCTGGCCGTCAGAATCTTGTGAAAAGTTGAGGGTTCGGGCTCGACTTGAGAGGAGAAGCCGAGTCTTCGCAGGAGTGGTTCGTAGTCGACGCTGAGAGCGTAATTCCCCAGGATCGCCACGAAGCCTCGTTTCGACGGCGTCATCACGTGCTCCGAATTATTTCTGCCCCCAATTAAGTACTTCTGGACTACAGCGCGAGGTGTCGGGTGATCCAGATTGACCGTTGAGATTCGCGCGGCATAGTAGCACGGATTTTCTGATGTGGAAGGCCCAACATGAAAAATCCCCCACCGAAATTGTTGATTTATTTTGTCGACGCAGCGCAAGATGGTGTCATGCAAAGCAACGGCCATAATCATTTCCGCAACTGCCATCTCTGCGAAGCGATCTGTGGGGTTCAGATTGGGGTGCGGGCGGCGGGGGATTTGGATATCAGAGGCGATAAGGATGACCCGTTTAGTCGCGGATATATCTGTCCAAAGGCTGTCGCTCTACAGGATGTTCACTTTGATAAGGACCGGTTGAAGCATCCGGTCAGGCGCACCGGCGGTCGTTGGGAGCGAATCAGTTGGGATGATGCGTTCGATGAGGTGGCCCGGAACCTCAAAAACATCCGTGCGCAGTACGGCGGGAATGCGATTGCAACGTATCTCGGCAACCCAAACGTTCACAACTATGGCTCGATGCTCTTCGCGCCGGGCTTTCTTCGCAGCCTGAAGACGCGCAATAAGTTTTCGGCAACGTCGGTAGACCAACTGGCCCATCACGTTGCCGGCTACCTGATGTTCGGCCACCAACTGCTGTTGCCGATTCCCGATCTCGAACGCACGAAACTGTTTCTGATCCTCGGCGCGAACCCGGCGGTCTCGAACGGCAGTATGATGACGGCGCCGGGCATGGATCGGAGACTTCAAGAGATCCGGCAGCGCGGCGGCAAAGTGATACTCGTCGATCCGCGTTTCAACGAAACAGCGCGATTCGCCGATCAACATCTCTTCATTCGTCCCGGAACAGACGTGCTCTTGCTCCTGGCGCTACTCAACGTCATCTTCGAAGAACAACTCACGCGTCTCGGTCGATTGAGCGAATTTACGAACGGAATCGAGACGATCGGCAAGCTTGTCAAAGATTTCCCTCCCGAACGAGTAGCTCCAATCACGGGAATCGAAGCGGATCGCATACGCCTGCTGGCGAGAGAATTTGGTGCTGCTGAGTCCGCGGTGTGCTACGGGCGAATCGGCGTCAGCACGCAGGAGTTCGGCGGGACTTGTCAGTGGCTCGTCAACGTTCTAAACATCGTCACCGGAAACATGGACCGGCCGGGCGGCGCGATGTTTACGTTGCCGGCGTTCGATCCCGTGACCGCGCCGGAGTCGCTCGCGCATCGAGGAAGTTTCGCGCGGCGGCACACGCGCGTGCGAAAGCTGCCGGAGTTCAGCGGTGAGTTTCCCGTCGTGGCGCTCGCCGAAGAAATACTCACGGAAGGCGACGGACAAGTTAAAGCCCTCGTCACGCTTGCCGGCAACCCGGTGCTCTCGACTCCAAATGGACGCGAGCTCGATCGAGCGCTGGCGAGTCTCCAGTTCATGGTGTCGATCGATTTCTACGTCAACGAAACGACCAGACACGCGCACATTATCCTGCCGCCGACGTTCGCGCTCGAGCGCGATCACTACGATCTCGCGTTTCACCTGCTCGCCGTCCACAACATCGCCAAGTTCTCGCCGGCTTTGTTTCAACCCGAAGAAGACACCCGGCACGACTGGCAAATCCTTGTCGAGTTGCAGACGCGAATGGAAAGCGACGGGCTCAGCGGACGCATGAAACGCGGACTGATGAAACGATTCATCACGCCTGAACGTCTTCTCGATCTGGGCCTGCGTTTCGGCCCGCACGGCGCGCGCATGAATCCGTTCTCCAAAGGACTGACTTTGCGAAAGCTACGCCAGTCGCCGCACGGCATCGATCTCGGGCCACTAACACAGTGCCTGCCTCAACGCCTCCGCACGCCGGACAAGAAGATCGATCTCGCGCCGGACGTGTTCGTCAAAGACGTCGAACGTGTAGAGGCAAAACTGTTTGAAGTTCACGCCACGAACGGCGACCTGCGACTGATCGGACGCCGCCAGCTTCGCAGCAACAACTCCTGGCTGCACAACACGGAACGACTCCTCCGCGGCAAGCCGCAGTGCACGCTGCTGATGCACCCGTCGGACGCAGCGCATCGCAATCTCTCCTCCGGCCAAACGGTCGTCATTCGATCGCGAGTCGGGTCAGTCGAGCTCCCGATCGAAATAACAGACGAAATGATGCCCGGCGTCGTCAGCATCCCACACGGCTGGGGCCACTCTCGCGACGGTGTTCAACTAACAGTGGCTCGTGAACACGCCGGCCAAAGCATCAACGATCTCACCGACGAACTCGCCATCGACACGCTCTGCGGCACTGCCGCTTTCAGCGGAATCCCGGTTTCCATCGAAACAACATAAAACAGGCGCGGGCGCGAAGCTCCGAAGAGCCGCGCGCCCGTCCTGCCTCGGCGCCGCCGAACAACGGTTGCCGAGTCCCCCCTATGATCTGCTGACTGTATTTCCCCCCGAGTTCGATTATTGAAATGGCTTCAGTTGCACCAATCGCCTGACTGTTGCAAGCAGCGGAAGTTGTTACCGAGTGCAGGGAAGACGGCTGCGCCGTCGGCGCGCTTCACGTCGCGGATGAAGGCGTCGGGCCGAATGAAACCGTTGCGCGGGTCCTCGGGTATCGGGCAGATGACCCATCGAAATACGGGGTCGTCAACGGGTCGCGTGCGCAGCTCGATCAAGCCCTTCGACGCGAGACCGTCGATTTGCGATGGGCTTGTCAGGATGGCAGTGCCGTCGAGATCGCGGCCGTTGGTGGCGGCGATGGGATCGAGTTCCTTGCGTCCTTCGGCCGTAAAGGCTTTCGGAGTGTAAACGACCCATACGGCGAGCCACATTCCGAGCGGATCATTCGAGAAGTAGCCATCGCGCGTGTCGAACACGTTGTCCTGCCGTTTGTTCGGCAGAAATGGATCGAGGATCGAGCCGTTCGACGCCTTCGGAAAGATGAAGACGCGAAAGCGCTCGGCCGTATCGAAGGAGGCTTGTCCGCGCGCCGTCAGATGGCCCACCGAGTTGCGTTCGAAACTTGTCGAGTTGAGCACGCCGAAAATATTGGCGTAAGTCAGACCACTGGAACCGGTCGTGCCGGGCGTGGTTTCGATGGTGCGGATGTTGGCGCGATTCGGATCGGTGTTGGTGTTGTCGATGACGAAGTCGCCGGCGCGCGCGGCAGTGCCTACGCGCAGGACGATGTTTTCGGGGACGATCCCGTGTGCGCGATAAGCTGCATCGCTGAAGTCGAAAGGAGACGTGCCGAGGTCGTCACCTCCGCTTGCGGAAACGTTGGTTGAGAAGTTGAGGCCGCACATGACCGTCAGCGCGAGGGCGAAGACGGCGACACAGACCGGCCAGATGGAATTTTGCCTGTAGGTTTTCATGATGGGTTTTGGTTCTCCTTGGTGCGTCAAATGCGGGCCATCATGCAGGAAGAGTCGCGGAGGGTATGTCAGCGCGGCGACACGAGTGTCACCACGCTGACAATAGGTTGAAAAAAGTTGGCGCAGTGACGGCGATCAACAACCCGGCGTAAGTTTGCAGTTGCTTCAAATATTTGACGCGCACCCAGCCGCGTCCGAGTTCGATGATGCCGCGCCGCTCGAGATCGTTGAGCACAGTCGTCGTGGTTTGACGCGCCGCGCCGATCAAGCTCGCAACGTCGTGATGAGTCAACGGCACTAAATAATCGGCGGCATGTTCGGCTTCAGCGGCACTGGTCGACAGCTCGTGCAGCAACTCGCAGACGCGCGCCGAGACCGCCTTCGACGTGATATCCGAAAGTTTCTTTTCCATTCTTCGCCGTCGATCGCCGACCATCTGGATGTAACTGAGCGCGAGCTTCGTTTGCAACGTGAGCAGGTGAGTGAAGTCGCGTTTGGAAAAGACCCACATGACCACATCGTCAAGCGCCTGGGCCATGTTGCTGCGCAGCGACTCGTCCACGAGCGCGAACTCGCCGAAGATCTCGCCGGCCTGAATGATGTCGATGGCGATCTCTTTTCCCGATTCGGAAAGGACCGACAGCTTCACTCTTCCTTGCCGCAGGATGTAGACGAAGTCAGCCCGATCGCCCGGGATGTAAACAAACTCCCCGCGCGCCTTGCGCAAGCTGCGTGCGTAAGCTGTGACCCGAGACATCTCTTCGGAGGTGTGCCCGGAGAAGAGCTGCACCCGCCGGCTGGTGCGAGCAGTTTGTGATAACGGCGCAATTGAGGAACCTGCGAACGTCATGATCTACCTTCAAGCAATTGCCAATTGGGGTGAGTGTAAAATTTCAACGAGAGTCAGCTCGTCCGATTCGAGCTGCGCGGCCGTCGGCATCCTGCCGAGCCGCATCAGCTCTTCAGCCGCTGCCATTTCGCGGTCGCGATTCATGCCGGCGACTGCCTGCACGCGATTGTCCTTTATATAGAACGCGAGAAAGTCTTGTGACGGCACGTCGCCGCGATAGACAATCTTGTCCCACGAGCTCGCGTGTCCCACGTAGACTAATCCGATGTCGAACTGCCGCGTCCAGAAGAAGGGAACTGCATCAAACTTCGTCGATCGCCCGGCCATGTTGCGCGCCGCTGTGCGTCCCTGTTGCTGTGCGGTGCGCCAGTGTTCGATGCGTGTCCGTTCGCCCGTACGTGAGTCGAGGAAGTTTGCGACGTCGCCCGCGGCGTAAATGCCGTCAGCCGCGCGCAAATGCGAGTCGACGATGATGCCGCCGTCTTCCGCTAACTCGACCCCTTCGAGAAACTGCGTCACCGGCCTGACGCCCACGCCCGCGACTACCATGTCCGTCTCAACGCTCTCGCCATTATCCAGCACGACCGCTTCGACGTTGTGACTGCCTTCGAAACGATAGACGATCGATCCGAGTTTGAAGCGAACGCCATGTTTCTCATGCTCGCGTCTGAAAACCTCTCCGACTTCCGCGCCGAGCGTCGTTTCAAAAGGCTCTCGCGAAGGCGCCACGACTGTTACTTCCAGCCCGCGTTCGCGAAGACTATAAGCCGCCTCCATGCCGATGAAGCTGCTGCCGATGACGACGGCGCGCCGCGAACGGTTCGCGGTTTCGATGATCGAGTCGGCGTCGGCGAAACTGCGCAGCACGCAGACGTCCTTCAGATCTGATCCTGGAATGTTGAGACGCAGAGGCGCTCCGCCAGTGGCGACCAGCAGCGCGTCGTACTCCATCGTCTCGCCGTTCTCGAACGCGATCGTCCGGTTACGCGCGTCAACGCGCGTGACCTCTCTGTTAAGAAGCAGTCTGATGTTGCGTTCGTCGAAAAACTCGTCCGCGCGAAGCGGCATCCATTCGGGCTCGGCGTGACCGTGCAGATAATCTTTGCTGAGGTTGGGACGATCGTAAGGTGCGCGATCTTCGCGCGTGATCATTACGACGTTTCCGCGAAAGCCCTCTTCGCGAAGCGTCTGCGCGGCGGCGTAACCGGCGGCTCCCGCGCCGATGATTACGAACTGCCGCGAATCGCGCGCCGGATCGTGATTCGTCATCGTCGTCGGGCGTCGATCTGGCGCTTCCGCCGGCAAGTCGATCAGGATCCGCTCGCCTTCCACGCGCACTTCGTAACAGGCCAGCGAATCGAGGGCGGGCGGTTCTTCGAGATCGCCGTTGACCACGTCGAACGCTGCGTGATGCCACGGACACACGAGCCGCGTTCCGCAGAGCACGCCTTCCACGAGTGGCGCGCCGTAATGGGGGCAAGTGGCACTCACTGCATGGAAGCGATCGCCAACGCGCGCCAGCAGGATGCGAGTCTCGCCGATTGAAACTTCTTTCATCTGTCCGTCCCGCAGGTCGGAGGTGTTTGCTACGTGAACGTCGTTAAAACCCATTTCCGTTTGTCAGGCCACGCTGACAAGGTGGCCCATCTTCTCCTTCTTAGTCTTCAGATAGCCGGTGAAGAAGTCGTGCGTTTCGATTTCGAGTGGAACGCGTTCGACGACTTTGAGTCCGGCTTGCCGGAGAGCGCGAATCTTCGAAGGGTTGTCAGACATGACGCGAACGGTGCGCAGACCGAGCTCGAGCAGGATCTCCGCGCATTGATCGTAGCGCCGCATGTCCGCTTCGAAGCCGAGCTGCTCGTTGGCTTCGATCGTGTCGGCGCCTTCGTCCTGCAAGGCGTAGGCGCGGATCTTGTTGATGATGCCGATGCCGCGCCCTTCCTGCTGTTGATAGACGATCGCGCCGTGCCCCGCTTGCTCGATCATCTTCATCGCCGCCTCGAGTTGGCGTCCGCAGTCGCACTTGAGAGAACCGAAGACGTCACCTGTCATGCATTGCGAGTGGATGCGCACCAAAGCCGGCCTGTTCGGCCGCAGTTCACCTTTTGCCAGCACCACGAACTCTTCCGCCGAAACAAGCGAGCGGTAACCGATGATGCGAAATTCGCCCGTCTCGGTGGGCAGACGTGCTTCGGCTACCCGCTCGATTGTTTTTTGCTCGGCGTGCCGCTCGAGCGTTCTGCTGGGGTGAAGTAACCTGAGTGCCATTCTTCTTCTCCGTTGTTAGGCAGCCCTCCAGCTTGACGCCATTGTCCCGGAGAGCGCGTTGTAGGGTCTGTCAGCTGGATGCCTCGCGTGTCAGCTAGCTGACAGAAAGTCGAAAACAGTTGCACGTGCGTTAGAGCGACTTCGCTCCGTATTCAATCCCACCAACGGCAGTTGGTGGATTGTTCAAACGCGACCTACATGGCCGATCCGTCTCCTCGAGAATTCCACCAACGGCAGTTGGTGG
>DASURS010000186.1:0-15907 GCA_036279935.1 Pyrinomonadaceae bacterium
AAGACCGCGATTGTTGTGAGCATTCCTTACTAGCGGGTCAAGCTGGAGGGCCTTATCGAAGTCGGCAATGGCGCTGTCGAAGTCACGTTTACTTGCATAAGCAACTCCTCGATGGTTATAGGCGTCGGCTCCTTCCGGATCTAATTCGATAGCTTTAGTGTAGTCCGCGATCGCACGGTCGCTGTCATTTTGCTGAAAGTAAGTTCTCCCGCGGTCCAGGTAAGCAGCTCCCGCTCTAAAATTGTCGAGCCACGGACGTGGATCACGTTGGATATTGAGAGTTGAGGGATTTTTTTCGGTTTGGGGAAACGCCTTGCTCTGCTCAATGCCGGCAGTTGCTCCCAGTTGGATTGCCTTGTCGAAGTCGGTCAACGCGCGCGCGAAATCGCCTCTTTGGAAATAAAGGCGACCCCGACGAATGTATGCAGTGATTTTTTCCGGGTCTTGTTGAATTGCCTCGTTGAAGTTGATCAGCGCCAAGTCGTAATTTTTAATTACAACATACGCTGCACCTTTCGCAGTGAATTCGAAAGCGTCGCTTGGATTCTGTAGTAACCTCACGGCGTTCTCAGCATAGACCTTGGCTTGCTCTGTTTGTCTTTCTGCACTGCTCAACTCGCACATCACTGCGTAGTACATCCCCATTCTCGCGTTTGGGTCATACTCGCTGGCATCGCGTGGTTTCTTCTGCGATTCGTTGGATTGATTCGACGCTAAATTAATTGTGTTCGATTGGGCCCATCCAGTCTGGAGCAGGATAAGGATGAGTAACGTGAGTGAGGCTGTAGTCAAAACAATTCTGATTTTCATATTGAGTCCTGCTGGAATTCCTCGATTATTGGCAGCTGAGCCTCAAGAGAGAACTCGAACAATTACAAGCTCGTGCGCGCATTCGTTGTGGTTCTGGTTGCGTTTGTGAGTCAACTCGCGATGAGCCTTTACGTGCAGCACGCAATGCAAGATATAACGCGAGCAGTGAAGTATCAGATAAGTGTCGGTGTTTTGTCATTTACCATCTTCCTCAGAGTTGGGCGGTCGTTTGGTCAACTTCGAACGTTACTTCTTCGGCTTACCAAGCGGCTTCACGTTCGCCACGATTCGTGTACTGTGTTTAAGTAGCGGCTGAGACTTCCACCGCATCACCAAACAAATCGACCTTGTAACACCAAGTTTCTTCACCCTGCACGGTTCGCAGCACCCTTTCTGCGCGATAGACACCATCAATGCCATCTTTCAGCATGTTGTATGCGTTTGCCGACATGAGCAGCTTGCCTTGTTTAGGAACACCCTTCGGCTCTACCGCTGATTGAAATCTGCAAGCATAGTTAATTGTTCTACCAATGTGCTCATTCCTTCCGTTCATTTTGAAGCCAATCAGTGTTCCTACTTCTAGACCGAAGGTTAACCCCACAGGTGTAATCGGTCTTCGCAAAACCGGTTCGAGCAAGGTTTGATAAGCGTAATCGTGACGTCCACAGAGACGTTTCAGAAGTGAGAGCAATTCAGTCGACGGAAAATCTGTGGGAAACAACAATATCCATCCGTCGCCGACGAATTTGTAGATATGAAACGTTTGGTCCTTGGGCCATCTTTTCTGTTCGGTCGTAAGTAAATCCTTCAACTCAATCAACGAATTACGCCATCGTTCCTGATTGTCTGACTCTATCAGGTCTTCCATGAGGCGAGTTGAGGAACAGATATCGATCACAACGACAATTCTTCGCTCTATTTTTAAGGGGTCTAGAGGTTGTGTCATGAGGGCTCCTGTGATGTGTACTGGATATCTAATGAATCGAACGGCCCACACGTTTGGCAGACGATCTTGATAGCAGCGCAGAAATTCCGGCGTTACTTCATCTGGTCCTGCAAGTCGTAATGTTCCTCAGATGTGACAAACATTCCTTCCAGCGTGTTTTCGAATCCAAATAAAAAAAATCGTTCGGTCATCGATGAACTGCGCCACAAAAGGGGTTAGAAACTCCGATGCGCAGACTGCTATATCCTCTTCCAGTTGTACACCGCTTAGTTCATCTAGTTAATCATTATTGCGATATCTTTCTGGAAGGGGGTTGTTCTTAATATCGTTGATCGCTTCTAGCAGCTTGATTGTAGCGTCGCCATCGAGGGAATCACCCCTATAGCGCACTTCGTAGAGTCCCTGAAGATTGCTTGGGAGATCGACACCGTCACGAACGAGCAAAATGAAGCGTCGACCGAAGAGTGCCATTGCGGCCCCAATTTCTATGAGCACATTTGCGTTCAGAATTTTCTGTTCTTCGGCATCCTTGTCGATTAACGTTTGTTCCGCATCCACATGAATGATAGCGGCACTGCAACTCCGCATGTCATCCATTACTTTGTCGGGAACGGGTTTTGAGACTGATTGCTTCTCCACTGAAATGACTGGTGTCATCTCCCCAAATCCGAGCAGCTTCTTGATGGGGTCGAGAAACGATTTGTCCTTGCCGTGGGTGACAAACACGCGCCGATTTAACTGAGAGGATTGTGAGGCTGCCAACGCCAACTGGTTTGAAGGCGCCAACACGCCGGGCAACGCTTCGTCTTCTTCGCGCAAGTCGTCCACGTCCTCCTTGACCGTCGAGAACGAGTCGCCTGACTTCACCTGAGCAACACCTGTAAGGTCAACATACTGTTTGCCCTTAATTTCCCGCAGCAACCCAACGGTTGTGCACTGTCCACGATTAATGAGAATACTGATTCGGCCTTGTCCTTAGGAACACCCATGTCCTGAAGGACATTCAATGCGATGTCATGTCTCGGAAGTGGCGAACCGGAATACTTATGAAGGAACTCATTAACGACGCGAGGCTTCAAGATCGCTTCGCGTTTCGCTAAAACATCGTCGCCTTCTTCCAACGGCTCGACGATTCTCTTGCCAAGGGGTTGTAAGAGAATTTGCTGCGCGTTGTATCCACCACTCGTCAGGCCGTATGCGATCGACGCACCGCACAGCGAGCGAAATGGCCCAGAGGTGGGAGACATATTCAGTGCAGACGCCAACTGCAATGGCGTCACAGGACCGCTAGCGTAGTTTTCACAGATTGCGCGCGGGATGCGTAAGGCGTTCTCAAGTGAAGAGCCCGGTACATCCTCTTGAGAAAGGTATGTGCGGCGCTTCGGGGTCAACGCCGGCTGTTCTGCTTTAGCCTTAATCGACTTCTTGTTCATATGTTCTCCAAACAGGTTTTCGGAAGCAGTAAAGGAGCCATTGCTCACGTGCTGTATTGAGCTTAGCCGCAGCTGTAAACCTCCAGATAGTTGCGTTAATGCCTCTCGATTGTTGGTAAACCATCGAGGTATGCAAAAAGGGATGAAAATGCAGCAACAGGTGAGTTCGATGGTGCATGCGTATCCGTTTAGAACTGATTTCCGGCAGATTTAAAGCCGATAAGGGAAAACTAAAGGAAAATCAGTCTTTGGATCTGGCTAAATGGAGGGCTATTACGACGGAGGATAGCCCGCAGATGTCCACAAATCGATAACTTACAGCGAAAATAAAATGGCTCCGCAGGTAGGACTCGAACCTACAACCCTTCGGTTAACAGCCGAATGCTCTGCCATTGAGCTACTGCGGAATAAGCGCCCTCACATAGTTGACTATGCGGGGCGCGAAGGCGTTTTTATAGCAAATGGGTTTTGGAGCGTCAAGGAGCCGCGGATCTATTCAAATTCGATAGCCAAACTTGTCAACTCCGATTAGCCCAAACTTGCGCTCCGCAACGATCTGCGAGAATATCTCCAGCCCGAATCCCCTGTAGAAAGGTCGACATGGAACGCCGCAGCACATCCTGGTTTAGCCAGAACTTGAGTACTGAAATGCCGCTGGTCGCTTACGGCCACGCCGGACCGCCCCTGCTGATGTTTCCCACCGCCGCCGCGGACTATCTCGAGTACGAACGTTTCTACCTCGTCGACGCCATCAAGTCATTCATCGACTCCGGCAAGCTGCGCGCTTATTCAATCAACAGCGTCAATCGCTACAGCTTGCTCAACGAGCAAATGCCCGCGCCGCTCAAAGCCGAACTGCTCACTCGCTACGATCGATACCTCGTCGACGAAGTGCTCCCGCTGATCCGCAAAGACTGCGGCGACGGCGAAAACCGCCCGCTGACAACCGGCGCGAGTCTCGGCGCGCTGCTCTCAGCGAATGCTTACTTCAAGCATCCGGATCTCTTTCGTGGCGTGATTGCGATGAGTGGCAGTTACGACGTGCGGGCGTACTTGAAAGGGCACTACGACGACAACGTCTACTTCAACAACCCTGTAGACTATCTCTCCAACCTGAACGACGACCACTACCTGCCGCTGCTCCGGAAAGCCGACTCGATCATGATCATGTCCGGTCAGGGAAACTACGAAGCTCCCGAACGCAGCCGCGCCCTATCAGACATTCTCGACGCGAAGGGCATTCCGCATACGTTGGACCTTTGGGGACACGACGTGGCCCACGACTGGCCGTGGTGGCGAAAAATGCTGCCTTACGCCCTCGGCAAGTTACTATGATCATTTTTCATTGTTCATCGTTCATTTGTCATTTCTCATTTCAGAAACAAACGAGCGTACGGATTCATTTCCGCACGCTCGTCTTTAATGACAAATGAAAAACGTCAACTGACAAATGGAAAATGATCAAGGCTCGCCGTCGCCTTTCTTGCCCTTCTTCTTCGCGGGCTCGACTTCGCGCGGACGTGTCGTCGTCACCGGCGGCGGAGCGTCAATCTTCGGCGTCGCGACTTCGGGCTTAGGTTGAGTCGCGGCCGGTTGGTCGTCAGCCTTCGGCGGTGGTGGCAATGTCACTTGTTCGAGCTTCGGCTCCGTCGTACCCGAAGGCAGCGCGTTTTCGTCTTCGGATGCCGCCGCTGCCGCGGTCAGTTCGGCTCGTTCCGCTGCCAGCTCGCGTTGACGCTGACGGAACAACTCCCTCATGTCTTCCGGCATTTCAGGAGCTTTCGGGAACTCTTCCTTCGGCTTGTCTTTCAGATACGTCTTCATGAACTCGACAAACATCGGCAACGCGCCTTTGCCGCCCGTCATGTCGTTCCCCAGCGGTTTCTTCTTTCCGGGATAACCCATCCACACGCCCGTCACGTACGTCGGCGTGTAACCGATGAACCAAACGTCGGTGTGATCGTTGACGGTGCCGGTTTTACCAGCGACCGGAACGCCAACCGCGCCGGCCGCGGTCGCAGTGCCGTTAGTGACGACGCCGCGCATCATCGAAACCATCGTCAACGCGACATACTCGTTCACGACCTTGTAAGTCGTGCGTTCCCACTCCTCGAGCGTCGCTCCGTCCCGGTCGAGGACTCGGCGAATCAAGTGCGGCTCAACGCGAATTCCTTTGTTCGGAAACGCCGAGTAAGCCGAGACCATTTGATCGAGCGGCACTTCGGTCGCGCCCAACGCCGACGGAAGATATGGCGACATCGGCACCTTGATCCCGAACCGCCGCACCATCTGCGCGCCGGTCTGAATGCCGACGGTTTGCAGCAAGTGCACGGCGGGAATGTTCATCGACTTCGCGAGCGCGGTCTTCATCGGCAGGTCCGCGTTGCCGAGCGAGCCGTCGTAGTTGTGTGGCTGCCAGTCGCCGATGCTGATCGGCGCGCCGCTCACCGGCGTGTCGGGCGTCATTCCCCACTCAACAGCGGCCGTGTATACAAACGGCTTGAAGCACGAACCCGTCTGCCGATACGCCTGAGTCGCGTTGTTGAACTTGTTGGTGTAGAAGTCGTAACCACCTACCATCGTGACGATCTCGCCGGTCTTGGCGTTGAGCGTCATCATCGCGCCCTGGACGGCGGGGATCTGTGAAAGCTCGACTGTGAGCCGGCGGTCCTTCTCGTCGACCTCTTTGATTTCAAACTCCGCGAGATGGCCGTTCTTGAATTCGTCTTTCGGTTGTCGTTTGCCCCAGCCCATGTCAGCTGCAGTCAGCGTGGCGGTGAAGTTTCCGAACCGCACCGTCGCTTCGTTGCGCGCGCGATCGACTTTCATGATCAGGCCCATCAGGTGGCGGCCTTGTTCGTAGTCGTTGCCGTACCAGTCTGGGTGCTTGTAGTTATTGAGCTCCTGCTGCGTGGCTGGTCCCTCGCCGTTGTTAACCGACGTCGGGATCATCGTGTAACTCGAACGCCAGCCGCTATGGGTGCGATCGTAATTACGGAGACCGGCGCGCACGACTTCGTACGCGCGCTTCTGCGCTTCGACGTTGATCGTGGTGTACACGGCCAGACCACCCTGCGCGACTCGCGTCGTGTACTTGTCTTCCAGTTCCTGACGGATGAATTCAACCGGGTAATCGAATGGTGTCGACTTGCGTTGTGACTGGTAGTAAGCGGTGTCGGCGAGTTGAATCGGCTTGGCTTTGGCGTCGTCGGCTTCAGCCTGACTGACGAAACCGTTCTTCGCCATCAGATCGAGTACGAGATCGCGGCGCTTTTTCGCTTCGGTTGCGTTTGCAGTAGGCGAGTACTCGCTCGGCGCTTTCGGAATACCGGCGAGCAACGCTGCTTCACCAAGCGTCAGATCTTTCGCTTGTTTGCCGAAGTACGTCTCGGCGCCGGCTTCCATGCCGTACGCGTTGGCGCCAAGAAACATGTGGTTCGTGTACAGCTCCATGATCTGGTTCTTTGTGTAATAGCGTTCGATCTGGAGCGCGAGAATCCACTCATTTACTTTGCGCGTGTACGTCTGTTCCTTGGAGAGAAAGAGGTTTTTGGTGAGCTGCTGGGTTAACGTTGAGCCACCTTCAATCCTGTCGGTGGTCAGGTTCTTCCAGGCGGCGCCCATGATGCGAATCGGGTCGATGCCGATGTGATCGTAAAAGCGGACGTCTTCGACGGCGAGAATCGCATTCTTCAGGACCGGAGGAATCTCTTCGTACTTCAGGGGGATTCGTTTCTCCAGTGCGAATTCGCCGATTACTGTTTCGCCGTCGTCAGCGTAAACGCGGGTGACGACGCTTGGACGGTACGTCGCCAGCGCGGCGACTTCATTGGCGGCGCGCGAGTAGTTGAGCTCGTAGGCTGCAATGATTCCGGTCAGACCGCCGGCGGCGAGCGCCAATAGCAGCACTGCGGGCAGCCACAATCGAGCCAGTATATGTTTCCGTTGCTCGGGCGGAGTATTGATGATTGCTTTAGGCGAGTATTTGGAATTTACGGCCATAATTTCGATTTTCCCCCAGGACAAGTTGCCTTACTGAGGAGATTTACAGCAACGTGGCTAACCACAGGGCAGCGAGATTATACCGCGCAGGGTGTGGATTTCTGGAATCGCGCCTTAAGCCTTATAATTGTCGGGCTCGCAAATGGGGGCGACAGGCTTCGACAGGAACCTGAACGATCGTCGCGATGCATGCCGGGCTACCTTATGCAGCTCGTTAAAACGCGTAGGGAAAAACAATTGCCAATAACAATGAATTGGCTCTCGCTGCCTAATTAAGCACCGAGCGTCTCGCCGCAAGTTGCTCATGCGCGCGGAAGGAGATGTCACTTAGATGAGCTGGCCTGCTGCTTCGGTCCGTGGCAGCGGGCGAGAACAAAGCCGGACTAGCTCGTGTCGAGGTCTTGTCGCTTCACTGACTCGACATTGAGCGAATTTTTGTCCGTTCGCTTCGGTGGACGGGCGAGAAAGAGAAGCGACTAAGCATGTAGAGTCCTTCGGCGTTGGTTTTTGGATCCGAGTTCAATTCTCGGCGCCTCCACCATAACCTTGAATTTGCGGGAGACACCCCTCACTCCCTTCACTAATTGAGAGACGAATAATGAGCACCACAACTACTCACTTGATGACCGCAGAAGACCTGCTCAAGATGCCGGACGACGGCAATCGTCACGAACTAATAAAAGGAGAACTCCTCACAGTGTCTCCAGCCAACGATAAACATGGCGCCGTAACCATGAAATTATCGGTGCTCCTTTATAACTACGTAACTCCAAACAACCTGGGCGTGCTTCGTGCAGCAGAAACCGGTTTCAAGCTGCAAAGCAATCCCGACACCGTACTCGCGCCTGACATAGCCTTTATCGCCTGCGAACGCGCAGGCACTCCTTCACAGTTCTACCGCTTAGGTCCGCCGGATCTCGCCGTCGAAGTGTTGTCGCCGAGTGATCGAAAAGGTCAAGTCGAACGCAAGACCGCTCTATGGCTCGAGCTTGGAGCCAGGGCTGTCTGGAATGTGGATCCGCGCAAACGCACGGTCGAAGTGTTTCACGCTGACGGCAACCGTTGGTTATTGAACGAAGGCGACGAGCTCGTTGACGACACTGTTCCCGGTTTTCGTGTCGCCGTTTCAAAGATCTTCGAATAACGCCCAGAACCCATACATTTGGATCGAAACCTTCCCATCGGCATCTTCGATAGCGGCGTCGGCGGATTAACCGTCTACCGCGCTCTTCACGAGCGATTGCCAAACGAACGCTTCGTCTATCTCGGCGACACCGCACGCGTTCCCTACGGCACGAAGTCGCTCGCAACAGTCGAACGCTACGCCGTCGAGAATTCGAGATTCCTCGAATCACACGGCATCAAGCTGCTCGTCGTCGCCTGCAACACAGCATCAGCACTGGCGCTTCCCGCAATCCGGAAAGCAGTGAACGTTCCCGTCATGGGCGTGATCGAGCCCGGCTCTCGCGCCGCCGTCGAGATCGCCGCACACGGCGAAACAATCGGAGTGATCGCGACCGAAGCGACAGTCCAGAGCCACGCTTACGCACACGCAATCGCCGCTATGTCGCCGAACATCGACGTGATCGAACGCGCGTGCCCACTGTTTGTCCCACTTGCCGAAGAAGGCTGGGCCGGCACTGACGTCGCGCGCATGGTCGCGCACGACTACCTGAACGATTTCACGCAAACGTCAATCGGCGCGCTCGTGCTTGGCTGCACTCACTACCCGATCCTCCGCGAGGTGATCGGCGAAACTGTCGGCGCAAATGTCAATCTGATCGACTCGGGTGCGGCCACCGCGCACGACGTCGAAGCCCTGCTCGTCGATCGCAATCTGACCCACGACGAACCCCGCGGCCTTTACCATGAACGTCGACTCTGTGATGATCTCGACCATTTTTATGTGACCGACGCCGCGGAGAGATTTGCTAAAGTAGCGGAGCGGTTTTTAGGATCCGCACCATCAATTCTCGAGGCCGTGGAAATCTGGGGACACGATGAGCTTCGCACGCACTGACGGACGAGCAGCCGACGAAATCCGCACCGCGGTCATTGAGCCGGGCTTTCTGCCCTACGCCGAAGGCTCCGCGTTGATCACAATGGGCAGCACGCGAGTGATTTGCGCCGCCTCCCTCGAAGAAACAGTGCCGCGATGGGTGCGCAACACAGGCCAGGGATGGCTCACCGCCGAATACTCGATGTTGCCTCGCGCCACGCAAACGCGCACACAACGCGAGATCACACGCGGAAAACTTCAGGGCCGATCGCAGGAAATCCAACGACTCATCGGCCGAAGCCTGCGCGCCGTCGCCGATCTAAGAGCACTCGCCGAACGCACGATCTACATCGACTGCGACGTCCTGCACGCCGACGGCGGCACTCGCACCGCCGCAATCACCGGCGCCTACGTCGCGTTCGCGCTCGCAAGCAAGAAGTTGCTGAAAGCCGGGAAGATCACCCGGCCGTTAGTCAACAATCAAGTCGCGGCAATCAGCGTCGGCATAGTTGACAACGTCCCACTGCTGGATTTGAAGTATGACGAAGACTCGCGCGCGCAAGTCGACATGAACATCGTCTGCACGAGCGAAGGACGGTTTATCGAGCTTCAGGGGACCGCCGAAAAGGGCGAGCCTTTCAGCCGCGATCAAATGGACGAGCTGCTGGCCCTCGGCAAGCGCGGGATCGACGAGTTGCTCGAAAAACAGAAGTGCGTCATCTCGCAGGCCGAGTGAGTTCCGGCAACCAGACATCCTGACCCGGGCATCTGACTGAGCCGGAGCAAAGGGAGAAAATGATGAAACGGATGGTGGCTCTTACGCTGGTGGTGCTCGGCTTCATGATGCCGGCGGCATTGGCTCAACAGCTCTACACGCACGACAAAGTCGAATACACTTTCGAGCTTCCGTCAACGACCTGGCGCTCCATCGTCGAACCCGATTCCACACATCCGCATCCCGAGTTTGTCTATGGCGATCGGCTCGACGGCTATCTGACGATTCGCAAGGAAGTCGTCGAGGCTGGAACGACCGCCGCCCAGTTAGCCCAACGCGATCAGGATTTGACGCTCCGGTTTCTTCCCGGTTTCGTCCAGGGGAAACAGGATCCATTCAACGGCCGTCTTGACGGCGTCACCGCCTCGTACGAGTTTGTGCGCACCGGCAAACCGATGCTTGGCCGAACTTACTATCTGCAAGCCGACAACCGCACGATCTACGCGCTCAGGTTCACCGGCTTACGCGACAAGCTGACCCGCATTCGCAATCAAACCGATCTGATCGCACGCACCTTCAAACTGAAATAGTGAACCTGCAACTCGCCCGCGGATTAGCCATCAAGCCGTCTCCCATTCACGGCAAAGGCTGCTTCGCCACCATAGGGTTCAAACGACGTCACAAGATCGCCGAGTACGCCGGCGAAAGGATCACCAACGCCGAAGCGCGGCGCAGAGCGCATCGCAAGATGCTGCGTATCTGCGAGATCAATAATCGCTGGAGCCTCGACGGAAGCCGCGGCGGCAATGGCACGCACTACATCAATCACTCGTGCGTCCCGAATGCCTTCATGCAGATCATCCACGACCACATTCTTTTCTTCGCACTCAGAGACATCGAGCCCGGCGAAGAGATCACGATCGATTACGAGTCGACACTTCACTCCGACGACAAACGCTGCATCTGCGGCGCGAAAGGTTGTCGCGGCACGATCAACCGCCAGTAAAGACCGAGACATTTTCCATTTGTCGTTTTCCATTTTCCATTTATCGTTTTCGCTTGAAATGGAAAATGAGAAATGGAAAACGGCAAATGGAAAATGCTCCATTCCTTTCACAAACGCGGCAATGTAAAGCTGAACTTCGATCCGCGTCCTTCTTCTGAATCGAGCTCAACGCGCCCGCCGTGCTGCTCCACCACTTCCCGCACGAACGACAAGCCCAGCCCCGTCGACTCTTCGTCTTTCTCCTGTCCTTCACGGACCACGCGATAAAACTTGTCCCAAACACGCTCTTTCGCTTCTGCCGGAATACCGAAACCGCGATCTTCAACACACACGCGAACTGTTTCCGCCTCGAGCGCTGTGGAAACGGTCACCGTAGTGCGCTCCGGACTGTACTTGATCGCATTGTTGAGGAGGTTCTTCACGGCTTGCGTGATTAGGCTTTTGTCGGCGGCGACGGGAGGAATTCGGCTCGCGGGCTGTTCGATCAACCGAATGCGTTTCTTCTTCGCGACCGGTTGCAGTGACGCAATCGTGTCGCGCACGACTTCGTCGAGCCGCAGCGGGATCTTCAGCACTTCCTGCTTGTCTTTACGTTCCAACTGCGTCACAGCCAGGAACGTATTGATCATGCGTGACATTCGCTGTGACTCGTTCGCGATGATCGTCACAAACTCGCGCGCCTGAGCGGGAATCGTGTCGTCCGCAGTCAGCAACTCGGCGAATCCGTTGATGCTCGTCAGCGGCGTGCGCAGCTCGTGCGACATCAGCGAGATCATATCGCTCTTCAGCTTCTCGTACTCCTTCACCCGCGTCAGATCTCTAACGTAAACGGCGATACCGATCGGTTCTTTAGCCTCGGTGTTCGGATCGCGCAGCAGTGAAATGCGGAGGTTCAGGATCTGGTTTTTCTGTTCGAACGTCAGCTCGCCTTCGTACTCGATTCCGGTTTGCAGCACTCGACGAACGGCGATTTGCGGTTCGTCAAAGATGGCGGTGCGGAAGTTGTCCAGCAAGCCGAAGAGATCGAGCGTGCGCGCGCGCTCATCTGTTAATCCTGCGAACCCGAGAAGAGTTGGATTCGCGAGCGCCAGCGTTCCATCGAGGTACGCGACCGCGACGCCGTCTTCGATGTGGGCCAATGTGCTCGCTTCGCACCGCTGTTCGACGGTCAGCGCTTTCAGAACGTTGAGCGCATCCAGTTTTCGCTGATTCGCAGCGTGCGAGAAATAGGCGAGCGCCTGCGAGCGCGTGGGACTGCTCGAAAAACTCTCGCGCTTCAGATTGCGAGCGAACTGCGACGCGATCGCTTCGAGCAATAGTTTGTCGTCGGCGCTGAACTCGGAAACGAGTCGAATCAACAACGCGCCCGCCGCTTCGCGTTCGTGCATCAATGGAACGGCGACAGTCGAACGGCCCTGGACCACTTCGCTGACTAACTGTCCAGTCTTGACGGCGCGTTCGCACAGCCTGATGCCTTCGCGCCAGACGGAGTTTCGCCTGTTGCCGGGCGACGTGTTTGACGAACCCTTGAACCTCGCGACTGCTTCGAACCAACCGTCGACACGCTGAAAAACGATCGCTTCCGTTAGCGGCAACATGGTGTTGAGCAGTTTCAATCCACTCGCCAGACGCGTGTTCGCGTCGCTGCTCTGAAACCCGGCGCCCGTTGGAGACGTGAACAGCGTGCTGATCAACGTTCGGTCCAGTTGCCACAGACGGTTGATCTGGACCAGCAGGACCGTGAGGAGACCGCTGACGAGTAGCGGCGTCACAAGTAGATCCGTTTCGAGGAAGTGCGCGGCGGCCAGCGAACCGCTGCACACGACCGCCATGCCGAAGAACAGATAGCTCCAGCAACGCCGCAACCCGAAACGGCTCAGGACCAGGCCAATCGTGACGGAACACACCGCCAGCACTGCGGCGGCGAGGGGCGCGCCTTTCAAGATCTCGATGGTGTCACCGGTTGGCGGCGTTAGGGCGAAGCGCGGAAACAGTTCCGGCAGCGCGCCGAGACGCCAGCACGAGTAACCGACGAGAGCCGCAAAGATGCTCAGGCCGACGGCACAGAGATTGGTTGTGACGGTCTTCGTTCGAGTCAAGATTGGCGAGTAAACCCGCGCCTTGAGGCGGCGTCAGGTCGATCAGAGGTTAAGAACCAGAACGGCTCAGGGGCAGTAGCCGCGAGTGGATTATACAATGCCTGTCATTGTTGATCCATCTGAAAATCGCGGGATTTTAGAGCGACTGCGATTTCGGGCAGTTCGTCAGGCGCTACGGTGCGAAGATCCAACAGCAGTTTTCCTTCCGAGATTCGGCCGATAATCGGTGGAGACGAAGACCGCAGCACGCGCTCGATCTCCTGCGCCGACAATCGCGAATGAGTTACAGCAACGAGTGTTGTCGGCAGGCGACAGGCTGGCCCGGCGCCGCCGCCGACGGCTGATTCGCCGCTTTCCAGTGACAACTGAAGTTGGCTGTCCGCAACCTCATCGATGAGTTCGCGAGCACGCTCCGCGATTTCCTCCGCGGACAGCGACAACATGCGGATCACCGGCACTTCCTCAGCCGCGACTCCTCGCTGATGCGCGACGAGGGTCGCTTCGAGCGCCGCCAGTCGCAACTTATCGCTTCGCAGCGCGCGATAAAGCGGATGCTTTCGCAATCGATCGACGATAGCGTGCTTGCCCACGATTAGACCAGCCTGGGCCGATCCCAGCAGTTTGTCGCCGCTGAACGAGACCACGTCAGCTCCGCCGGCAATGACGTCGCTCACGATAGGTTCGTCGACGATCCCGTACGAGGTCAGATCCGCGAGTTGGCCCGAACCGGCGTCTCCGTAAAGCAGGAGCCCGCGTTCATGCGCGAGTGTCGCGAGTTCTGAAAGCGCGGGCGAACTTGCGAAGCCGACGATGCGATAGTTCGAAGGATGAACGTGCATGATCAGCCGCGTGTTTTCGTTGATAGCGCGGCTGTAGTCGGTAAGGTGAGTGCGGTTCGTGGTTCCGACTTCGACCATTCGGGTTCCCGAGCTCGCCATCACGTCGGGAACGCGAAAGTCGCCTCCGATCTCGACGAGTTCGCCACGCGAAACGATCGTCTCGCCATCCCCGGCAAGGACCGTCAGAATCAGCAGCGCGGCGGCGGCGCAGTTGTTCACTACGAGCGCATCTTCAGCGCCGGTCAGATCCTTCAGCAGCGACTCGACGCGCGCTCCTCGTTTACCGCGCGAACCGGTGGCGACATCGTATTCGAGTGTGCAAAAGCGACTCGCTTCTTCGACGATCGCCTCTCGTGCAGCGCCGGAAAGCGGCGCACGACCGAGGTTCGTGTGCAACAACACGCCGGTCGCGTTGATGACTCGCTTGATTCCCGTCCGCCCCTCCAGCTTTGCGGTCTCCTGCATCCGCGTCACTGCTTCCGCAAGTAACGATTCCGCCGCATTTCCGTTCGTCAATGTCGTTTTCCCGCTGCGCACAGACGCGCGAAGCTCAGAAGTTACTGAACGCGCGATCGCAGTGAGACGCTTGATTCCAATCGCATCGCGAAGCTCAAGCGCTGCGTCCGTCTTCAACAACTGATCGACAGACGGCAGGTACCGTAGATTTGAAGTGGGATCGGCCATATAGTTTTCTTAGTATCGGACCACAGATAATAAACTGTTGACACTCCAGTTTTGAAACTCCTAGACTGAATTGGCCGTGCCGTAGCGCGGCGCCCCGCCTCAAATCACCTCGCTCAGGAGACTCAGTGACGATTCGCAATAACAAACTGCTGAGGGCAAAACTGCACGCCCAGGCGAAAAACAAGTATGCCGGCGGCGACACGCAACCAACGCCTGACGAGCAACTGACGCGTCTCGAAGACGACATCCGGCGGTTGAAAATCGAATTCGAGATCTTCTTCAACGGCGCCGCCAAACGCCCGCCTTACGACACCAAAGGCCGCGTTGAAACGCTGCTCAAACGACTCGGAGACGATCGCACGTTAACGTACGCTCAGCGCTATCGCTACAACTCGCTGGCCGCTCGTTACAACGCTTTCCGCGATCTCTGGCGACGCACGATGCAGGGACGCGAAGAAGGTCGCGATGCAGCGTCCGCGGCGCGTGCGAGTGTCAAGAAGGAAACGGTCACGGACGTCGAGCCGGTTTCGTTTGTTTGCCTCGATCCGCACAAGGAGGTCGGGGTCGTCAAAGAGCTCTACAACTCGCTGATCGACGCGAAGCAAAGGTGCGGCGAGCCGATCGACGGTCTTTCGTTCCCGCAGTTTCATCGGTTGGTTGCGGCGAAGTCGGATGGTCTAAAGGAGCGTCACGGATGCGAGCGCGTGGAGTTTTCAGTGGCGGTGGAGAACGGTCATGTGAGTTTCAGGGCGAGAGCGGATTGAGATTTTTGCGTTCTCCGGACAGGAAAAAAGGCGGCTGTCGTGGCCGCCTTTTTTCTTGTGGCTACCGGACCCGTGTGACCGGAAGCAAGTCAGTGGCTTTGCTGAAGCAAGCCGGGGAGACCTACGTCTTCGTTACTTTTTTAGCCTGAGGTCCCTTTGGGCCCTGGGTAACCTCAAACTCGACTTCCTGGCCCTCTTCGAGAGTTTTGAAGCCGTCGCCCTGGATGGCGCTGTAGTGAACGAAGATGTCCGAAGAGCCGGGCTGTTCGATGAAACCATAGCCCTTCGAATTGTTAAACCACTTGACCTTACCGGTTATTCTAGACATAACAACGAATCCTCCTAACGATTCGGTAAAACGGACGCGAAAGCCCTGGAGCTTTCCCATCGGGGGTGAATGCTTGTGAGCCGGGTCGCGCATTGATAGGGGCGCTAGACGGAAACACACAACCAACAAAAAATGCATGATGAAAAGCGCGGGGAGCGCTATTTCAGCATGCACAGACTTACGGGGGCAGTACTAACGAAACTCATTAACGTAAAGCTAGGAACCGAGATGTCGGGCGCTCAATGCTTTGAGGTCCCGAAAAACGAGGCGCATACTAAGCCA
>DASURS010000187.1:0-14992 GCA_036279935.1 Pyrinomonadaceae bacterium
GGCGGGCCGCGCGCGCGTCGAAGCCGAAGAGCAGGTCGTGAAGCGCGCGCTGCGAGACGCGTCGCTGCCGCTGTCGTTCGCACAGCAACGTCTTTGGTTTTTGTGCCAGTTGGAGCCCGGGCTTGTTGCTTACAACGTGCCCGCGGCGGTCCGCCTGATCGGCAATCTCAACGTCACGGTTCTGAATTGGAGTTTGAACGAGATCGTCCGGCGTCATGAGAGTCTGCGCACGACGTTCGACTCCGTTGCCGGCCAACCGGTGCAGATCATCGCGCCGGAGCTGACGTTGTCGATCCCTGTCATCGATCTTACTCACTTGCCCGAAGCATTGCGCGATGCCGAAGCGTTCCGGCTTGCGCAGGAAGACGCGGGAGGTGCGTTCGATCTCGCCGCTGGACCACTCGTGCGCGCAGTGCTGTTGCGGCTTGGGCCGGAAGAGCACGTGCTGATCCTGACGATGCATCACATCGTCAGTGACGGGTGGTCGCAGGGCGTGCTCAAGAGCGAACTGAGCGCACTGTATGAAGCCGGCATAAACAAGCGGCCATCGCCGCTGCCGGAATTGTCGATCCAGTACGCGGACTTCGCCGTGTGGCAGCGAGGCTGGTTGAAGGACGGCGAGTTGGACCGGCAGACGCAGTACTGGCGCAAGCAACTCGCGGGAGCGCCGCCGTCGCTCGAACTGCCGGCGGATCGCACGCACCCGCCGCAGATGGATTATCGCGGCTCGACGTTTCTGTTTGAGCTGCCGGCGGATCTGTCTGAATCGCTCACCGCTTTGAGCCGTCGTGAAGGCGCGACGCTGTTCATGACGCTGCTGGCGGCGTTCAAGGCGTTGCTCTGGCGCTACACCGGCCAGAACGACATCGTCGTTGGAACGCCCGTGGCGAATCGCAATCGCGAAGAGCTCGAAGGCTTGATCGGGTTCTTCGTCAACACGCTGGCGCTGCGCACCGATTTCTCCGGCGACCCGACGTTTCGCGAGTTGTTGGCCCAGGTGCGCGAGGTTTCGCTCGCCGCGTACGCGCATCAGGATCTGCCTTTCGAGTTGCTGGTCGAGGAGTTGCAACCCGTTCGCGCTCTGGGCCGCAATCCGATCTTTCAAATCGCGTTCGATCTGCAGAACGCGCCCGCAACGGCGCTCGAACTGACCGGGCTCACGCTTTGTCCATTTGAGTTCACGTCGAACAGCACGCGCTTCGATGTGGAACTGCACCTCACGTCAACGCCGGAAGGCATCATCGGCGCGCTCGTTTACAGCACGAACCTGTTTACCGAGCCCACGATTCGCCGGCTTGTCGAAGACTATCGGGCGGTTTTGGAAGCAGTCGTTGCGAATCCGGAACAACGCGTGTCGCGCATCGAGTTGCTCACCAGTGCTGAACGGCAGCAACTATTGTCTGACTGGAGCGGCGCGACGCGTTCGTTTCCGATCGAAGGTTGTATTCCGGATCTGTTCGAAACGTGGGCCAGACGCGCGCCTGAGAAGATCGCGCTGGCGTTCGGCGATGAACGTGTCACTTACGGCGAACTGAACCGCCGCGCCAACCAGTTGGCCCATCACCTGAAAGCTTACGGCGCCGGCGCAGAAACAAGCGTCGGGATCTTCATCGATCGATCCGTCGAGATGATCGTTGCCGTGCTTGCCGTTCTCAAGGCCGGCGCGACTTACGTTCCACTTGAACCGTCTTATCCGCAGCAGCGGTTGTTGTTCATGCTCGACGATGCGAGCGTGCATTTGGTGCTTACCCTGACGGCGCTCGAAGGAAAACTGCCGGTGCATCGTGCGCCCGTAATCCTGCTGGACGACGACGCGATGCTGATCGCCGTGCAGAGTGAAGAGAACCCCGACCGCAGCCTCACGCCGGACCATCTTGCGTACATCGTCTACACGTCAGGCTCGACAGGCACTCCGAAGGGAGTCGCAGTTCCGCATAGCGGCGTCGTGAGGCTCGTCATCGGCAACGATTACGCGAACTTCGGCCCCGACGAGGTCTTCCTGCAATTCGCGCCGCTCGCTTTCGACGCGTCGACGTTCGAGATCTGGGGCAGTCTGCTGAACGGAGCGCAACTCGTGCTCATGCCTGCCGGCCTGGCGTCGCTCGACGACTTGGGACGTGCTATCGCGCGAAATCGCGTCACGACGTTGTGGTTAACGGCGGGATTGTTTCACCAGATGGTCGATGAGCAACTGGAAGCCCTTACCCTGCTTCCACAACTGCTGGCGGGCGGTGACGTCCTCTCGCCGTCACACGTCAAGAAGTTCATAGACGCTGCGCCATCGTGCCGGCTGATCAACGGCTATGGCCCAACTGAAAACACGACGTTCACTTGTTGCTGCGTAATGGACCAGCACGCCGAGTTCGCCGGCTCGGTTCCTATCGGGCGGCCGATTGTAAACACGCAGGTTTTCATCCTCGACAAGCACTTGCAACTAACACCGCCGGGCGCAGCCGGCGAGTTGTATACGGGCGGCGATGGCCTCGCGCGTGGTTATCAAGGCGCGGCGAGTCTCACCGCCGAGCGTTTCATTCCGCACCCGTTCAGTAACGCGCCGGGCGCTCGGCTCTATCGCACCGGCGACCTGGCGCGCTTCCTCGCCGACGGCAAGATCGAGTTCATCGGGCGAGCCGACGAACAGGTAAAGATACGCGGCTATCGCATCGAGCTCGGCGAAGTAGCGACTGCCATCAAACGGCTGCGCGGAGTGCGGCAACTGGAGGTGATCGCCCGTGATTATGGCCCAGGCGATAAGCGTCTCATCGCTTATGTCACCGGAGACGTCGATGCCGACAAGCTGCAATCGAACCTGCGTGCGACTTTGCCTGACTACATGATGCCGGCGGCAATCGTCCTTGACGAGCTGCCGCTGACGCCGAACGGCAAAGTTGATCGCAACGCGTTGCCCGCGCCCGAGGAGATTCAATCGCAAGACGCAGCCTACGTCGCGCCGCGAACTCCCGTCGAGGAACTGCTCGCCGGCATATGGTCCGATCTTTTGAAGGTTGAACGGGTCAGCGGAAGCGATAACTTCTTCGAGCTCGGCGGGCATTCGTTGCTGGTGACGCGGCTCGTTTCTCGCGCGCAGGCGCACTTCGGAATGGAGCTGCCGCTGAAACTCTTCTTCGAATCGGCAACGCTTGCCGAACAGGCGGCGGCCGTCGAAGCAGCCCTGCGCGCGGGGAATGAGCTGCACGCCGCGCCGATCGTCCGCGTGCCCCGCGACGGCAATCTCCCACTGTCGTTCTCGCAACAACGTCTCTGGTTCCTTTATCAGTTGGAACCGAGCATGTCGGCCTACAACATTCCGACCGCGGTGCGACTCACCGGCACACTCGATACCGGCGCGCTTGGGCGCACGCTGAACGAAATCGTCCGGCGACACGAGATCCTGCGCACCTACTACGGCATGACTGACGCTCAACCGGCGCAGTTTGTTGGACCACCGGTCGATTTCGAAGTGGAGGTGACGGACGTTAGCTCGTTGGCTGAAAGTGAGCGGGAGTCGCGCATGTTGGAGCTGGCGGCGGAAGAGGCGCGCAAACCGTTCGACCTGACTCGTCCGCCACTGATGCGTGCCGGTCTCGTGCGGCTTGGACCGGAAGAGCACGTGCTGTTGTTGACGGTCCATCACATCGTCTCCGACGGCTGGTCGCAGGGCGTGCTGGTGCGCGAGGTCGGCAAGCTCTATCAGGCTTTCAGCGAAGGCAGGGAATCTCCGCTCCAAGAGTTGCCGGTGCAATACGCCGACTTCGCACAATGGCGGCGCAACTCGATGGCGGGCGACGTGTTGGACCAGCAACTCGCTTACTGGCGAAAACAACTCGCCGGCGATCTGCCGGCGCTCGATCTGCCCACCGACCATCCGCGTCCGGAGGTGCAGAGCTTTCGCGGGGCGACGCTGACGACCGTCCTGCCGTCACATCTAAGTGAATCGCTTGGCGTCGTCTGCCGGCGAGAAGGCGTGACGCTCTTCATGCTGTTGCTCGCGGCTTTCGAAGCGCTGCTCTGTCGCTACACCGGGCAGGAAGAGATCGTCATCGGCGCACCGATAGCGAATCGCAACAGCATCGAGACGGAAAACCTGATCGGGTTCTTCGTCAACACGCTGGTGTTGCGCACCGACCATTCAGGCGATCCGCGCTTTACGGAGTTGCTGGCGCGCGTGCGCAAAGTGACGCTCGAAGCGTACGCCCATCAGGACCTGCCGTTTGAAGTTCTCGTCGAAGACTTGCAGCCGGAACGCAGTCTCAGCCGCAACCCGCTTTTCCAGGTGATGTTTCAACTGGAGAACACGCCGAAGGAGGAATTGCCGCTGCCGGGTTTGACGCTGAGTCCGGTTAGTGTTGCCGGCGTTGCGAGCCAGTTCGATCTCAGTGTCGACGTTGTCGAGAGCGACGAGGGGCTCGGGGTTACGGCGGAGTACAGCACGGATCTGTTCGAAGCTGAAACGATTCGCACACTGCTGAAGCGCTGGGAGAGCCTGCTGGAGAGTATCGCGGCGGCGCCGGAGCAGCGTCTCAGCGAGTTCCCGCTGATGGACCAGTCCGAGCGGCTTCAGTTGCAGCTCGAAAGCGCGCGAACCTATCCGTCGCAATCCGTAGTTGAATTGTTCGAGGCTCAGGTTGGGCGTTCGCCTGAGGCCGTTGCGGTTGTTTGCGGGAGCGAGAGTCTGACGTTTGCGGAGATGAACCGGCGCGCGAACCAGTTGGCCCATCACTTGATCGCCGCCGGTGTTGGACCGGAAGTTACAGTCGGCGTCATGCTTGATCGTTCAGTGGAAATGATCGTGGCGTTGCTCGGCGTGCTGAAGGCCGGCGGCGCGTACGTTCCGCTCGATCCTTCATATCCACAGGCGCGGCTTGACTTCATGATCGAGGACGCCGGTGCTCGGTTGACGCTTACACGCGACAGTCTGATCGCAACTGACCAAAACGCGAATCCGGGTCACAGATCGAACCTCGATAACGCTGCTTACGTGATCTTCACTTCGGGATCGACGGGAACGCCGAAAGGCGTCGTAATCACGCACCGCGCGTTGTCAAACCATTGCTTCGCTGTGGCCGGCGAATATGAGCTTCGAGCTTCCGATCGTGTCCTCCAGTTTGCTTCGTTGAGTTTCGACGTTGCTGCTGAAGAGATCTTTCCCACCTTGCTTGCGGGGGCCGCCATTGTGCTACAGCCTGAGCGCGTGCTGGAGGCGACGGACCTGCTGCGATTGATCGAGCAGGAGCGAATCAGTGTGCTGAATTTGCCCGCCCGATTCTGGCAGGAGTGCTTGGAGAGTCTGGAGCGCAAAAATGCAAGATTGCCTGAGGGTGTCAGACTCACGGTCGTCGGAAGTGAGAAAGTCATGCCGGAAGGAGTCGCGATTTGGACCAGGCTGGCGCCTCCGAACAGCGCTCTGCTCAACGCGTACGGCGTTAGCGAAGCGACGATCACCTCCACGTTGTATCGACCCAATCCCGATCAGCTTCGCGGCGCGGAGTCTTTGCCGATCGGCCGGGCCATCGCGAACACCGAAGTTTACGTGCTCAACCGGAACCTGAGCTTGACGCCGGTTGGTCTGGCCGGTGAGTTGTATATCGCGGGCGAAAGCCTGGCGCGCGGATATCACGGGCGCGCTGATTTAACGGCCGAGCGGTTCATTCCTCATTTGTTCAGCTCGACGCCGGGAGCGCGGCTGTATCGCACGGGCGATCTGGCGCGTTATCGCGCCGACGGCAATATCGAATTTATCGGGCGAGTGGACGAGCAGGTGAAGCTGCGCGGCTATCGTATCGAGCTCGGCGAGATCGAAACGGCGCTGAACTCCGCGCCGGGCGTCAGGCGTGCAGTGGTGTCGCTGCGTGAAGGAGCGTCAGGCGATAAGTCGCTGGTCGCTTACGTCGTGCAAAATCCCGCGGAAGACAGCGCTTCCGAGGAATTGTCCGCACTCGAAGCGGATCAACTCGCGCAGTGGCGAACGGTCCACGATGACGAAGTCTTCAACGAGACGGCCCTGCTCCACGATCCGACTTTCAACATCAGCGGTTGGAACAGCAGCTACACCGGCGCGCCGATTCCCGCGGAGGAGATGCGCGAATGGGTCGACGACGCCGTGGAGCGCGTTCTTTCACAAAAGCCGCGGCGCGTGCTGGAGATCGGTTGCGGCACGGGGTTGTTGTTGTTCCGCATTGCGCCGCACTGTCAACGCTATCACGGAACGGACTTTTCACCCGCCGCGCTGAATTACATCCGCGAACAGTTGCGTGACACGTTGCCGCAGGTTTCGTTGGCCGAACAGAATGCTGACGACTTCACGAACGTTGAGCCGGCGTCGTTCGATGCGGTGATCATCAACTCGGTCGTGCAGTACTTTCCCGCCGTTGATTACCTCATGCGGGTTTTGCGTGGTGCGGTGGAGGCGGTGGCGCCCGGCGGGTTCATCTTTATCGGCGACGTTCGTAGTTTGCCGCTGCTGAAAGCTCTGCACGCGTCCGTCGAGCATCACAAAGCGGAGGCCGGCGTTTCGATGGAGCAGTTGCGGCAGCGCGTCGAGCGACGTATCGAACAGGAAGAGGAGTTGCTCATCGATCCCACCTTCTTCAACGCGCTTGCGAAACACTTGCCGCAGATCAGTTGTGTCGAGGTTGAGCCCAAACGCGGGCGTTATCACAACGAGCTGACGCAGTTTCGTTACCAGGTGCGGATCCGTATCGGTGATGACTCCCTTTGCGCCTTTGCGCCTTTGCGGGAAATGGATTCTGACCTTATCTCCCGCAAAGGCGCAAAGGCGCAAAGAAAAGACGAGTCGTGGATTGACTGGCGTGAAGAGCGATGCGACGTGGCGGAGATCCGCCGCCGACTCGCGCAAGATTGGCCAGAGACACTTGCGCTCATCAACGTCGCAAACGCGAGACTCGCTGGACCAACTCGCATCGTTCAATTGCTCGATGGTTCGAATGCGACAAACGCGGGGGCGATCGATCCCGAAGACCTTTACCGGTTGGCGGAGGAAGCGGGTTATCAGGTACACCTGAGCTGGGCGCGACACGGCGCTGACGGAAGCTTTGACGTGCTCTTTAGACTGCCCTCAGAGGAGATGCCGGTCGAGTTTCCGCATAACCCTGACGCCGACGCCAGGTCCCTAAACGACTACGTAAACCATCCGCTGCGTGGAAAACAGGCGCGGCAGTTTGGACCACAATTGCGCAGCTTTATGAAAGCCCGTCTGCCCGAACACATGGTTCCCGCGTCGTTCGTGATCCTCGACGCGTTGCCGTTATTGGCGAACGGAAAGATCGACCGCCGCGCGTTACCTGCGCCGGAAGCTGCGCGGCCTGATTTGCCGCACCCCTTCGTTGCGCCGAAAACACCAGTCGAAACGTCGCTCGCCGGCATCTGGTCCGACCTGCTCGGCCTGCCGCAGGTCGGCATTAACGACAATTTCTTCGATCTCGGCGGCCATTCACTGATGACCACGCAACTCATCTCTCGCGTGCGTGAATTGTTCAAGGTGGAAGTGCCGTTGCGCCAGGTCTTCCAGCAACCGACCATTGCCGAACTCGCGATCGTGATAGACGAGATGCAAAACACGGCCGCGCCGCGCGAGCTGCCGAAGATCGTACGCGTGGATCGAGAAGCGCGACGTTTGGCGCGACCTGCCGCGCGCGCGCCGAGGCCTGGTCAATGACGTCCGCTGTCGCTTCCAGCGAAGTCTTCGTTTTTCCGCTGTCGTACCCGCAGCAGCGTTTATGGTTCCTGTATCAGATGGAACCGGCGAGCGCCGCCTACAACATGTCGCTTGCTTTCCGGTTGTCAGGGCCGCTCCAGGTGGACGCTTTGCAGTGGTCACTCGACGAGATCGTCCGCCGGCACGAGATCCTGCGCACCACGTTCGACATGTTGGACCAGCAGCCGGTGCAATTAGTCTCCGGCGCCGGGACTCTGCCGCTTGTCGTGATGGATTTGAGCGCGATCCCACCGTCGGTCCGCGAAGCCGAAGCCGAGATGTTTGTGAGCGAAGAGACCGAGCGGTCATTCGATCTGTTGCGCGGTCCGCTCATTCGCGCCAATTTAATGCGGCTGAACGTCGACGAGCACGTACTGCTCGTGACGATGCATCACATCATCAGCGACGGCTGGTCCCAAACGGTCCTGCTCAATGAGTTGGGCGCGCTTTACGAAGCTGCCGTGGCCGGCCGGCCGTCGCCGTTGCCGGAGTTGTCGATCCAGTACGGCGACTTTGCTGAGTGGCAGCGCGAGTGGTTGCAGGGTGCCGTGCTGGACCAACAGCTCGAGTACTGGCGGCAGCATCTCGCCGGCGCGCCGCCCGCGCTGGAACTGCCAACCGATCGCCCGCGCCCCGCGGTGCAGAGCTTCAACGGCGAGCGCGAATCGTTCGTGCTTTCGCGCGACCTGTCGGCTCGTTTGTCGGAACTGAGCCGCCGCGAAGACACGACGCTCTTCATGACGCTGCTCGCCGCGTTCTATGTGCTGCTTCACCGCTACACGGGCGAGACTGACATCGTCCTTGGCACTCCGGTCGCAAACCGGCGACGCCAGGAGCTCGAGTCGCTGATTGGCTTCTTCGTCAATACGCTGGCCCTGCGCGCGAACCTTTCGGGCGAGCCGTCGTTTCGCGAGTTGCTGGCCCAGGTGCGCGAGGTTTCGCTCGGCGCGTTTGCGGATGGAGATCTGCCGTTCGAGATGGTGGTCGAGGAGTTGTGTTCGATCAGGGACCGGAGCCGCAATCCGCTGTTCCAGGTGATGTTTGCTCTCCAGAACATGCCGGACGCTGCGTCGTTGTCGCTCGGGCTCGACATCACCGCCGTGCACGTTAAGACAACGCGGGCGCAGTTCGATCTCATACTCGACGTGACCGAACTTGACGGGCAACTCCATGGAACTTTCATTTACAACACGGATCTGTTTGACGCGTCGACGATTCAGTTGATCGCGGCGCATTTCAAAGTCCTGCTCGCGGGCGTCGTCGCCGGTCCCGGCCAGGCAATCGGGGCACTGCCGCTGCTGACCGCGACCGAGTTGCGACAGTTGCTCGTCGAGTGGAACGATACCGCGAAAGAGCTAAGCAGCGAGGTTTGCATTCACCGGCTTTTCGAACAGCAGGCGGAACGTGTTCCGCATGCGATCGCCCTCGTCTTCGAAGATCGACATATGACTTACGAGGAGTTGAACCGGCGGTCCAACCAGCTCGCGCACTGCTTACTGGCGGCGGGTGTTGGACCAGAGTCGTTCGTGGGTTTGTTGCTCGAACGTTCGCCGGAAACGATCGTCGCTTTGCTCGGCATCCTCAAGTCGGGCGCGGCGTACGTTCCGCTCGATCCGGCGTTTCCGCCGGCGCGTCTGTCCTACATGCTTGATGACGCGAAGGTCGAAATCTTAGTTACCGAGCAGCGTTTAGTGGAATCGCTGCCGTTGTCTCCCGCTGTGCGAGTTGTCGGCATGGGCGACGAGGAGATCTCGAAACAACCCGATCACAACCCGCGCTTTCACGTGAGCGGCGACAACGCCATTTACGCCATCTACACGTCGGGCTCGACGGGCGCTCCGAAAGGCGTCGTGGCCGTCCATCGTGCGGTCTGCAACGTCGTCGCGGCGTTCGCAGAGTCGTTCGGAGTTCGTCCCGAAAGCTGCGTTCTTCAGTTCGCCTCTTTGGGCTTCGACGCGTCCGTGGAAGAGATCTTCACGGCTTTGACGGTTGGCGCTCGTCTCTGCCTCGTGAGTCGAGAGACGATGTTGTCCGGCCGGCGGCTCGTCGAGTATTGCGAAGAACGGAAGGTCACGGTTGCGACGCTGCCGCCGTCGATGTTGGCCGTATTGTCACCGGAGGAATGGCCTGCGCTCGAGAGAGTAATTTCAGCGGGTGAGCGGTGTCCCGCGGAAGTCGCGGCTCGCTGGTCGCGCGGCAGGCGATTCATCAACGGCTACGGTCCGACCGAAGCGACGATCGGCTGTGTCTTTTACGAGTCAAACGGCGCGCACGCCGGTGAGCCGCCCATCGGCAGACCGATCAGCAACATACAGATCTACCTGTTGGACCAACGATTGAATCCGGTTCCGCTCGGCGCTGCCGGAGAGATGTACATTGGCGGTCTCGGCGTGGCGCGTGGTTATCTCGGGCGCGCCGATCTGACCGCCGAAAGGTTCATTCCCGATCCATTCAGCACCGAACCAGGCGCGCGACTTTACAGGACCGGCGATTTAACGCGTTACCTGCCGGACGGAAATATCAGGTTTCTCGGACGCCGTGACGAGCAGTTCAAGATTCGCGGTCTGCGCATCGAGCCCGGAGAGATCGAGGCCACGCTCAAACAGCATGCGGCGATTGTGGATGCGGCCGTCGTGACTGACGACGATCGACGGCTTGTCGCTTACGTCGTCGCGCAGCCCGGCGTCGTTGTGACTCGCGAAGAGTTGCGCGCCTTTGCGCGCGAGAGACTACCCGATTACATGACGCCGCGTTTTGTTCCGGTGGATACATTGCCACTGACGCCGACCGGCAAAGTTGATCGAAATGCGCTTCGGGCCAGGACGCGCATGCAGCCTGAACAGGACGATGAGCGCGTTGGACCACGCGACCTGTTGGAGTCGCAACTGGCGCGCATCTGGGAAGAGTTGCTGCACGTCAAGCCCGGCGTACACGATGACTTCTTCGAGTTAGGCGGCCATTCGCTCCTGCTCGTATCGCTGCTGGCGCGTGTGGAGCAGGTTACGGGAAAGAAGTTGGAAGTGGCGTCTGTTTTCAGAGCGCCGACGATCGAATTGTTAGCGTCACTGTTGCGTCGCGAAGGTGCGTCGTCTGCGTCGGCGCCGCTCGTTGCGATACAACCGCACGGATCGTTAACGCCGCTGTTTTTTGCGCACCCGGCGGGCGGCAGCGTAGCGGCTTACTTTGCTTTGGCGCGCGCGCTCGGTAAGGAGCGTCCGTTTTATGCTCTCGACGGAACGCAGCGCGAGTTTGAGCGACGAGAACTCGAGTCGATGGCGGCGGCCTATGTGGATGCTGTTCAGAGCGTCCAGTCGGCTGGTCCATACCTGCTGGGCGGCTGGTCCACCGGAGGCGTGGTTGCTTTCGAGATGGCGAGACAACTCCGCGAGCGTGGCGAGGACGTCGCGCTGGTCGCGCTGCTCGACTCCGTTCCGCTGGCGAGTGACGCTCGCGATTTAAACGACGACGTGGCGATTCTCGCAGGCTTTGCTATGAACCTCGGCGTTCCGCTCCATTTCGGTTCGGCGGCGTATGAAGAAATTCTCGAAGCGGGAAGGGAGGCGCAACTGGAATGGATGTTGGATCAGGCGCGCCACGTCGACGCGCTGCCGCCGGATGTCGACGTCGACGATCTTCGCCGCCGGTTTGAGGTCTATCTCGGCGACGTTGAAGCAGTCAAAAACTATCGACCGTGCCCGGCCTCGATTCCGCTTCTCCTGTTGCGCGCCGGTGACGAACTCGAAGACGCGGACATGATCACGCGCTGGCGCCGACTCTCTTCCAACACACTCGACGTGCACGACGTGCGCGGCGATCACCTCAGCATGATGCGCCCACCGCACGTCTCCATCCTCGCGGAGATTCTCCGCCGCTACCTTCAAAAATCCGCAGGGCCTCGAGACTCCGGCGACTAAGATGCCACAACGAGCGGTAAAAATCACAAGCAAAACTCTTGCTCTTACCCTATGTAGTATGCTATACAGTCGAGTCAGATGAACAGCCTAAGTCTTTCAGGGACCGCGATCCTTCAGGCACTGGCGCACGGTTACCAGTATGGATTCGACATCATGGACGTGACCGGGTTGCCCAGTGGCACCGTCTACCCGGCGCTCCGGCGTCTCGAAAAGTCCGGACTCGTCGAATCCCGCTGGGAGCCTGAAGCGACTGCGCGCAAGGAACAGCGGCCCGCGCGCAAGTACTACAAATTGACGGGCGAGGGAAAAGCAGCCCTCGCCGAAGCCGTTAACCGCTATCGCCGCCTCGAAGGTACGTTAACGAAAAAACCGAAGCGCTCAACAGCATGAGATTAAGTCTCAATACTCCCGCCGCATGGCTTCTCTTCATTCGCGCGCTGAGCCGCCTGGTGCCGGCGCATTCGCGATCGGACTGGCGCCGCGAATGGGAAGCCGAGATCGTCAACCACTGGCAAGTGCTTCAGAAATGGAACAACCTCAACATGAAGAGCAAACTCGATCTATCGAAAAGAGTGGCCGGCGCAACTCACGACGTCGCGACGTTTCAGCACACTCCGTTGCAACTGGTCCTCATCGTGCTCAACATCCTCGTCGCGCTGGTTCTCGGATTTGCCGCCGTCAACGAGTTTCTCAACCGCGGCATTCGCGATGGCGAATTACAGCCGCTCTTTTTAAGCTCAGTGGCAATCGTGGTCAGCGTGTTGTTCATCATTTCCGCCGTCGCGATGTTTCAGCAATGGACGGCCGTGCGCCGGTTGGTGCTGATCACCGGCGTACTATCGATCCTCGTTCACATCTACGGCGCCCTCCCGCCGCATCGCAACATGGGCTTTCAAGCACTGCTGATCGGCGCCGGCTACGCGCTGCTGATGATGTTTCTTTTCCAGCGCTCGAGCTCACGGCAAGCCTGAATTACCGACCGCCAGAAAAACCTCGTCTTCGGACGAAAATCGATCTATTATTCGCCCCATTCCCAAGCACTCTCCCCGAGTGAAAAGTACTCTCCCGCATCGCCGCGCCTGCGGTAGCTGAAGGTCTCACCTGAGGAGGTGCTTATGAAACTTGTCCCGACACGCGCCAGGGTTTCTCTCCTTTTCGTTACGTTCATACTAATAGTCGCCGGATTCCTGATCTCGCCCGCGTTGCCGCAAACTCGCGAACGAACAGTCACGCCGAGTCCCGCGGAAGCCAACATCAAAGTCGCCGAGGTGATCAAAACCGACGTCGACCTCGTCACCGTCGACGCACTCGTGCTTCAGAAAAACACTTCCCGCGTCGTCGGCAATCTGAAACAGGACGATTTCCTTCTCTTCGAAGATGGCGCTCCGCAAACGCTGACGCACTTCAGCCAGGACAGTCTGCCGTTATCGGTGCTGTTGCTGATCGATCGCGGCGGTTGTTTGGATCCGTTCGGAACGGAAGTTAGAAACGCCGCCCGCGATGCGTTGTCGCGCCTGAAACCAACCGACGAAGTTGCGGTGATGACGTATCACGACACAGTCGACTTGATGCAGGGGTTCACGCGCGACCGGCTCATGCTCGGACGCGCATTGCGTTGGGTGCCGGAGCATGACGAGCGCGCCAATCACTGTCTGAATATCGCGTTTGAGGAAGCGGCCAACTACATGATGAAAGCGGCGAACCCCGCCGGCCGTCGCGTGATCGTGGTGATCACGGCCGTGACGCGAAACTGGGATTGTCGCGGCGGTCCGTCGCACACGACCGCCGAGCATTCGGTGTTCGAATCAGGCAGCGTGGTCTCGGGAATCATTCCGAAGTCGCCGGGACAGGCAGCCGAGAACGGCATGATGCGTTGGGCGACTCGCTTCGGGCGGATTGCGGGCGTGAACTACATCGACATTCAAAAACTCGCGGACGAAACCGGCGGCGAGTTACTGCGCGACAAACCCGAGGAGCTCGATCAAACGTTCAACACGCTGATCACGCATCTGCGTACGCGGTACAGTTTCTCGTTCGTCTCGACGAACAAGAAACGCGACGGATCTTTGCGAAAGTTGAAGATCGACGTCGCGAAGAAGGTCGAAAAATCGCAGGGGAATCTCGTCGTCAAATCGCGGAAGAGCTACGTCGCGCCAAAAGAAGTGAACTAGTGTGAAGGCGGCGAAGATTTTCTCGCGCAAAGGCGCAAAGGCGCAAAAGCCGCTGCCGCGTTTCTAAAAAAGCTTTCTTTGCGCCTTTGCGCCTTTGCGCGAGAAATGTTTTGTGCAGAGACGCGAACATCTCCCCACCGCTTCGCAAAAATTCGCACGTCCGGTGTGCTCGCGCCTATGAAATAGCGCCGTTTTTGAGCGGCACATTGGTTGCTCCTCCGAGTTAGCGCGTAATTGTGCGCGGATTAAGCATCATTTTCAGGAGGCCATCATGATTAGCTCAGGAACGACCGTGCGAGAGGTCGCGTTACAAGTCCCCGAAGCAACGAGACTCTTCGAGAAACTCAATATCGACTATTGTTGCGGCGGCAACCGCGCATTGAGCGATGCGTGCGCGTCGGCAGGTGTTCAAACCGAAGACGTGTTGCGGATGCTGGACGAGGTCGCCCAGCCAACCGCTGCTCGTCCAACCACGCCCGACTTTCAACAGCTTCCTCTCCCGGAACTGATCTCACACATCCTCGACACGCACCACGTTTTCACGAAAGCGGAAATGACTCGTCTCGAGGCGCTGTTTGCGAAAGTCATTTCGGTTCACGGACAGAATCATCCCGATCTGAAAGAGGCGGGCAGAGTATTCGAACGCATGTGCGCCGACTTAACGCCGCACATGTTCAAGGAAGAGCGCGTGTTGTTTCCTTACATGATGACGGTCTCACGCGCGGCGGCGAATAACGGTGAGGCGCCCTTTGCTCCGTTCGGCACCGTCGGCAATCCCGTGCGGATGATGATGCTGGAGCACGACGTCGTGGGCTCGCTGCTGCGCGAAATGCGGAAACTGACATCGGATTACACGCCGCCGCCGGACGCCTGCATCAGCTATCAGACTCTTTGCCAGGCGTTGGAAGCGTTCGAAAAAGATCTGCATCAGCACATTCACCTGGAGAACAACATCCTGTTTCCGCGTGCGATTGAAATGGAACAGCAGCTAAACTCGTGATGATGTCACAAGCGGGCCGGCGATTGGCGGACGATCACGAAGACCTCCACCAATTGCTGGAACAACTGAAAAAGGCGCTGCACGAAACAGATGCCGGCGTCCCTCGTGGGGCGCTGGATCTGTTTTGGGCGCGTCTTGCCGTGCATATTCGCGCTGAGCATCTTCGTCTTTTTCCAGCGGTGTTAAGCGCTGC
>DASURS010000188.1:0-8199 GCA_036279935.1 Pyrinomonadaceae bacterium
TGAACGAACAACAGGACGGTCTCGACGTGATCACCGACGAAGCGTTTGCGAGCGTTCTGAGGGTGACGCGCGACTCGCTCCAGGAGTTTCGCGTAACAACGACGAACCCGAACGCCGAACAGGGTCGCTCCTCGGGCGCACAGGTTTCGCTGGTGACGCGCTCAGGCTCGAACCAGTGGCACGGATCGCTGTTCGAGACGCACCGCAACACCGTCACCAACGCAAACGACTTCTTCAACAACGCCGCCGGCGTCGATCGTCCGCAGTTGCTGCGCAACATCTTCGGCGGTTCGATCGGCGGACCGATCAAGAAAGACCGCGCGTTCTTCTTTTTCACTTACGAGGGCTTTCGTGAGGCGACCGCGACTTCCGTTGTGCGTGAAGTGCCGTTGCCGACGTTGGGCCAGGGCATCGTCCGCTATCGCACTACCAGCACAACGAGCGATCCCGGTTGCCCGGCGGGAACACCGTCAGGCGTAAACTGTCTCACTCCCGACGAGATCATCGCGACCTATGCTTCAGTCGGCGCCAATCCCGGCATCAACCCCGACGCGCTCGCGGCCCTCGCGGCCGCAGCCGCTCGTTACCCGGCAAACGACACGACAACGGGCGATGGTCTGAATACCAGCGGCTTTCGCTTCAACGCGAGGACGCCGACGGAACTGAACACCTACATCGCGCGCTTCGATCTCAACCTGACTGATCGTTCGACGCTCTTCCTGCGCGGCAACTATCAGAACGATACCGTGACGCGCGCTGTCTATTTCTCGCCTGATTGCAGCATTCCCGGCGACAACGTGCAGTGCTTTCCCGATACGCCGCCGTTGACGACGTGGAACCATCCGAAAGGGCTCGCCGTGGGCCACATCTGGACCGCGACGAACAGCGTAGTCAACCGTTTCAACTACGGCTTCACGCGCGCGGCGTTTACGCAGAACGGCGACTCGAATGAAAACCGGGTCAACTTCCGTTTCATCTTCTCGCCGCAGTCGTTCCAGCGCACGTTGCGCCGGACGACGCCCGTCCACAACTTCGTCGACGACGTTTCGTGGGTGCGCGGTAATCACACGTTCGGATTCGGCGCCAACATTCGCCTGATCCGCAACAACCGCAACTCGCTCGGCGCCTCGTTCGACGAAGCCATCGTCAATCCGTCCTTCTATAACGACTCCGGCCGGGTGCTCACGAACGGTTTCACCGATTTCTTCAGTGAAAGCGATCTGCGTGACGCACTGGCTGCCGTCATCGGCCGCTATTCGCAATACAGCGCAAACCTCGTCTACGACGCAAGCGGTCAACTCCAGCAGGTCGGCACTCCAACGGATCGTTCATTCGCCACCGAGGAGTACGAAGGTTACTTCCAGGACTCCTGGCGCATGCGTCCCAACTTCACGTTGAACTACGGCGTCCGCTGGTCCACGTCGACTCCGGTCTACGAACGGAACGGACTGCAAGTGATTCCCAACGTGAACCTGACCGACTATTTCAACCAGCGCGTAGAGAGCTCCTTTAACGGCGCGCCGTTTACCGACCCGATCAGCTTCGTGCTCGGCGGCAAGGCAAACAACGCCCCTGGCTATTACAAGCAGGACTGGAACAACTGGGCGCCTTCAGTCTCATTCGCATGGTCGCCCGACTTCGGCGACAACCTCTTTGGCAAGGTTTTTGGACGCGAAGGAAAGAGCGTTCTTCGCGGCGGCTTCCGCATGACTTACGACCGCATCGGCAGTGCGCTCGCCGTCAACTTCGATCTCAACAATCTCGCCGGCTTCACCTCAGCTCGCAATATCAACGCGAACACGTTCGACGTTGTCGACGGTCAGCTTGGACCGCTTTTCAACGGCTTCAACCCGACTGTTCGCACGTTGGACTTCCCCGGTTCCACTGGACCGATCCCGACGACGTTGAGCTTCCCGCTGACGGTCCCGGCCGATGAAGATCAACGCATCGAGACGTCGCTGGACCAGGGAATCACGACGCCCTACAACTACAGCATCAACTTCTCCTACGGCCGCGAAATCGGCAAAGGATTGTCGTTTGAAGCCAGCTATGTCGGGCGTTTCGCGCGCAGCCTGCTTGCCTCGCGCGACATCATGCAACTCAACAATATTCGCGATCCGCAGTCGGGCATGACGTACTACGAGGCTGTCAATCAGTTGGTCCAGTTCCGTTATGCGAATCGCGAGATCACCTCGATCGAGTCGATGCCGTTCTTCGACAATCTTTTCCCATTCATGCCGGAATGGTGGGGAGACACGTCGTTGACGCCGACGCAGGCCGCGTACGCGTTCATCGCGCCCGGCGGCCTGGGTGGCGGCGATACGATCGACTACACGTTCCTTCAGTTGTTGTGGGACGACAGTCCGGACTGTACCACCTGCCCATTCGGCGGCGGTCCGGCGAGGTTCAACAACATGTTCTATCAACCGCAGTTTGGTGCACTGTCGGCGTTCTCGACCGTCGCGAGGTCAAACTACAACTCGTTGCAGCTCAGCTTGCGGCAAAGGCTGCGCGACGACGTCACGTTTGACTTCAACTATACCTACGGTCATTCGCTCGACAACGCTTCCGGACTGCAAAACTCGACCAGCTACGGCACGGCGTTCATCGTCAACGCGTTGCGGCCGGATGCAAACTACGCCTCGTCCGACTTCGACGCGAGGCACATCATCAACGCCAACTGGGTGGTCGGACTTCCGGTCGGCCGCGGCAAGCGCTTCCTGAGCGACAGCAATAAGCTCGTGAATGGCGTGCTTGGCGGCTGGACGACGACGGGCATCTTCCGTTGGAACAGTGGGCTTCCAATCCAAACGCCATTCGATTGCTGCGTATGGGCCACGAACTGGAACGTGCAGTCAAACGGCGTGCGGGTCTCGCCCGTGCAGGCGTCGGCGACGAAGCAGGACCAGGACGGCGAGCCCAATGCCTTCAACGATCCGCTCGCGGTGTATCGCAGTTTCCGTCCAGCGTTCCCGGGCGAAAGCGGCGATCGCAACGTGCTTCGGGCGCCGGGATACATCTCGCTCGACATGGGACTTTACAAGTCGTTCGCGATGCCCTGGGAAGGTCACTCGCTTCAGTTCCGCTGGGAAGTGTTCAATGTAACCAACACTCAGCGGTTTGATGGTCTGACGATTTCCGACTTGAGTCTGGGATCTGATCCCTTCCTTAGTAGCAGCAGCCCGACTCGAGACTTCGGCAAATTCACCTCCACTCAGACCTCGTTGAACGAAACCAAGGCCGGACGCGTCATGCAGTTCGCGCTGCGGTACACGTTCTGAAAAATTTTCGGCGCACAGATTGCGCATCAGGCTTTATGTGCGTAATCTGTGCGCCGGAATGCTTCAATTCCTCAATATCTCCAACATCGCGCTGATCGACGAGCTTCAGGTTGAGTTTGAAGCTGGTCTAAATCTGCTTACGGGCGAGACAGGATCGGGCAAGTCGATCATCGTCGACGCGCTCGGTGTGCTGATTGGCGGGCGGTTTACGAGCGATCTGCTCAAGTCGGGAACCGAGCGCGGGTTTATCGAGGGGCTGTTTGTCGTCAATCCGAATCCGGAGCTTGCTTTGTTGCTCGAGAACGCGGGGTTGTCCTTTGATCATGAACTAATTATTCGCCGCGAGCTGTCGGCTGCCGGGCGCAACAAGATCTTCATCAATAATCAACTGGCGACGCAATCGTTGCTGCGCGATCTGCGTGAGTTCCTCGTCGACATTCACGGTCAGGGCGATCAGCAGACGCTCTTCAATCCGCGCACGCATCTCGAACTGCTCGACTCGTTCGCTGTCAGTAACGGGTTGCGCGACGAGGTCGCTGAGGCGTACCGGACTTGGAATGTGTTGGAGCGTGAGCTCGATGCGCTTCGGCGCGACGACGCTGAGAAGTTTCAGCTCGTCGACACGCTGAGGTTTCAGATAGATGAATTGGAGCGCTCGCAGTTGACGATCGGAGAGGACGAAAGGCTTGAAGAAGAGCGGCGGCGGCTGTCAAACGTTGAAAAGCTGACGGAGCTGAGTCAGGCGAGTTATGCGCGGATTTATGAGGACGACGATGCGGCGCTCGCGCGTGTTCGGCAGACGGTCAAAGACGTCGGCGAGCTGGCGGAGTATGAGTCGAGTTTTCGCGAGTATCTCGAAGGGTTGGAAAATGCGCGCGCCGTGATGGAGGACCTGTCGTTTTCGTTGCGCGACTTCGTCGATAAGTTGGAGTTCTCGCCGGTGCGGCTCTCGGAGGTTGAAGATCGCTTAGCAGAGCTTTCGCGGCTCAAGCGGAAGTACGGCGGAACGATCGAGGCCGCGCTCGAGCACCTCGCGCGATCGCAGGATCGTTTGCGACAGATCGAGACGTCGGATGAACGAGAACGGGAGTTGAGCGCTTCACGCGACTCGGCGCGGAGTCGATATCTGGATCGCGCCGGGAAGTTGCATCGAGAGAGAGGGAAGGCAGCGAAGCGATTCGAGCGCGCGGTTGAGAAGTGTATCGCCGAGTTGGCGATGGAGCATGCGCGGTTTCAGGTGCAGGTTTCGGATGTCGCGGATTCGGCTGGTCCGAAGGGTGTCGATCATGTTGAGTTCTACTTCTCGGCGAACGCGGGTGAGGATTTGAAGCCGCTGGCGCGTGTGGCGTCTGGCGGTGAAGCTTCGCGATTGATGTTGGTGTTGAAGACCGTTGCGAACGCGACCGAGTTTCCGCGAACGATCGTGTTCGACGAGATCGACTCGGGCATCGGCGGGCGGGTTAGTGAGGCCGTCGGCATCAAGCTCCGCAAACTCGCGGAGACGAACCAGGTCCTCTGCGTCACTCACCAACCGCAAATCGCCCGTTTCGCCGACAGTCATCTTGCAGTACAAAAAGCCGTCGTCGACGGTCACACCCAGGTCGACATCTCAAAACTGAACCGCGCCGGCCGCATCGAAGAGCTCGCCCGCATGCTCACCGGCGCCGAAATCACCGACGCCGCCCGCCGCCACGCCCGTGAGTTGTTGAGGGATTAACGTCGTATCCGCGTTACTACATTGCGATGAGACAGCCCATATACTCGACACGTCCGGTAGGTTGCCAGGTCTTTCCTCCGTCATACGAGACAAACCATACCCAGTAATAGTCGATGCATTCCTGCTTATATTCTTCAGCCTGCTCGGGTGTGGGTGACGGCAGCGGCGGCTCACTCAACGGCTGAAGGCAGCTCCAGTTGCAGTTAGGGGACGGATTGAAGACGAGAAATCCGTTCTCACATGCGGGAGGTGTTGGAGTTGGTTGCGGGCACGGGATGGGGACGCAGCAGGCGCCGCTCACCTGATAGTTGAAAGGGCAGCCGTCGGAAGTTTCAGTTCCACCTGTTGGCGGCGGGGGATCGGGATAGGTGCACGGATCTCTCGGAACGCCGGTTGGGCATTGTGACGGAAGTGCTAAAGGACATGGAGCGGGAGTGGGGCTTGCGCTGGCCGATGGTGAAGGTGACGGCGATGGTGATGCGCCGCAAGCGAAGAGATCGATGGTCTGGCAGAAGTAACTTTCGCCCGTCTTTGGAATTGTACATTCAATATAATCCGAAACAGTTGTAAAGCAGGAGCTAAGCGGATCCCCACAAATCCCAAGACCCGGACGGTTCTGTGGGGGACAATTAAGACATACATCACCCTTCCACGGTGTTAGCGAACTACAACCTGGACCACTGCAACAGGTCTGGATTGGGAGCAGACTCAAGGAAGCGACCTCGAAATCTGACTCGCCCCAAAAACTTACCGGCCCGAATGCGGCCGGTAAGTTAAAAGCCAGTAGCTTGAACAGTGGCGAGCCAGGTGGCGCGTCTTTCCACCCGAAGATATCAATGTGTGAGGGAGGCAAACAAACTCCCAAACCTTCCTCGTCTGGTATTTTGCGCGGAAGCGCCGTTCCGTCAGGTCCCCAATACCCGGTGACGTCTCCAAAACTTAAATAATGAAACTTCACCAACAGGTGCTTGGGAAAAGGTCTATTCTCTTTGCGACGCGCGATATCCCACGCGTCGAGCTGCCCCGGATGGATTGTCAGTGAAATGCTTTCGCCGGGTTTGATCGGTATATCTGTTGGCTCTGCTTTGGTCCTGATATCGCCAAGCTCGACCCTTCCATAGTTAAGCGGAAACACGATGCGGAAGCCGGCAGCGGCCTTAACATCAGTGATCACGTACAAATCGAGCGCATAGATCGGCTTGGTGCCGGTGTTGGTCACTTCCAGTTCAAAATCCCTGGCCCACCTCTCATTTTTCAAGTCCTTGAACGCAGCTTCTTTCTCCTTTTTGATCTTTATCTTTATCGGAATGTGCTTCGGGATCGTGTCTTCGAGTCGCCGCTCCTCCTCCTGAAGCGCCAATCTGAACGCCGCCACCTCAGAACTATTCGGAGAATTCCTTACTTTGTCCTTCTGCCGTAACACCTTCATCGTGAGCGGATTACTCGTTTGCGAACTCTGCCCACTACTCTGCCGCGTCGCCACAAACGCCGACCCTGAAAGGGTAAGAACCACCAGGCCAATGAGGATTAAACGATGCATACTTGGCTCCTATTCATATTGAGGTTGAGTTCAAGCCCCGTGAAGAACGCGGACTTGGTGTAATTATAAGCACATCTGTAATATCCTTCTCCACTAATTCCCATGAGCACAGAACCAAATAAAGTCATCTACTCGATGGTCGGCGTCAGTAAGTTTTACGACAAGAAGCCGGTCCTTAAGGATATTTATCTCTCGTACTTCTACGGCGCGAAGATTGGCGTCATCGGCCTCAACGGATCCGGGAAGTCGTCGCTGCTCCGCATACTCGCCGGCGTCGACAAGGACTTCAATGGCGAAACAGTCATCTCGCCCGGTTTCAACGTCGGCTACCTCGAACAGGAACCACTGCTCGACGATGAGCGAACGGTCCGTGAGGTCGTCGAAGAAGCAGTGCAGGAAACTGTCGATCTGCTGAAAGAGTATGAAGAGATCAACGCGAAGTTCGGCGAAGAGATGAGCGATGACGAGATGTCGGCACTGCTCGAACGACAAGGCGAAGTGCAGGAGAAACTCGACGCGCAAGATGCGTGGGACCTCGACTCGCGCCTCGAAATGGCGATGGACGCACTCCGCTGCCCGCCACCCGACACGCACGTGAAAGTTTTGTCAGGCGGCGAACGTCGACGCGTCGCACTGTGCCGTCTTCTTCTGCAAAAACCCGACATCCTTTTGCTCGACGAACCAACGAACCATCTCGACGCGGAATCAGTAGCGTGGCTCGAACATCACCTGCAAAGCTACGCCGGCACGATCATCGCCGTCACTCACGATCGCTACTTCCTCGACAACGTCGCCGGCTGGATTCTCGAGCTCGACCGCGGCCAGGGCATTCCGTGGAAAGGAAACTACACCTCCTGGCTCGAACAGAAACAGGAACGACTCCGCCGCGAAGAAAAGTCGGAAAGCGAACGACAGAAAACACTGCAACGCGAACTCGAATGGATTCGCATGTCGCCCAAAGCGCGGCATGCGAAAGGCAAAGCGAGGATCAATTCGTACGAAGACTTACTCAAACAGGAGTCGGAGAAGCGCCGCGAAGATCTCGAGATCCACATTCCGCCCGGTCCACGTCTCGGCAATCTTGTCATCGAAGCGAACGACGTGAGCAAAGGTTACGGCCAGAAACTACTCGTCGAACACATGACGTTCGCACTTCCGCCGGGCGGCATCGTCGGCGTCATTGGTCCAAACGGCGCGGGCAAGACGACGTTGTTTCGCATGATCACCGGCCAGGAACAGCCCGACGCCGGAACGATCCGCAAAGGCGAAACGGTTGTGCTCGCGTACGTCGATCAGAGCCGCACACTCGATCCCCAGAAGTCGATCTGGGAGGAGATCTCAGGCGGCGAGGACGCGTTGAAGCTGGGCAATCGCGAGGTTAATTCCCGCGCTTACGTCGCGCGGTTCAATTTCTCGGGATCGGACCAGCAGAAGAAAGTCGGCATGCTCTCCGGCGGCGAACGCAATCGAGTGCACCTGGCGAAGATGCTCAAGGAAGGCGCAAACGTCCTGCTGCTCGACGAACCGACAAACGATCTCGACGTCAACACGCTGCGCGCGCTCGAAGAAGCACTCGAAAACTTCGCCGGCTGCGCGGTGGTGATCTCGCACGATCGCTGGTTTCTCGATCGCATCGCCACGCACATACTCGCCTTCGAAGG
>DASURS010000189.1:0-18980 GCA_036279935.1 Pyrinomonadaceae bacterium
ACCGACCATGCCGGCGAGTGCGCCGGAGACCGCCATCGCGAGCACGATCTGTTTGCGAATCGAGATGCCGCCGTACTCAGCAGCCAATGGATTGCTGCCGGTCGCGCGGATCTCGTAGCCCCATTTCGTGCGCCACAAAAACAGATAGACCAGCAGACAGCACAGCAGCGCCAACAGGAAAGCGAGGTTCAAGGGGATTCGTTCCGGAAAACCGGGAATGAACTTTCCGAGCCGCGCGATGTGCGCGCCCGGGCCGATGGGCGCCGTTTGCAGAATCGGATCGCCGGGAATTTTGTAGTGATACTGCGTCAGGTAACTGATCAGGTACAGCGCGATGAAGTTCAACATGATCGTGTTGATGACTTCATGCGATCCGAAACGCGCCTTCAGCACGCCCGGAATCGCTCCCCAGAACGCGCCGACGAGTATCGCCGCCGCGAAACACAGCGGCACGAGAAACCATGAAGAGAGGTTCGCGAACGTGATTCCGACCCAGGCGGTGCCGAAGGCGGCGATGTAGAGTTGTCCTTCGACGCCGATGTTGAATAAGCCGCAGCGAAAGCCGACGAGCACGGCGAGGCCGGTAAAGATCAACGGCGTCGCGTGAAAGAGCGTGTAGCCGATGCCGTCGGGCCAGGAGAGGGCGCTTCCGAGTAAGAGACGATACGCTTCGATCGGATTGTCTCCGACCAGCAGGATGAGGATGCCGCCGACGATGAAAGCTGCTACGACAGCGACTAGCGGGAAAAGTAAGTCACGCGCGAATTTGGTCATCTGTGAGATCTATGTATTTGCGATCTAAGATCTGAGATTTGAGATCCTTAGTGCCCTCGGGTCATCAACAATCCAATCTCTTCCAACGTCGCGACCTTCGGATCGACTTCACCGGCGATGCGCCCGTCGTGAATGATCAATAAACGATCTGAAAGACTCGTCACCTCTTCCAGCTCGGCCGAGATCAGCAGAATGGCGCAACCGTCGTCGCGCAAACGGACTAACTGCCGGTGGATGAATTCAATCGCGCCGATATCGACGCCGCGCGTCGGTTGCGACACGAGCAACAACTTCGGATCCAGACGATACTCGCGTCCAATGATCAGCTTCTGCTGATTGCCGCCGGAAAGCGCTCGCGCCGGCAGCGCTGCGTTCGGCGGACGAACGTCGAAGGCCTGGATGATCTCGTTCGCCCGCCGCTGGATCGCGCCTTCGTCGAGAAAGATATCGCCGGCGTACGCCGCGATTGGCGGACGATAATGAACGCCGAGGATCGAGTTTTCCGCGAGCGTGAAGTCGAGCAACAGGCCGCGCCGGTGACGGTCTTCGGGAATGTGGGCGATACCGAGTTCACGACGCAAACGCGCGCCGAGCGCGTTGATGTTCTTGCCGGCGAAACTGATTTCACCGCTGACGCGCGAAGTTTCGACGAGTCCGGCGAGTGCTTCCATCAGTTCCGTCTGCCCGTTTCCTTCAACGCCGGCGATGCCGACGATCTCGCCGCTCCGGACTGCGAACGACACGTCATTCACGCGCTTAGTTCCGTCGTTTGCGACGACGGAAAGATTGCGCACCTCGAGTTGTGCGCGCCCTGCGTTTGGATCCGTCTTTTCGACGCGCAACAGTACTTCGCGGCCTACCATCATGCGCGCCAGCTCGGCGGCGTTCGTGTCTTTCGTCTGCACGCGTCCCACGACCTTGCCGTCGCGCATCACCGTCACTTCGTCGGATATCGCCAGCACTTCAGAAAGCTTGTGAGTGATGATGATCACCGTCTTTCCCTGCTCGCGCATGCGCCGGAGAATCGCGAAGAACTCTTCGACTTCGAGCGGCGTCAACACCGCTGTCGGCTCGTCGAGAATGAGTATGCGCGCGTGGCGATATAGCGCTTTCAACAACTCGACGCGCTGTTGCTGACCGACGGAGAGATGTTCGACCGGTTCATTGGGATTGACTGCGAGCTTGAACTCTTCCGAGAGTTGGCGAATTTGTGCGGCAGCGCTTTTGAGGTCGAGAGCGAGTGGCGAGCCCGGTTCCGCGCCGAGGACGATGTTCTCCGCGACGGTCATGGTCTCGACCAGCATGAAGTGCTGGTGGACCATGCCGATGCCGAGCGCGATCGCGTCGTGCGGCGACCTGATCTCGCGGACCTGTCCGTCGACGAGGATCTGGCCACTGTCGGCTGCGTAGAAGCCGTAGGCGATACGCATCGCGGTCGACTTCCCCGCGCCGTTTTCTCCTACGATGGCATGAATCGTTCCCGGCTTGACGACGATGTCGACCTGATCGTTAGCCAAAACGTCGCCGAAGCGTTTGGTGATTTGTCGGAGTTCGAGCATTAAGAGGGATCGTTTTTGAGCTTAGTGCTTTGTACTTTGTACTTTGTTTTCTTTTTTGTGAATGGCCTCATTAAGCGATCGAAAGTATGCGTTAAGGCTTGGCAATAGTTCGTCAACGAGTGGTTTTAGATCACAAACTTCCTGGTCCGTCAGCAACCGTCGGTTGTACGCTCTACGCAACCAGTGTTTCGTCTCGTAGAGTGAGCCACGAGCGATCTTCACAAATCTCCGGTTGTCACGAAGACTTCCCCTTCCCGTTCCTTCGGCAAGATTTGCCCCAATCCCGTCAACGGCATCTACGATCTGCTCGCCAATTGTAGTTTTAGCAAAGTGATCCCACTTGATAACAACCTTTCAGGTTCTGTCTGCGAGCATCTCTGCCAGTTGATAAACTCGAAGATTTTCAAAGTTTGTCCGTCCCATAATGCTACGTGGGGTGTGGCATACAAAGCACAAAGTACAAAGCACAAAGATCCAGTGGTCAGCTTCCCATCGCATCCGTAACTTTTATCTCGCCCGAGATGATCTTCTTCTTGGCGGCTTCGGCTGCGGAGATCGCATCCGGTGAGACGAGGTCTTTGTTGAAGTCATCCATGGCGTAGCCGACGCCGTCTTTGTCCAAACCAAACACGTGCAGGCCGGGTGAAAATCTGTGGTTCACCACGTCCGTCACGATGTCGTAGACGGCGTTGTCAACGCGCTTGACCATGCTCGTCAACACGAAACCGGGCTTGACCATGTTCTGGTTCGAGTCGACTCCGATGACGAAGTGAGTCGCGCGGCCATTCTGTTTTCCCTGCTGTTCGACGGCGTCAAACGCGCCCAAACCGGAGTTTCCCGCGGCGGTGAAGATGACGTCAGCACCTTTGCCGATCTGGGCCAACGAGAGCTCCTTGCCCTTGCCCGGATTGTTCCAGGCGCTGTCAGTGACGCCGACGTAGTTTTCGATCACGCGAATGTTCGGATTCACGGAACGCGCGCCCTCTTCGTAGCCCTTCGCGAAACGATGGATGAGCCCGATGTCCATGCCGCCAAGGAAACCGATCGTCCCGGTCTGCGATGCTTTCGCGGCGAGTATTCCGACCAGGTACGAACCTTCGTGCTCTTTGAAGACTAAGGATGCAACGTTCGGCAACTCGCTCACGCCGTCGATGATTGCAAACTGAATATGAGGATAGTCTTTCGCAACCTGTTCCATGATCGGCGCCTGCGCAAACCCGACGCCGATGATCAGATCGAAATTCCGTTCGGCGAACGCTCGCATCGCCGGCTCGATCGCGTTCGGAGTTCCCGGTTCGATGTCGCGCAGCACGATCGGAAGATCCTTTGCGGCGCGTTGCACGCCCTGCCACGCCGCCGCATTGAACGAACGATCGTCCTTCCCGCCGATGTCGAAAACGATACCGACGCGTATCTTCGACGGATCCTGCGAAGCCGCGCTCTCACCGCACCCGGTCAACGCCAACGACGCGAAAGCAATCAGTGCGACCAGAAACAGGAGTTTGTATTTCATTCGTTGATGATCTCCTTGACTAACTTTTCGAGCTGCGCGGGCGGTTCGTTTCCGACGTGATAGGCGGCCCGGATCCGTCGCGCCGCTTCGTCACCGGTGGAACAGTCGGCGCAGTAGACAAGTCCAATCGCTTCGCCGGCTTCAACCCTGTCGCCAATCTTCAACTCGGAAGTAAAACCGACCGTGGGATCGATTGTGTCTTCGATGCGCACACGTCCGCCGCCGATTGCTGCGATAGCGTGACCGATTTCCGTGGTATCCACCCTTGTAATGAAGCCAGAGCGCGCGGATTCTACCTTAATGGTTTCACTTACCAAAGGCAGGAACTTCGCCGGGTCGTCGCAGACGCGCGGGTCTCCGCCCTGCGCCTCGATGTTCCGCTGCAAACATTCGAGCGCCTTGCCCGACGCCACAACATCGCGCAACCGCTCGTGCGCGGCTGCCGCTGTCTCTTCGACGTTCGCCAGCAACAACATGTGCGCCGCCAGTTCCAGCGACAAGTCGAGCACGGGCCGCGCCGCCGGCGGCGCCGCGCCGCGCAGAAGATTGATGCACTCCTCGATCTCCAGCGAGTTGCCGACCGCGCGACCCAGCGGCTGGTTCATGTCCGTCAACAACGCTCGCGTCTTGATCCCGCACGAGTTGCCGGTGCTCACCAGCGCGTGCGCCAACTCCGTCGCCCGCGACGGCTCGCGCATGAAAGCGCCGTTTCCGACTTTCACGTCGATGATCATCGCGTCGAGACCGGCGGCGCCCTTCTTCGAAATGATCGACGCGACGATCAGCGGGATCGCTTCGACTGTCGCCGTCGCATCGCGCAACGCGTACATCTTTTTATCAGCCGGCGCGAGCTCTGCAGTCTGGCCCGCCATCGCGTAGCCGACCTTGTCGAGCACTTCTTTGAATTCGGTCGCGCTCAGATTGACGCTATAGCCGGGAATCGATTCGAGTTTGTCGAGTGTGCCGCCGGTGTGACCGAGACCGCGTCCGGAGATCATCGGCACGCACACACCGCAAGCGGCAACAAGCGGCGCGATGATGATCGAGGTCTTGTCGCCGACGCCGCCGGTCGAGTGTTTGTCGGCTTTGGGTTTGGGAATGTCGGAGAAGTCGAGGATGTTGCCGGAGTTGAGCATGGCCTCGGTCAGCGCCTGCTGCTCGGATTGATCCATGCCGTTGAGATAGATCGCCATGAGCAACGCGCTGACCTGGTAGTCGGCAATGCGTCCGCTCGTGACTCCGCCGATAAAGAAGTCGATCTCGTCGCGCGTCAGGCTCTGACCGTCTCGCTTCTTTCGAATGACGTCCTGTGGTCTCAAGCTGCTTTCCTTAGTTGCTCTCCATCAGCACAGCGGCCTGAGCCGTTACCGCAAGCCCTTGTCCGACCGCATCGAGTCCTTCACCGGTTTTTGCTTTTACGCTCACGCACGCGACGTCGATTCCGAGGACGCCGGCGATGTTCTCACGCATCGTGTCGACATACGTGCGTATCTTTGGCGCTTCGAGCAGGATTGTCGAATCGACGTTGACGACGTGCAAGCTGCGCTCGCGGACCAACCACATCACGCGCGAGAGCAGTTGCAGACTGTTCGCGCCGCTCCACTGCGGATCCTTATCCGGAAAGTGTACGCCGATATCGCCTTCGCACAACGCGCCGAGAATCGCATCGGCTATCGCGTGGGCCAGCGCGTCCGCGTCAGAGTGGCCCTCGGCGCCACGGTCCGAAGCGACGTGTACGCCACCCAGCACGAGCGGCCGTCCTTCGACCAGGCGATGAGTATCGGTTCCGATGCCGATCCTAATCATTCCTCAAAAAAGCTTCCGCAATCAAAAGGTCCTGCGGCGTTGTGATTTTGATGTTCCGGCTGCTGCCTTCGATAACCGTCACGCGCGCGCCGATTCTTTCGACCAGCGAGCTTTCGTCTGTGAGTGACGGGTCGTTGACGTCGGCGTGATCGTACGCCTTGCGCAACAGCTCGTAACGAAAACATTGCGGCGTGAGCGCACGCCGCAATTCCTGACGATCGAGCGTCTTCACTATCGAGCGCGAGCCCGCGCCGTCGTCACTGATCTGTTTGATCGTGTCCGTCACCGGCGCCACCAGAATCGCCGCGCCTTCCGACTCCGCCGCCGCAACAGTGCCGGCGATCTCCTCTGGCGTAACGAACGGACGAACTCCGTCGTGAACGGCGACGATTCCCGCCGATGCCGGCCGAATCGCCATCAAACCACGCTTCACCGAGTCGGCCCGCGTCGCACCGCCCGGCACAACGCGCGACAGCTTTCGCAATCCCTGCTTTGCCGCCAACGAGAGAAACGCCGCAGACTCTTGCGCCGGCAGAACGACGATCACTTCATGGATGCTGTCACACTGCTCGAACGGCTTCAGCGTGTGAAAGATAATCGGAGTTCCGGCAAGGAGCAGAAACTGCTTCGGCCGATCGCTCGCCATCCGGGCGCCCATTCCGGCGGCGGCAATAATCGCGGTGTTCATTTAAGAGATAAGGAATCGTGCAGCAGCGGATCTGAATCTCACCGCTCGCTTCGCTCGGGGCCGCGCGCGCCCGCACCGGTGCGACCGCGAGTTCGCGCCGCAACCTTGCGAATCAGCTTTCGGTTATCGGTTCGCTGTCGGTGATTCGCACCGGCCCCGGAGCACTGCGCGATTCGCGCATGCGCCGCGAGCCGCCGTTGGTGCGGTGAATGTCGCTGTGCCCACCGTTTTCCGCTTCTTCCCAGAGACGCCCGAAGATCATCTTGCCTGCCGTCGTCTGCAACACGCTCGTGACGGCGATATCGGCGTTCTTGCCGATGAGCCGGCGCGCGTTGTCGACGACGACCATCGTGCCGTCATCGAGATAGGCCACGCCCTGGTTGTATTCCTTCCCTTCCTTAAGGATGAATACCCGCATCGCCTCGCCCGGCAATACGACCGGCTTGAGTGCGTTGGCCAGCTCGTTGATGTTGAGCACGCTGACGCCGCGCAACTGGGAGACTTTATTCAAATTGAAATCGTTTGTGACGATGACTGCGTCGAGCTGTTTGCCCAGTTCGATCAATTTCAAATCGACTTCGCGCACTGACGGAAAGTCCGTCTCGACGATCTGGATGTCGAGCGAACTGTTGTTCTGCAAACGGTTGAGCATGTCCAGTCCCCGCCGCCCGCGCTGGCGTTTGGAGGAGTCCGGCGAGTCTGCAACCTGCTGGAGCTCGCGAAGGATGAACTGGGGAATGATTAACGATCCGGTGAGAAACCCTGTCTCCGCGACGTCGGCGATGCGTCCGTCGATGATCACGGAGGTGTCGAGAATCTTTAAATCGCGCCGGGTAACCTTGTCGCTGAAAATCCCGCCCAGGGCCGAAAGGTCCAGATAGTCTCCTTTGGCAGCGCCGACCATTAGACCCACGTAGGCCATGAAAAACGTCAGGGCCAGGGTTATGAAGGTCTTTGCCGCGGGCGCCACCGCCATCGATTCCTGCCTGCTGATGAGTGAACCGATAAGGTAAGCGCCGATAATTCCGAGAATCGAACCAACGGCTGCGCCGATGAGAGTTTTGAGCGTAGCGCGGCGGATCCGCAGTTCAAAAAGGATGATGCAGATCGCTATTAGCGCACCGAGTCCTGCGGAGATCCACGAGTCACCAGCTACTGGTCTGAGGATATATCCTGCCGCTACCAAGGTTGCCGTAAATATAAGCCGTATGAGAACGACATCGGCATGCATGATAAAGGCATACTACCACGCAAATATCCGCATCGTCACGGAAATCATGGCTGGTTTCGCCAGCTTGCAGTCGGAGAATAGCTGGGCTTAAATGACCGCATGAAAATGTCAATCGTGTGGGCCGTGTTGTTAGTTGCGGTCCTGTGTGGGGCCTACTTCGTCAGGTCGCAGGAAACGCAAAAACCGCAAACACTGAAATTCAAAGTGCCGGCCGGGTGGGTTGAGGAGGAAAGAAGCTCGAGCATGCGTGTGGCCCAGTACAAACTGCCGCGCGTGGAGGGTGACGCGGAGGACGGGTCGCTCGTGCTTTATTACTTCGGAAAGGGCCAGGGTGGATCGACGAGCGCGAACATCGAACGCTGGGCCAGTCAGATGCAAACGCCTGAAGGCGCGGCTAAGGAGAAGCTTGCTGAAGAGAGCTTTAACTCGACTGGCGGGTTGAAGGTAACGGTTGTGGATGCGAAGGGGACTTACGTCGCGGAGACGGCGCCCGGAAGCGGGACGTTCCACAACAAACCCGGGTATCGACTGCGGGCAGCCGTCGTTGAGACTCCAAATGGATCGTACTTCGTGAAGCTCGTGGGTCCGGAGAAGACCGTCACGCGCTGGGACGAGTCATTTTTGAGTTACTTGAGGTCGTTCGAGTTTAAGTGATTGTCGGTTGCCAATTGCCGATTGTCGATTTAGACCTGTTGCTTAGGCACGCTGAACCGCTTGAACTCGCAAACACTGCGATAAATCGGCAATTGCCAATCGACAATCGGCAATGGCTTAATGGCTTAATGGCTTTACTTGAAGCGGTAAGTAATACGCCCGCGGGACAGATCGTACGGCGACATTTCAACGCTCACGCGATCGCCTACCAGAATGCGAATGCGGTTCTTCCGCATCTTTCCCGAAATCGCCGCCAACACTACGTGTTCGCTGTTGTTAAGACGCACTTTGAAAAAGGCGTTGGGCTGCTTGTCGATAATGACGCCCTCTGCCGGGATCAGGTCTTCTGCTGCCAATTAGTTTCTCCTTACGATGTGAATCACTGCGGCTAAGAACGACGCACAATACCACACAACGCCACGAAACACCCACACCTCCCGTTTTTGAACTCGTTCAAAAAACCTCTTGACACCGCTTCCGGACAGGCGTAGGCTGCCGCCTGGAACTTGAACGTGTTCAAAAACTCGCTAGGAGGCGGAAACAATGACCATCGGAATCACCACTTACGTCGTTTACCTCGCCGTCAGCATCGCATTGACCATCTGGGTCGGACGCACCATCTACAAAAACGGACGCGTCTTCCTCATCGATGTCTTCCACGGCAACGAAACACTCGCCGACTCAGTCAATCACCTGCTCGTCGTCGGCTTTTACCTCATCAACTTCGGCTACGTCTCCATGGCGCTGTCCCTCGGCTACGCCGTCCATGACGCGCAGGAGTCGATCGAAGCGCTCTCTACCAAAGTCGGCATGGTGCTGATCGTCCTCGGACTGATGCACTTCGGCAACCTGTTCGTGTTCAGTTGCCTGCGCGGCATCCGGCGCGTGCGCCCGCAAGGACCGCCGATCGAACCTGACGCCTTCACCGCGGTCCAACAGGAGGCGTAACCATGTTCGCCATGACCGTGCTCTACGATCCTGAGTGCGGCTTGTGCCGGCGGGCGCACCAGTGGCTTGCCGAACAATCCAAACTCGTCGAGCTCAGATTCATTCCCTGCGCGTCCGACGAAGCTCGCAGGCACTTCCCGTATCTCGATCACGACCTGACCACCAAAGACCTGACCGTCGTCGCCGACAACGGTGCGGTTTACTTCGGTCCGAAAGGCTGGTTAATGGTACTGTGGGCGCTCGCACGCTATCGCGACTGGTCGTACCGGCTGGCAAAGCCGGAGTTGCTGCCGACCACCAAGCGGGTGGTCTCGATGATCTCTCAACATCGATACCAGCTCGGACGCGTGGCGGGACTCAGTAAATAAATGACTGAACGTCGAAAAAAGCGGACCGCGCAGCGGGTGAAAGGCGACCAGACGCGCGCGCTTATCCTCGACACCGCCCTCACGATGTTTCGCGAACGCGGCTATGACCATACGACGATGCGCGCGATTGCCGCAAAGGCCGGCGTCTCGCTCGGAAACGCTTATTACTACTTCCGTTCGAAGGAACACCTGATTCAGGCGTTCTACCAGAGCACGCACGACGAGCACGTCGCGTTCTCTCTGCCTGCTCTGGAAAAGGCCGAAACTTTAAAAGCACGCCTGCTGGCTGTGATACGACTCAAGATCGAGACTCTCAAGCCGTATCACCACTTTGCGGGCGTGCTTTTTAAAACTGCCGCCGATCCGCAGAGCCCTTTGAACCCGTTCGCCGACGACGCAAACCCGGTGCGTGTCGCCAGCATGCAGTTGTTCGAGAAGGTCGTCGAAGGTTCGACCGCACGGATCCCAAAAGACTTAAAAGCCGAGTTGCCCTACCTGCTTTGGGTCTTCCACATGGGCATCATTCTCTTCTGGATTCACGACCGTTCCCCAAAACACCGGCGCACGTATCGCTTAATCGATCACACTGTCGAACTGGTCGACAGATTGATCTATCTCGCGAGCAATCCGTTCATGCGACCGTTGCGCAAACAGGCACTGCGTCTCGTGGACGAGTTGCGCGACGCCGCCGAAGACGTCCTCGACGGCGACGAATAATGGATCGAGCTTTGTTCTTCGCTTTGTTCTTCGAGCTTTGTTCGTAGAGCTTTGTTCTTTGTGTTTTTTGTGCCTTTTTGTGGCTAGTCGTTGTTACTCGAAGACGGCGCGGCACTTCCCGCAGCGTTACCTTCGATGTCCAGCAATGTGATCGGTGCGATGCCTGTCGCTTTCAACGGCGCTTCAATCTCCGCGCGATTCCCCACGATGACGATCGCGAGATGATTGAGGTCGATATAGCGCTTCGCGACGCGCGCGAGATCTTCCTTTGTCACTGCCGAAACGTTCTTCGCGTACGTTTGGTAGTAATCGTCAGGCAGGCCGAGCACAACCAGCGACGTGATAACGCCGCTGATCCCGGTCAGCGAACCGAAGCGCTGCGGCAGCCCCTGGATCAACGAGTCTTTCGCAGTCTTCAACTCTTCATCCGTGATCGGTCTCTCGCCGACGATTCCCTTCAGCTCTTTCATGAACTCGATCAGCGCCGCGTCGGTCTTCGCGGAGAAGATCGAGCCGCCGGCGCGAAACGGTCCCGGTCCTTTTCCGTAGGCGAAGTTCGAATTGACGCCGTAGCTGTAGCCCTTCTGCTCGCGAATGTTGGCATTGAGCCGCGACTGGAACTGTCCGCCGAGAATCGTGTTCAGCACCTGGAGCGCGAAGTAGTCGGGCGTGTTGCGCGGCGGACCAGGCAAGCCGATGTTGAATACGGACTGCGCCGCGCCCGGTTTGTCGACGAGATAGATCCGGGCGGGTTGAAGCTCGGGGAGCTTCGGATAGTCGAACGCCGGTTTGTCGCCGCCTTTGGTCCACGCGGCGAGTCCCTTTTCGACGGCAGCTTTCGCTTTCGCCGTCGTCACGTCGCCGACGATGGTGATGATCGCGCGTCCCGGTTGGAAGTACTTCTTTTGAAAAGCCATGACGTCGTCACGCGTGATCGACTTGACTGACGCTTCGGTCGTGCGTTGTCCGTAAGGATGCGCATCGCCGTAGAGCACTCTCGAGAAGACCTGTCCACTGATGAGCACCGGCTGATCCTTAGCCTGTGTCAGGTTAACAAGCGTGCGCGCGCGCAGACGTTCGAGCGCGTCGGCCGGGAACGTCGAGTTGAGCATCATGTCGGCGAGGATCGCCAACGTCGCGTCGAAGTTCTTCGTCGTGGAGACGAAACTGATGAATCCGTCTTCGCCGCCGATGCCGGAGTTGATGTTTGTGCCGAGCAGTTGCAGCGCGTCGGAAAGCTGATCGCCGGTGCGTGTCTTTGTGCCCTCACTGAGCATGGACGTCGTCATGGCCGCGACGCCACGCTTCGCCGCGATCTCGAACTGATTCGAACCGCCAACGAACGTGATGTTGAATGACACGAGCGGCAGGTTGTGGCGTTCGGAGACGATCAGCAGCGCACCGTTCGGCAACTGCGTCTTCGTCCACGTCGGAACGCGCAGCACCGGGGCCGGGCCCACTTGCGGAATCTTCGTGCGATCGAGTGGTTGCTGCGCTACCGCGCCGATGCCGGCGAGCGTGATTAACAGTGCTGTCGCCAGAGCAAGTCGTCGTTTCTGTGTTTTCATGATTTACCTCCTCGGCGATTCAGCATGCTGACGGCTTCGCTCTCGGCCGCCTTCGAAGCCTGGTCTTTCTTGCCTTTCGGCACGACGCTGAGCACGATGCGCGGCCGTCCGAGATACATCGCGGCGACGCGCTTCACGTCGGCGGCCGTGACCGCCAGCGTCTTTTCATAATCGGTGCGGAACTGTGCGGCGTTGCCATAGAACATCGACCCGCTGATTAGTTGATTGGCCTTGCCGAGGTTCGATTCGAGTCCTCTTAAGAAGGACAGCTCCATACCGCTCTTCGCCTTCTGCAACTCTTCAGGCGTCGGGCCTTCGGCGAGGAACTTCTGAATCACCTGATCGACGGCGGCTTCCAATTCAGTCAACGAATGCTCCGGACGCGGCACGACCGTCACCTGAAACACGCCGACGTCTTCCGATGAATTTTGAAAAGCAAACACCTGCGAGGCGAGTTGCGAGTCGTACACCAGCGCCTTCGTCAGGCGCGCGGTGCGCGTGCCGGACAGGATCGAGCTCATCACGTCGAGCGCGTAGTTGTCGTCGCGTTTGAATCCGACTGTCGGCCACTGAAGATACAGTCGCGGCACCTGCACGCGATCTTCGTAAACCAGCCGTTTGCTCGCATCCAGTTTGCCGAGCGGCACTGATGGACGTTCGACCGCTTTGCCCTGCGGCAAGTCGCCGAAATACTTCTGCACCAGCTTCTTCGCTTCCGCCGGATCGAAGTCGCCAACGATAGCGAGTGTCGCGTTGTTCGGCGCGTAGTAGAGACGGAAGAACGCTTTCACATCTTCTTCCGACGCTGCGCTCAGATCCGTCATCGAGCCGATTACCGGCCACGAGTACGGATGGCCCTTGGGATACATCGCCGCAGCGAAGATCTCGCTCACGCGCCCGTACGGTTGATTGTCGTAGCTCTGGCGTCGTTCGTTTTTGACGACGTCACGTTGTGCATTGAGCTTGGCGATATCGAGCGTGTCGAGCAGGTAGCCCATGCGGTCGGATTCCAGCCACAGCGCGGTTTCGAGATAGTTGGCAGGGATCGTCTCGTAATAGTTGGTGCGATCGTTGCTCGTCGAACCGTTGTTTCCGCCGCCGACTCCCTCGGTGTATTTGTCGTGCAGTCCGTAGGGAATGTGACCCGAGCCCGTGAACATGACGTGCTCGAACAGGTGTGCGAAACCGGTGCGGCCGGGCATCTCGTTCTTGGAGCCGACGTGATACCAGATGTCGACGGCGACGGTTGGAATCGTCTTGTCGACCGACATAATGACCGTAAGACCATTCGGGAGTTTGTAAGTCTCGAACGGAATCTTTATCGAATCGGCTGAGCCGTTCTGGGCCAGCGCGGGTTGCAACGCGCAGCACATTGTCAGTGCCAGCACGATACCTGGCAGAACTCTTCGTCTATTAATCACGACAACTCCTTTCGGGGCGTGGTAGTGGTTCCGTTTGAATTAGACCTCCCGCAAAGGCGCAAAGTCGCCAAGAGAAGACGACGAAATCGCTCTTTTCTTTGCGGCTTTGCGCCTTTGCGGGAAACATCTTTTTAAACTGACCCACACTCGGGACTGAATTCGTTTGCTTTCTGAGACCTGCGTTGAACGGATGTTACGCAAACAGAACACCGATTACAAAATCGCGATGTTGTTGCTAAGATTGCCGCCATCATGAAAGCCATACAAGTTTCCCAGGTCGGTGGGCCTGAAGCGCTCACCGTCGTCGACGTGCCGCCGCCGCAGCCGAAACCGGACGAAGCGCTCGTGCAGATCAAAGTCGCGGGCGTGAACTTCATCGACGTCTACTTCCGCGAAGGCCGTTATCCGGCGTCGCTTCCTTTTATTAATGGACAGGAAGCGGCGGGTGTCGTGACCGAAGTGGGAAGCGACGTCAAGAACGTGCAGGTCGGGGATCGGGTCGCGTACACCGGAATGCTCGGTAGTTACGCTGAATATGCCGCCGTGCCGGCTGGACGTCTGGTCAAGATTCCGGAGACTCTGGATTTCGAACAAGCGGCAGCGGCCATGTTGCAGGGCATGACTGCGCACTACCTCGTGTTCAGCGCTTACAAGTTACAAAAGGACGAGACCGCGCTGATACACGCCGCGGCTGGAGGCGTTGGAGCGTTGCTGGTCCAGATGGCGAAAAAGATTGGAGCGCATGTGATCGCCACGGCCGGCACTGAAGAGAAAGCGCAACTTGCGCGCGAAGCCGGCGCTGACGAATGCATCGTCTACACGCAGAAGGACTTCGAATTTGAAACGAACATGTTGACCGACTTCAAGGGTGTGCATGTCGTTTATGACGGTGTTGGCAAGGCGACGTTCGATAAGGATCTGAACGTGTTGCGGCCGCGCGGGTATCTGGTTCTGTTTGGCGGTTCGAGTGGCGCCGTTCCGCCGTTTGATCTGATCAAGCTTTCGCAGAAGGGATCGCTCTATATCACGCGCCCGACGCTGGGCCATTACACGGCCACGCGCGAAGAGCTCGAGTGGCGCGCCGGCGAAGTGATGCAGATGATCGTCGCGGGCGATCTCAAGCTGCGCATCCACAAGGTCTATCCTTTGGATGAAGCGCAACAAGCGCATCGCGATCTCGAAGGCAGAAAGACGACGGGCAAGTTGCTGTTGAAAATTTGAGCTTTGTGCTCTGAAATTTGGAATCTCAAATTTGGGATCTCAAAGGACCCACAGCAGTATCGCCGCAGCAGTGCCGTCCATCGTCGGCTCGTTGGTCGAGTAGTCGTTGACGTCGTCGTGGAAGACGGCGCGATCATCCTGGAACGGAGCGAACGGGTCCGGCTCTCTGATGTAAACGCCGCGCAGGCTCTGAAACACTTTTCGATAAACCGGACCGTCCACCAGTCCGCCGGGCACCATTCGCTTCATCAACACATTCGGAAACAGATGCACGTCTCGCGGATAGACGCCGTCCTCCGGAATGCCTGTGAACATTGAAACGCCCCACGGATTTCGTCCCAACAGCCAGTCGACCTGTTTAGCCGCAAACTCTCGATAACGTCTGTCGCCACTCATCCGCTCGTAAAGTGAACACTGCGTCGCGAGCGCGACCGCGAGATTGTTCGAGCACCAGATGAACGGCACGCCGGCGCGATACGGATTCGTTTCACCCTGCTTCACCGCGCGCTCGATTCCATCTCGGTAAAACGCTAGTAACTGTTTCTTCGTCCGCGCATCGGCGAGTTCGTAGAGTCGAAAGTGTCCGAGGTTCATGAACGGATAGTATTGATAGTGACCGGCCTCCTGCTTTCCCATCCACGACTCACTGCCGGCCAGCAAAGCGTATCGTTTGGCGTCGCGGAGATAACGTTTGTCGCCGGTGGCGCGAAACAGTTCCGCGGCGCCCCATTCCATGTCGTCGGCCCACGTCGTTTCAGCGTAACGATAGGGAGCGCTGTACGAGTTTCCCTGTTGCACTCCTTCTTTCGCCTGGCCCAACTCGTAAACCTCGACGCCCGCGCGAAGCAGTTGCAATGCAAACGATCTGAGTTGCGGAGTGTCTTTCCAGATCTGATAACCGAGCGCCATCGCGGCGGCGTAACGTCCAGCGAGGTTGGCGATGCCGTTCGATTCACTCTGGTACTGCTTCAGTCCCTGCGGTTTGCCGTCGGCGAAATAGACGACGCGATAACTTCCTGCGCCCCATCCATAATCGACAGTCTCGTTTTGCGGCAGGCGAAAGCCTTTGTGATCGCGATCGTCCGCGACCTGGTGATAAAGCTGGTCCGGCTTCGGATGCAGCCGCAGCATCCATTCGAGCCCCCAACGCGCCTCGTCGAGAACGTCCGCAACTCCGTTCGGACCCGGCTGGCCGAGACTGTTGAATCGATCGGCAATGACAACAGACGAGCTGCGGGAAGCGAGCTGATACGCGAGCAGCATCTGCGCGGTGGCGTTACTCGACGTCAGCAAGTACTTCAGTTGGTCGCCGGCATCGTGCCAGCCGCCGGACGCATTGAGATACGTTCCCGCCGGTTCTGGTCCGAACGCAGTGCGCCCGTCAAAACTATGGCAGACCGCATCGACGAACGGGTTGTAGCCGCACCGTTGCTGCCGCATGAAGTCGAGCAGTCGATCGGGAACATCGGCGTAAGGGTTCTGTTTGATATCGAACGGGAGCGATCGAGCCGAGCCGGCCTCGACGACGAAACGCCCGGTGGTCGCAAGCGGGCTGAAATCCAGTTCACCGTGGTGTGGAAACTGCCCCCAGCCGCCCGCGATCGGACTGATCTTTCCCGTAAACACCACTTTGCCACTTGCCGAATCCACGAGCCTGAACTCAGCGGGCAACACTTCGCTGCCAAAGACGACTGCACTTTTGACGTCCGTCCGCGCGAAACCGACCTGGTTTACGCGAACGTAAACCTGCGCTTGAGAAACCTGCGCCGCAAAAATCAGGAATATCGACGTGAGAACACGGATCATTTTGATAGGCGATGAAAAATCTTGACAGGGTTTTTACGACACGCCTATATTAGCCGAGGTCATGAGTAGCACTCGTTCATTTTTGTACTTCGCCTTTACCTACCGCTTCTTCTTTTTTAAGGAGAGCGGACCGGCGAAGTGCGAAAACGATGTGCTGAAGACTTAAAACAGAAGCACAAAATTCAAACGAAGCCAGCCGCGATCCTGAAAACGTCGCGGCTGGCTTTTTTTATTTTGCCGGAGCCACGAACCATGGACATAGAACATTGGCGCAAAGAAATTGATGAAATTGACGTCGAATTGCTTCGACTCCTGAACGTGCGAGCGCGCCTCGCGCTGAAGGTCGGCGCCCTGAAAAAGGCTGCTTCCCTGCCCATCAGCGACCCTGACCGCGAACGCGTCGTGCTGCAACGGCTACAGGAGATGAACAGCGGCCCACTCGATGAACGCGCGGTCGACAAGCTCTTCCGCCGCATTATCCTCGAATCAAAACGCATCGAGTCAGTAGCCGAGGCACACGCGTGAACACTGCAACACCAAAACCACGCGTTGCGTTTCAGGGCGAACGCGGCGCTTTCAGCGAAGAGGCCGCACTCAAACTGCTCGGCGACGAGATCGAACTAGTCCCGCAACGCACCTTCGCAGACCTATTCGACAGCCTGCAAAACGGCGCTGCCGACTACCTCGTCGCGCCGGTCGAAAACAGCATCGCCGGAATCGTCGAACCGTCCGTGAAACGCATCCGCAGCAGTTCACTCGTCATTCTCGACGAAGTCGAGATCCAGATCGACCAGCACCTGATCGGCTGCCCCGGCGCCGCACTCGATGCGATCGAAACAGTCCAGTCGCACCCGATGGCGCTGGCGCAGTGCAAACATTTCTTCGAACTACACCCGAAACTCAAATCCGTAGTCGCCGACGACACCGCCGGGAGCGTAGCCGAGATCATCCAACACGGCGACCAAACCGCCGCCGCCATCGCCGGGAGACATGCCGCCGAGATCTACGGCGGCGAGATCATCCTCGCAAACATCCAGGACCAGACCCGAAACCAAACTCGCTTTGTCTTGTTATCAGCAAAGGAACACCAATCATGATCGTCAACATGTCCAGCACCGCAACCCCGACGCAAATCAGCCACGTAATCGAGCGCATCAAGGAGTGTGGCTTCCAGGCCCACGTGATCCAAGGCGAGGAACGCACCATCATCGGCGCAGTCGGCAGCGGCGGAAACCGCTCGGAGATCGAAGCACTTCGCGCGGCGCCAGGTGTTGCCGAAGTGATCCAGATCGCGCATCCGTTCAAACTCGTCAGCCGACAACTGCGACAGTCGCGCACCGTCGTCGACGTGCGTGGCACGAAGATCGGCGGCGGCGATCTCGTCGTGATCGCCGGTCCATGTTCCGTCGAATCGGAAGAGCAGTTGATGGAAACGGCGCGCGCGGTGAAAGCAGCAGGCGCGAACATGCTGCGCGGCGGCGCTTACAAACCGCGCACTTCGCCGTATGACTTTCAAGGCCTCGGTGTCGAGGCGTTGCGTTTTCTCCAACAAGCGCGCAAAGAAACGGGCTTGCCCGTCGTCACCGAAGTCATGAGCGAAGCCGACGTCGAGATCGTTGCCGAGTACGCCGACATGTTGCAGGTGGGCGCGCGCAACATGCAGAACTTCTCGCTGTTGCGAAAGCTTGCGCCGGTGCAGAAGCCGATTCTTCTAAAACGCGGACCGTCCGCGACGGTGAAGGAATGGTTGCTCGCGGCGGAATATTTGCTCGCGGGCGGCAACAGTAATGTCGTGTTGTGTGAACGAGGGATCAAGACGTTCGAAACCGCAACACGTAACACGCTCGATCTCGCGGCGGTGGCGCTCGTGAAAGAGTTGTCGCACCTGCCCGTGCTTTCCGACCCGTCGCACGGCACGGGTTTGCGAAGCCTGATCATCCCGATGTCGAAAGCGTCAGCGGCTGTCGGCGCGGACGGGTTGATCGTGGAAGTGCATCCCTGCCCCGAGCGCGCGTTATCGGATGGACCTCAGTCGTTGGATCTGTCGGGTTTTGAGGAGTTGATGATCGAGTTGGGGAAAGCGCCGGCGCGGGAGGCGAAAGCAGCGTAACCACAGATCACACAGATGGCCAGTCTGTGTAATCTGCGGTTGTTCGAATTATTGCTGCGGACTGCGTTGCTTGCGCGGCAACTGCTTTTCAGTCTTCATAATCGTTCCGTCGACGGCGTTCACGAAAACGTGGGTGGAAGCGCCTTCGATCGCGTCGTCGGCAATCTCCACGTGATAGAAGACGACTCCGTCTTTAGCAAGCTTGCCCGGTTCTTCCCAACCCTTCGCATCGAGGTTGGCCGACAGGACCTTGCCGGATTGCTGGCTGGTGGCGATCTGGATTGCCTGGTCCATGTTGACGCGGGCCAGCCTCACGAGTGCCGCTTGTCTAACGGCGCGCATTTCGAGCTCGACCTCACGTCGTCGTTCAAGCTCGGCGGCGAACGCCGGCTCTCTGGCGATTTTTTCCTTCAGCGCATCGCTCGGATTCATCTCGCGAGCACGCAACTCCAACGCCTTCTGTTTTTCTTTGTCGGTTTCTTTGAGGCGCTGCTCCTGCGCGGGATCCTGCACTGACGGCTCCATCTCGAAACGCATGTTGAAAGCCGCCGCCGCAACGCACGGCACCAACAGCAACAGCGAAACCGCGAACAGCA
>DASURS010000190.1:0-44651 GCA_036279935.1 Pyrinomonadaceae bacterium
TATCAGATCGTCGTCGAGGCCACCGGTTTCAAGAAAGCCATCCTCGAGAAGATCAAGGTCGACACGGCCCTGATATCCACCGCAAACTTTTCACTCGAAACGGGAGCTGTCGCCGAGACTGTGACCGTCAGCAGTGAGGCGGCCCTGATCCCGAGTGGCTCAGGAACGACGGCCCAAACGATCGCCGAACGCCAGCTTCGCGATCTGCCACTGAACAATCGCAGCGTGCTCGACCTCGCGGTGACTGCTCCGAACGTGACCGGCGATGCGGGAAGCGAAGATCCCGAGGTAACGGCTGGTCAACCAGTTCCCGGATTCAACTTGAACCTGAACGGCGGACGCTCAGGCAGCACTTCGATTCTCGCCGACGGCGTAAACAACACTGGTGTCGGCATCGCGCGCGCCGTCGTGAGCTTTACCCCTGAAACCGTCCAGGAGTTCACGGTCCAAACATCGGCGTACTCAGCGGAGTTCGGACAAACCGGCGGCGGCGTCATCAACGCCACCACGAAATCGGGAACCAATCGTTTCAACGGAACGGCGCTGTGGTATCACCGTAATCCCAACACGAACGCGCAGCCATATCGTATCGGCACCACACCGCGCGTCCCGAACAATCTCCGCTACAACCAGGCTTCAGTCACGATCGGTGGTCCAATCTATCTGCCGTACTTCGATAAAGGCGGTTTCAAAGTTTACGACGGCCACGATCGCAGCTTCTTCTTCTTCGCGTACGAGCCGCGCTGGCGACAGGACTTCGTCACGACCACGACACTCTTTCCGACGGCCGCAGAGAAGTCGGGCGATTTTAGAAACCTCGTTCGCACGAGCAGCGGTTGGGTGCCGGCGAGCGTCGCGGCCCAATTCGGTCTCGCGTCGATTGGACCATCGGCCATCTATCAGCAGTTCACGCTGAACAACGGTAAGTTGGTCCCGATCGTTCTGTCGGGCGGTCGCTGGTTCTGCCAGTTTGGCGCCACAGCGGCACAGGGCATGGTGCTGGTCAATGGCCAACCGCAGTGTCCCGCTAACACGCCCATCGTGGACGCTCTCAACGTCCTTCCACAGCAGTTCATCGATCCGATCGCCACGAAGTTGCTGGAGTTTCAGCCAACGGGCACCGGCTACTTCCTGGACAACGGCTTTCTGAGAAACGCCGTCATCAACCGGCAAGTCACTCAGGACGAGACGCGCTACACGATTCGCATCGATCATCAGCTAACCGACGCCAGCCGCTGGAACTTTCGCTACACGCTGACGCCCGCCATCGGCGTGCGTAACTTCGGCAGCGACGTCAACGGCAGCACCGGAGTCTTCAGCGACGCCAAACAGATCCTCGTCGGAAACGATTACACTTTCTCGCCGACGATCCTGAACAGCTTGAAGCTCAACTACACGCGCGGTGTGTTCAGTGAGGACTTCGCTCCGGAGTTTTCGATCAACGGCGGGCGCAACCTCGCCACGGAGCTGGGAATTCCCAGCGTCACCAGCGGCGGTATTCCGTTGTTCCAGATAAGTGGCGACAGCGGCTTCAACGCTTTTGCGGACATCGGCTCATCGGGATCGACCAACAACTTCAACGTCGAGGAGCGTTTCAACATCAACGACGTCGTCTACTGGACGCGCGGGAGCATGACGTGGAAGTTTGGCACTGACCTCAGCTATTCGCGCTTGAACGTCGTTCCCTTCTTCGGCGCTTCCGGCGGACGATGGGAGTTCCGCACTCTCAACACGGATCGGTCAAGAGCAAACCAGGTAGCAGCGGGCGGCAACAATCTCGCGAGCCTTTTGATTGGCGCGCCGAACGTGGTCCAGGTTCGACCACTCCTTGTCGACTATGATTATCGTTGGAAAGCCGCGGCCGGCTTCGTCCAGAACGATTGGAGAGTGCGGCCGAATCTCACGTTGAATCTCGGACTGCGATATTCGCTGCAACTTCCCCGCACCGAGAAGAACGACTTGCAGGGCGTGTTTCGTCTCGACAAGACGACGACAGTTCAATTGACTGACGCACAACGACGGGCCATCGCCACCAACGGTCTGAGTCTGCCGGCCAACGCACCGATTCCGAGCTTTGTGCCGACGACGGCAACCATTCCGGCGTTTGCTTTTGCCGGACGCGGGGGAAACTCTCGTTACCTCGTTCCGGTGGACTGGATGGGACTGGAACCGCGGTTCGGTTTTGCCTGGAGCCCCAAGCTTTGGAAGTGGGGAGAAGATCGCGATCTCGTGATTCGCGGCGGCTATGGACTTTCGCACGCAGCAATTACCGGAAACAATCGCAATCCGAATCCGGACTTCTTTAGTTTTCAACCTGCATCGACTCTGGCTAACGGTTCGACCTCCGGGTTCACCGCGGATTCGACCCAACCTGTTTCCCTTTCGCATAACCCGCCGCTCGGCACACAGGGAGACGTCATCACCAGACTGAACATCTCTCCCGATGGTCTGAACTTCGCAAACAGCATCGCGATGTCGGGATTCGTTTATCCCGGCGATAACGCGGGGAAGATTCCTTACAGCCAGAACTGGAACCTCTCGATGGCTTTCCAGATCATGAGGAACACCGTCGTCGAAGTGGCGTACGTGGGCAACAAGGGAACGCACCTCTACATGCCGCTCGTAAACGTCAATCCTCGGGATCCGGAATTTGTGGACCAGTTGGAGCTAAACAACCTGTCGGCTGAGCAGACTTTTGCGGATCCACTGGGCCGCACGTCGTTGGTAGGCGCCGCGGTCACGATCACACGCGCCAGCATCGTGTCGCCCTTCTTTGGGTTTGGCAATCTGAACAAGTTTTTCGATCCATCGGCGAACAGCATCCGGCACGCCGCGTACGTGCAGGTGGAACGCCGGTTCTCGCAGGGACTCTCGTTTACGTTCAACTACACTTACGGAAAATCGATCGACGACGCGTCGGATTCGAGCCCCGACGTGCGAGTGCTGACAACGGGCAGCACGCTCGGACAGGTTTACTACGGCGCGCCGCGCAGCGGCGATCGGTCCATCTCGTCATTCGACATCAAGCACAACGTGACCTCGACTTTCCTGTGGGACCTGCCGTTTGGAAAGCGCCGGCCGTTGTTTAGTAACGCGCCGAAAGTAGTTGACGGAATCATCGGCGGCTGGACCATGTCGGGCGTGGTGCGTTTTCAGGGTGGACAACCTTTCACGCCCTTCATCACGGACACCAACCGGCTCGGCGGCGTCAATCGCTCGGTGCGTCTCAACCTCGTCGAGGGAGTGCCGCTCAAGAACCCGCTCTATTCGAACAGTTGCTCGATCGGAGCGGGCTGCGAACCGTACGTGAACCCGGCCGCCTTCATGCGCCCGCCCAAAGGCACGCTTGGCAACTCGCCGCGCACGCTCGACATACGATCGCCAATGCAGCAGTTCTTCGACGTCTCGATCCAGAAGAGTTTCAATCTGCCTTTCATCGGCGCCGAGGGAAGACGCAGACTCAACTTCAGGGTCGACTTGATCAATGCGTTCAATCATCCGACGTTCAGACACAACAACACCGGCAACACTCCGTTCGGGTTCGGTACCTTACCGAGCGATCAGCCGGTGACACAGGCCGAAATCAACTCCTGGAATGCGGCAAATCCAGGTCAAACTGCTACGCTCGCGCAGGTCAACGGCATTCTCAACAGCATTCGGCTGCCGGTCGGTCCGGGTCAAACCGTCGGCGCGTTGCCGCTCAGTTTCTTTAGTGCGCGGATACCTGAAGGATTCGCGACCAGGACGGCGAACTCGTTTGACATTCGCACGCTCGAAGGCCTGAAGCTTTACCGCGCGCGACAAGTGTACGACACGAACTTTGGTACTCTGTTCGCCAACAACTCGCCGCGTTATATTCAGTTTGGCGTGAGGGTCTTCTTCTAAGAGTCGGTTTTTTGTGCCTTTTTGTGGCTCCAAAGGCGTTTTGAAGGCAGGGCGGATCGCGCTGGTGCTGCTGTCACTGTGCGCGATCGCGCGCCTTGCTCCTGCTCAGCAAAACATCGACGAGCTTGAACGCGGTTTCCGGCGGCCGCCTGACAATGCGCGCATCATGATGCGCTGGTGGTGGTTTGGTCCAGCCGTAACGAAGCCGGAACTCGAGCGCGAGATGCGCCTGATGAAGGAAGGCGGCATCGGCGGTTTCGAGGTGCAGCCGGTTTATCCGGTGGCGCTCGACGATGAAGCCTCCGGGATCAAAAACTTTCCTTTTCTTTCCGATCAGTTCATCGACGCGCTCCGTTTCACATCCGAAAAAGCACGCGAGCTGGGTTTGCGATTCGACCTGACGCTCGGAAGTGGATGGCCTTTTGGTGGGCCATTTGTTCCGATCGCGGATGCGGCGGGGAAGCTGCGTTTCGAGAAGGTAAAAGTGAGTGCAAACTCGCGGCGCGTCAAAGTGCCGGACGTCGGCATCGGCGAAAAGCTGTTGGCGGTATTTCTTGCCGGTACTCAGAACGACACGGTTGCACCACAAACTTTGCGAGAGATCACGGAGATAAGAGATGGCGCAGTGTGGCTGCCTTCCGAGCTTTCCGGCCCACACGAAGTGCTCTTCTTCATCTCCAGCCGCACCGGAATGCAGGTCAAACGACCGGCGATTGGATCCGAAGGCTACGTCCTCAACCATCTCGATCGCACCGCAACTGAAAACTACTTGAAGAACGTCGGCGACCGTCTCATGCAGGCGTTCCCGGCGAACGGATCGAACCGTCCTTACGCGATCTTCTGCGACAGCCTCGAAGTTTACGGTCAGGACTGGACGCCGGACCTGCTCGACGAGTTCGAAAAACGCCGCGGGTACGATCTGAAGCCTTATCTTCCGGCGCTCGTGATGGACGGTGGATCAGACACGACAAAGATCCGCCGCGACTGGGGACTGACGTTGACTGAGTTGCTCAACGAACGCTTCCTCACACCGTTGCACTCATGGTCCAAACGAAACCGCACGTTGTTTCGCATTCAGAATTACGGAGTGCCGGCGGCGACCATCTCGAGCAACGCCTACAACGATCTCAGCGAAGGTGAAGGCTCGCAGTGGAAAACGTTGCGTGCTTCTCGCTGGGCGTCGTCGGCGAATCATCTGTACGGCCGTCCGGTCACGTCTTCCGAAACCTGGACCTGGCTACACTCGCCTGTCTTCCGAGCGACGCCGCTCGACCTGAAAGCCGAGGCCGATCGCCATTTCCTGCAAGGCATCAACCAATTGATCGGCCATGGATGGCCCTACACCGCTCCCGGAGTTGAATATCCCGGATGGCGCTTCTACGCAGCCGGCGTCTACAACGAAAAGAACCCGTGGTGGCCCGTCATGCCGGACGTTTCGTTGTACCTCCAGCGACTCAGCTACCTGTTGCGGCAAGGCCAGCCCGCCAACGACGTCGCGCTGTACATGCCGAACGACGATGCGTGGGCGCACTTCAGCGGCGGCAACACTCACATGATCGAGATCCTCCGCGAGCGGGTCGGCCCGGAACTCATTCCGAAGATTCTCGAATCAGGTTTCAATCTCGACTTTTTTGACGACGACTCATTCCTCTTTGACCAGAAGAAATACCGCATCGTGATTCTGCCTGGTGTCGAGTCAATCCCGCTCGCGACTTATCGCAAGCTCGAAGCGTTTGTCCGCGGCGGCGGGATACTGATCGCGACTCGTCGGCTGCCGCAGCTCGCACCCGGCTTGAAGGCAACCGAGGCTGAGACGAACGAAGTTGTCGAACTATCGCGCCGGCTCTTCAAAGATACGGGCGCGCGCGGGCACTTCGTCGCCGATGAAGGTCAACTCGTAAACACGCTCACGACCGCGCTGCGTCCGGACGTCGCGCTCACGCCGTCCGAACCCGACATCGGCTTTGTTCATCGCCGAACAGCAGACGCAGAGGTTTACTTCATCGCGAACACCGCAAACGTCCGTAAGAGCGTGAAGGCGACATTCAGACAGCAGGGGTTGCGGTCGGAATGGTGGGATCCGTTCGACGGCAGCGTCACGGCCGCGAAGATCGACGCCACCGCGGAAAACGGCACGACGATCACGCTCGATCTCGAACCCTACGCTTCACGTGTGCTGGTCTTCACGCGCCGTTCGTTGCCTTTCGTGCAAACGATGCATGCGAGCGCTTCAAACCAGATCGAAATCGCTAACGACTGGCGTGTGTCATTCGGCGCGAATGGACCGGTGAAGCAGATGAACACGCTTCGCTCGTGGACTGACGACGAAGACACCCGCTACTTCTCCGGCGTTGCCGTTTACGAAAAAGAAGTGACGGTGACGGGCATGATGTTCGAAAAAGGACGAAAGATCCTGCTCGATTTCGGTGAGGGCCAGCCAAATCAGTCGCAGCCGAGCCAGGCGGGAATGCAGACGATGTTCGACGCTCCGGTTCGCGAGGCCGCCGTGGTCTACATCAACGATCAACGCGCCGGTTCGGTCTGGCATCCGCCGTATTCGCTCGACGTCACCAGCCTGCTAAAGCCTGGACCAAACAAGCTTCGCATCGAGGTCAGTAACACCGCGATCAACTACATGTCCGGACACAGCCTTCCGGATTATCGTTTGCTCAACTTGCGTTACGGAGAGCGTTTCAAGCCGCAGGAGATGGAGAAAGTGCAACCAGTTCCTTCCGGCTTGTTGGGGCCGATCCGTTTGATCTGGAGATAAAGCAATGCGGCTCGCAGTCTGTCTCGGATTGATCGTTGTTGTGTGTGCGACTCTGTTTCCAACAACCCGCTCAGTTCAAACGAGAACGAAACCGAAGTACAACGTGTTGCTGATCGCGTCGGACGATCTACGCCCGACGCTCGGTTGCTACGACAACAAGATCGTCAAGACGCCAAACATCGACAAGCTGGCGTCGCGCGCCATCAGGTTCGATCGAGCCTACACGCAGTATCCGCTGTGCAACCCATCTCGAACGTCAATCCTGACGGGCCGTTATCCAACCCAGACCGGCGTGATGGACAACGAGATTTACTTCCGCGCCATACACCCCGAGTTTGTGTCGCTGCCGCAGCACTTCAAGGCGAACGGTTATGCAACGCTTCGGGCCGGCAAGATCTTTCACGGCGGTATCGACGATACCGACGCCTGGACCGAGGGCGGCGAACCGCGCAACTTCACGGGCGCTCGGCGTCCGCCGGTAAACGCCGAGGGCCCTGCCCGAACGGCGCATTCCGATCGTATCGTCGTGCTCGACGGCGATGGCGAAACAAACGGCGACTACCAGATGGCCACGCGCGCGATTCAGTTACTGGAGAAGTACAAAGACCAGCCATTCTTTCTCGCGATCGGTTCGGCCAAGCCGCACAGCCCGCCCGAAGCGCCGAAGAAGTTCTTCGATCTGTACGACGTGAATAAGATCGATTTGCCTCCGGACTTCGCCGTGCGCCCAACAGCGCCGCCGGGTTTTCCCGAAATCTCAGTCGCAAGGCGAAACACGGATCTCTTCATCGGCCGCGACGCCTCGCCCGCCGACGCGCGCGAGATGATTCGCGCCTACTACGCGTCGGTCAGCTTTATGGATGCACAAGTCGGACGTGTACTCGACGCGCTCGAGCGTCTGCACCTGCGCAAAAACACAATCGTCATCTTCTGGGGCGACCATGGCTATCACTTGGGAGAGAAAGGCCGCTGGTCCAAGGCTTACTCGCTTTTCGAAGTCGCGACGCGCGTTCCGTTCATCATCTCCGTGCCCGGCTTCAAACCGGGCGTCAGTCCACGCACCGTGCAACTGCTGGATATGTATTCCACGCTCGTCGAGCTTTGCGGTTTGCCTAAGCCGTACGTGCCTCCCGCAAAACTCGAAGGACACAGCTTGACGAAACTGCTGCGCAGCCCGAACGCGAAGTGGGAATACCCGGCTCTCACCGTCGTGATGTATCAGAACAAACTCGGCAAGTCGGTCCGCACCGAACGATGGCATTACGTCATGTGGGACGAAGGCAACGCGGGTGAGATGCTTTTGGACCACACAGTCGATCCGCTCGAGCTGAAAAACCGAGCCGGCGATCCCGCTTACGCGGAAACGATCGCACTGATGAAGCGACACCTGAAACAACTGCCGGTCAGTAGCGAGGCGAAACCGGGTGAGTCACGGCAGTGATTGTGACTGAGCCGCTCGCGAGGCCGGGAGACGAAGCCGTTATCGTGATGCGTCCGCGCGAAGCCTTTGCCTTGATCACCGCCAACGACAACCCCTGATACGCGCGACGCTGCGAGGCCTGGAAACTTTCGTGACTCGAGTTGTCGCCATTGTCGACGGCTGCGACGACGCCCGGCCCTCTTGCCGCGAACGAAACCAGGCTGTTCGCAGTCGGAACCAGCACGCCGTTCTTATCGACGATCTTCGCAGTGATATGAACGACGTCGTCCCACACAGGCGCGACGCGAGTGCGATCCGCGGTGAGTAAGATTCGCGCCGGTGCGCCCGCGGTTCTTAATTCATTTCGCGTCACAACTCTGCCGCCGCTCTTCGCGACAGCCAGCAGCGTCCCCGGCTCAAAACGAACCGACCATACCCGCGGCGACGCATCAGTCGGCAGCGTTTTAGCGCCCAGCGATTTGCCGTTCAGGACGAGTTCCACCTCGTCGCAGTTGCTGTAAACCTCAACAGTCTCTTCGTGAGCATCAAGGTTCTTCGGCGTCCAATCCGAAAACAAAACTTGTATCCGCCGCGGGTCGGGCTCATAACCGGGATCGGTCGGGGCGAGCGGCGACGGCGCAACGCGCCGCGTGATGTGGACCATCGGCTCGCCACTCCACCAGCTCTGCCGTTCAAACGCGCGAGGCCGCGGATTGCCAGTGCGGTCCAACAGCCCGAACGGAAATCCAATCCCGGGCCACGCCCGCGCTTCGCCGAGATAATCGATCCCGCTCCACAGAAACTGTCCCGCGTACGGCGCGTTGTCCCGCAAGGCGAGCCATGCATTGCGGTCGTGCGTGTTTTCGGTGCCGAGAATCTTGCGCGTGGGTTTCTGCCGGTGCGCCGCGAGGATCTCATTTTCACGGTAGTTCTGCCCGACGACGTCGAGGATATCGGCAAGTCCGTTGTCGTAGTCGCGGCTGACGTTTGGACGGAAGAGTCCCTGCGAAACCGGCCGCGTCGGATCATGTTCGTGGAAGACGTCGACGAGGCCGCTCAGGATCGTCTTCGCGAGCTCCGCTTTCGGCGTGTCCTTAATCTCATTGCCGGCACTGTAGACAATGACGCTCGGATGGTTGCGATCGCGGCGGACGATGTCGCGGGTGTCAACCTTGGACCACTCGTTGAAATAAAGATGATAGTCGTACGGGTTTTTCGCGATGGTCCAACTGTCGAACATCTCGTCCATGACGAGGAAACCCATGCGATCGGTTAAGTCGAGAAACTCCGGGGCCGGCGGATTGTGGGCCGTGCGAATCGCGTTCACACCGAGCTGTTTCAATAGCTCGAGGCGGCGTTCCCAAACGCGCAACGGAACGGCTGCGCCAAACGCTCCGCCATCGTGGTGCAGGCAGACGCCCTTGATCTTAGAGTTGCGGCCGTTGAGCCAGAAACCGGTAGCGGCGTCGAAACGAAACTCGCGAATACCGAATGGAACGGTTTCCTCGTCGACGACCGATCCGCCCACGATCACCTTGACCGTCAACTGATACATGGCCGGATGATCGAGGTCCCATCGCTGCGGGTTTGTTACGGTTAACAGCTGCGAAAAAGGCGTGGTTGAATTTGCGGAAACGGGTTTGGTAGTGACTGACTGCACCGTGCGGCCGTCTGGTCCAAGCACGGTGATCTGCAAACGAACATCGTGCGCGGCTTCGGACTGATTCACGACCGTGCTCCGCACCGACACTGTCGCTTTGCCGGCAGAAACTTCCGGCGTCGTAACGAACGTTCCCCAGTGATCGAGGTGAACAGGATCCGTGATGGTGAGTCGAACGTGGCGATAGATCCCGGCCCCTGCATACCAGCGCGAAGCCGGTTGGCCGGCGTTATCAACTCGGACGGCAATCACGTTCGGCGTCTGGCCGAAGCGAAGATGATTCGTGAGCTCGTAACGGAAACTGACGTAACCATTGGGCCGGCGGCCGAGATGGACGCCGTTGATCCAAACGTCGCTGTTAGCCATCACGCCGTCAAACTCGATGAATACGCGGCGGCGGGCCTGAGTCAGCGGAAGCGTGAAAGTTTTCCGATACCAGCCAACGCCGGCGGGCAGAAATGCGCCGGCTGGACCGGTCGCATTCTTCTGATCGAACGGACCCTCGATGCTCCAGTCGTGCGGCAGGTCGAGTCTGCGCCACTTGCCGTCATCGAAGTCGGTCTTCTCGGCGGCGTCGTGGTCTCCCAAACTAAACCGCCAGTCGGAATCAAACTGAATCTTTTGACGGCTTTGTGCGCTGACTGCGGTCGTCGTCAGCGACAGAATCAGGAGACCGAATAAAGCAAGATGTCTGAACCGGAAGCTCAAATTGTGGTCTATAATACGCGGCGTTAACCGATTAACCCAATGAAAAAACAGGCTCAATTACCTCGACGCGAGTTTTTGAAAACGACCAGCGCCGGTCTGGCGGGCTTCGGCCTCCTGCCGGCGTTTTCACTGACCGGGCAAGCCCAGACTTCATCCACAAGGGTGGTCGTGCCGCTCAATCACAATTGGCTGTACAGCGAAAAAGTTCCGCCAACCCCCGCGAGCCCGACGCTGAATGACAGCGGCTTCACGCGCGTGACGATTCCCCACACGAACAAGCTGCTGCCCTGGCATGGTTTCGACGACAAGTCGTATCAGTTCATTTCCCTCTACCGCCGTCATTTCAAACTGCCGCCCGCCATGCGCGGCAAACGAGTCTTCGTCGACTTCGGCGGCGTCATGACTGCGGCAACCGTGAGCATCAACGGGCAACGCCTGGGCGAGTATCGCGGCGGCTACACGCCCTTTTCATTTGAGCTCACTCCGCACATCAACTGGCGCGGCGATAACGTGTTGGCCGTTGAGGTCGACTCCACCGAACGCAAAGACATTCCGCCCTTCGGCGGCGAGATCGACTATCTGACCTTTGGCGGCATCTACCGCGACGTCAGTCTGCGTGTCGTCTCAGGCACGTTTATCGAAAACGTCTTCGCCAAACCCGTCAACGTGTTGCAGGACGATCGTCGTGTTGACGTACGTGTGTTCCTGAACGGCCAGACACCGCCCGCTGGTCCACTGAAGGCGTCGATCGAGTTGCGCGACGGCAACCAGGTGCTGGCCACCACAACCAATGAACTTTCACCAACCGGCGCTCCTCATTACGACTTTCGGCTGACAAACCTGCGTTCGATCCAGTTGTGGGACCTCGATCGTCCGAAACTCTACCAGGTACACGTGACGCTCCAGTCCGCCAACGGCCCGCTCGATGAATACGAGGCAACGATCGGCTTTCGCGAGGCTGTTTTCCGCGAAGATGGCTTCTACTTAAACGGGCGTCACCTCAAACTGCGCGGCCTCAATCGCCATCAGACCTTTCCGTACGTGGGCCAGGCAATGCCCGCGCGCGTGCAACGACGCGACGCGCTCATCCTCAAGAATGAATTGAAGTGCAACGTCGTCCGCACCTCACACTATCCGCAGTCTCCACATTTTCTGAATGCCTGTGACGAGATCGGCCTGCTGGTGTTCGAGGAAATACCGGGCTGGCAACACATCGGCGACCAGCAATGGAAGGATCTTTCAGTTCACTACGTCGATGCGATGATCCGGCGCGACTGGAACCATCCCGCGATCATCCTGTGGGGGGTGCGCGTCAACGAGTCGCGCGACGATCACGATTTTTATAAACGCACGAACGAGTTGGCCCATTCGCTCGACGATTCGCGACAAACGGGCGGCGTTCGCTACCGCTACGACTCGGAGCTGCTGGAAGACGTCTTCACGATGAACGACTTTCAGATCCCGCTGCGGCCGCCGAATCGCCCGCTGTACTTCAACACCGAGTTCATCGGCCACATGTATCCGACGAAGCGGAACGACAACGTCGAGCGCATCACCGAACACACGATGCGGCACGCTCGCGTTCACAATCAACTGGCATCGGATAAGCGGTACGCAGGCGGCATCGGCTGGTGCGCCTTCGACTACAACACGCACTCGAATTTCTGTTCCGGCGATCGCGTTTGCTATCACGGCGTCAGCGACATCTTTCGCATTCCGAAACCTGCCGCGGGCTTCTACAAATCGCAGTGCGATCCGAGCGAGGAGGTCGTCCTCGAACCCGCTTTCGACTGGGCGCGCGGTGATCGCAACGAGAGCTTCACGATCGCGATGGTGTGCTCCAATTGCGACCAGGTGAAGATGTACATCGGAGACCGCGTTATCGCTGAGCTCGATCCGGATCGAAAAGAGTTTCCGAATCTGAAGCATCCGCCGTTCGTCGCCAACATTCGTAACGCGTTTGGCGGCCCGTGGGGCGACCTTCGAATCGATGGTTACATCGCCGGCAAGAAGGTGATCTCGAAAACGCTGTCCGGCAAGGGCGCGGATCAGCAGTTCCACCTCGAACCTGATGATCGCGAACTGCTCGGCGACGGCATCGACGCCACTCGCGTCGTGATGCGTGTGACCGACGAGTTTGGGGGCGCGCGTCCGTTTGCGACGGGTGCGATTGCGCTCAGTATCTCCGGTCCCGGCGAGATTGTTGGCGATAATCCGTTCGCGCTGTTTGGAGGCGTGGGAGCTGTTTGGGTTAAGACGAAGCAGGCGCCCGGCATGATTCGATTGATTGCAACACACCCGACGCTCGGATCCAAAACGATCGAAATCCGCGTCACGCGCGCGCCGGCTATTTTGATCTGATCAGCTTCGCAATCGGGAGTTTGTTGGCTTTGATTCCTTCGAGTACGCGCTTCGCAAGTTCATAACTGCCGTAGTCGTTATGATGAGTGTTGTCGCCTTCCTTGAACGCCAGTTTCGATCGCTCAGGGCCGAGAGCTTCATAGAACGTGGTGCTCATCGCGTGTAAGTCGATCAGCGGAGCTCGCTCTTCCTTCGCGAGTTGGCGGACAGCTTCCGGGTAGTCGCCGTGGGAGTTGGTGATCTTGCCTTTGTCGTCAAACGTCCTGCGCTGCACGGGCGTGATGAGCACCGGAATGCCACCGGCGCGGCGAGCCTCAGTCACAAATCGTTTTAGATCGCGTTTGAACGTCGTGAAAGCTCCGACTCCTTCACCTTTCTCCTTCTCGTCGTTATGCCCGTACTGGATGAAGAGGTAGTCCCCGGATTTCATCAGGCTGATGACTTTGTCGAGCCGGCGCGCTGCGAGTGAGCTGCGCAGCGACTCGCCCGACTCAGCATGATTCGCGATGGCGATACCGGGCTTGAAAAACACCGGCAACATTTGTCCCCAACTGCTGTAGGGCGCAAGCGGCTGGTCGGCCACGGTCGAATCACCCAGCAAGTAAATCGTCGGGATGTTCTCGACTCTGTCGATCGTCAAAGCGGCAACTGACGGACGCTCGCCGGTGAATTCGAGAGTGAGCTTTTCGTCCCACGCCCGGATCTCGGTTGTCTGCTCACGTTCCTTCAGTTTCACTTCGCCGCCGTTGCCGATCCGCGGCGTTCGTATGTTCACCACGAACGTCCGCGTGATGAACTTTCCCGGCAGCGTGTGTACTTTTTCGACTACGAGCCGGCGCAGTTCCGCTTTGATCGTCGTGGTCGATTCGCTTTGAGTGTTGCCTAACGTGACAGTGACGGAGTAGTTGCCCTCAGGCAGAGCAACAGAGAATAAGATTCCTGGGCCATCTTCGAATCCGAAACCACGATCCGCAGAATAGATTTGCTCTGCGGAAACGCGAGTGTATCCGTGTGCGACTTTTCCCGTCCCGAAATCGAATCGCTTCTGCTGCGCACTCACAACCGTCGCCAGCAGGATCACTGCGGCCGCAACGGATCCAATGAGTTTTATATTCAATGTTATAGACGGACCAATTCCGAGATCTTGATCGGGCGCTTCAGTTCGACACTCTTGCGCGCCGCAATGCCCGTGAGACACGACATCGCGCCCGCTCGCGAATCCGGCAGACGCATGTGTGACGGCACATCAGGCTTACGAAAGATCACGTCCTGAAGACGACTGTCGCCGCCGCTGTGACCGCCTTCGATCTTCGGAATCGGAACCTGCTCGCGTTGCCCAAAGCTACGCGTCAGGTAGATTTCAGTCTCGACTTCAACCGGCCACGGCTGCCGCTCATAGTCGCGTATCTCCAAACGCCCTTTCTCGCCATTGAACGCCAGACGGTAACCCTCAAACGGCATGAATGCATTGAGCGAGTAGCTCATGTGCGCTCCGTTCGAGTACTTCACCACCGCCGACATCGAGTCGTAAATATCGACGTCCTCGCGAAAGACGCAACCGTCGCGATGGTATCCGTCGACGTCTTCAGGCCCGACGTACAACTTCATCCGCGCCGGGCTCTTCGTGATGTCGTAAAAGAATTTGCACTCGGACTTGTACGGACACGGCCGGCAGTGAGTATGACGAACGCGGCCGTTCTTTCCGTACACTTCAAGACTTCCCTGCGCGGAGACCTCGACGGGATCGGCGTTGAGCCACCAGTTGATCAGATCGAAATGATGCGTGGCTTTGTGTACCCAGAGACTGCCGCCTTTCGACTTCAACCGATGCCAGCGGCGGAAGTAATCAGCGCCGTGATACACGTCGAGGTACCAACTGAAATCGACCGAAATCACACGTCCAATCTCGCCCGACATCAGGATCTCCTTGATCTTCTGGTGTTTGGGCGAATACCGGTAGTTGAAAGTCACGACGATGTTTCGCTTGTTGCGCTTCTCGGCATCCAGCACTGCCTGGCACTGTCTCTCGTCGATGACCATCGGCTTTTCGGTCATCACGTCGATCCCGCGGTCCAACGCTCGCGTGATGTACTCGCTGTGAAAACCATCGACTGTCGTAACCATCAACAGATCGGGCTTCGCTTGATTGCACATCTGATCGAAGTCCGTGAACGTCGGACACTGCACGTCGATCATCTCGCGCGCGGCCGCGACTCTTTTCGGATTGATGTCGCAAAGACCCACGACCTCGAGCACGTCGGAGTATTTCTGGACTATCGGACGTCCCCACATGCCGGTGGCCCGATCGCCGGTGCCGACGATGGCGTAGCGCCGCCGCGGAGCGCTCACCGATGCGAGCGCCGAATCGTTCAGCACCAACGACGCTGCCGCAGCCGCGCCGGCCGTCTTTACAAAGTCTCGACGAGATACATTGTTTGCTTCCGCCATGGGTGCGCTCCTCTGATCACGTTATCGACTCGAAACACTCGCCTTTTCCACTTCGACGGCGTAGATATGCGTTGGTCCCAACATGTTCGAACGAAACACGATCCATTTCATGTCGGGGCTGAAGGTCACGTTCGGCTCGAGGCCGTAATCATGTTTGGAAAGATTCACCAGCTTCTCGGTCTTGAAGCTTCCCGGCATGATCATCTGTTGCGCGTTCGGTAACTGCTCGACGACGTTCGCGGCCAGCTCCTGCGGACGGAACAGGTAGATCCACTGACCGTTTCCCGGCGCGGCGACGCTGTTCGGACCGCCGCCGTCGCCTGCGAACAGTTTTCCGTCCGGCGACACGTTGAAATGGACCGACCATTCCGCGCGCGGCACGTAGTACTGCCTGCGTGCGCCGGTGACGGTGTTGTAACCGGCAACCCAGAAGACCTGGCTCTTCGGTGTTTGCAGGTCGTACCAGATCGTCTTGCCATCGCCGGAGAAGAATTCATGGCCCGCGATCTCCATGTTCATCGTGCGCGTGTGAATCTTCGTCAAGCCGCTGCCGTCGGTGCGGATGGTCCAGATGCGATCGACTTTGTGCCATGGGCCTTCATGACAAAACATCAGCAGCGCGGGATCGGTTGGCGAGAACTGAATGTGATTCAACCAATCGGTGCTCTTGTGCAGCGTCTTGCGTTCGCCCGTCTTGATGTTGAGCGTAAACAACTCCATCGGCCGGCGCTCTGCAAGACGCCGCTCCATCATCGCGCCTTTGCCGGGATAGTTGTCGCGAGCCTGTCCGGGCGTCGCCGGGGCTGGGGCCGCCGGCGCCGGCGCGGCTGCCGGTTCGGTGATTGCACCGGCCAGCAGTGTCTCGTCGGCGTTGACGCTGGCGATGGATCCGTTCTGCGGTACGGGCGCGATCTCTTTCGTCTCTTTCGTGTCGAGATCGACGCTAAAGATGATGCGGTTCTTAACGTAGTAAGCGCGGCCCGTCTTCTTGCCAACCATGATCAGGTTCACTCTTCCGTCCACCACTTTTTCGACGGCGCGCGTCTTGAGATCGACAGTGGAAAGGCCGGTGGGCGTCATGATGATCAGCTTCTTTCCGTCCGGCGTGTAGCCGTTTTGATGGAAGTAGAGACTGGTGCTGCCGGGCTCTTTTGAAAGCCTGAACACGCGATGGCCCGTATCCGGGTCGATCCATTCCACCGGCAGATCCTGCGCCATCGCGAAACCGCACCAAACGACGATTAGCAATACGGCTTTCATGATTCTCATCTTTTTTGTGCCTCTCTGTGGCCCAGGGTCTGGACCGAACTGTCGTTCATTTCAAACTTCCGATTCCGTAGGAGATTGATCACTTCCGCGCCGGCCAGCAGCACTGGTCCATAGCCGTGCGCAGCGAACGCACTCGTGGGCCGGTGATAATAGAACGCGGGATCGAAAGCCATACCGGTGCCGACGCATGTTCCCTCGACCTGTCCACGCGCGTTGACTTTGGTAGACACGGCATTCCACGCCAGCAACGTCATCGGCCCGTAAGCTAACGGATCGATCCAGCCGCGATTGATTGCTCGCGCAAAGGCGTAGGTGTAGATGGCTGTGGCGGATGTTTCGAGATAGGAATCCTGGCGGTCTAGCAGTTGATGCCAGAATCCGGATCCCGACTGATAACTCGCGAGCCCCTTAGCGTGTGCCCTGAGAAGCTGCAGCAGTTGCGGACGCGACGGATGGTTTTGCGGCAGCACGTCCAGCAGTTCGACTTCCGTCATGAACGCCCAGCCATTGGCCCGCGCCCAGTAAAACTCGGGATGCTCGGTCATGGCCTCGACCCAGCCGTGAAAGAAGAGGCCCTTCTCTTTATTGAACATCCGCTTTGCGTAACTCAGGACCTGCTTGCTCGCTTCGTCGAAATACTTCGCGTCGCCCGTCAGCTTCCCCATCTGGGCCATCGCGGGAACGCTCATGAAAAGATCGTCGAGCCAGATGGTGTTCGGTTGCGGCCGGTTGCGCGCGAGAGTTCCGTCCGACAGACGGTGCTCTCTGGTCATGATGTAGTTGATGTGGTTTTCAATTAAGGGACGAAGGTTCGCACTACTGCCGCCGCGGTTGGCCTTGATCATGGCCGCACACATCGCTCCGCAATCGTCGAGTGCGCGTGGGGCCAGGAGATTTCTCAGCGGCAGACGCGTGCCCCAGTCGGCGTGCGCTTCTGTCGTCCGCAAGAAGAAAGGCGCCGCATCGGCAATGAACTTGAGTCGAGCTTCCGTGTAGTCGCGAAAACGCGGATCGCCCGTGGCCTCGCTCGCCAACAACATGCCCGCGTAAGTAACGCCCCATTCGTAGCTCACGATGCGGAAGTCGCCGGGTTTGAGTGTCGTGTTCTCGTCGATCTTCGCGAGGTCGGTGAGCACTTCACCGGTTTTCGAATTGACGAAAGCAGCGGGCGTCACCTGGTCCAGGTATGCGTGAACACGATTCAGGACGGACGCGATCTCGTCTGCTTTGATCAGGCCATAAGGAACGGGATAGTTCGGCTTGAGCCGGTGCAGCGGCGTGTTGGAATCAGTTTGAGGTTGCTGTTGCGACGTACCAACGCTGCAAAAGAGAACCAGGAGCAGGATCAAACTGATAGTTTTCATAAACTTACCCAAGCGTCAGTTGCAAACGGGTGACGGACGCAGGTTGAAAGCGATAAATCAACTGTCCGCCGGTTCCGACGGTGACTACATCGTCTCGCGGCTCGAGCCCGCGCGGATTCGCGAAGCTGTTATGCGCGTGAATATCGCCTGCCGAAAGCACACGCGCTCGTGCCTGCAACACGCGCGCGCCACGCACGTTAATTTCAGTCTCGCGCGCGTTCTTCGCGTCAGGATTCACCGCCGTCAACGTCAACTCTTTCCCGTTCAGCGAAGCGGAACCGCTCAGTCCCCAGAAATCCGCCGGCTTATCGGCCCTCGTAAACGAAACGCGCGGCGAAATGAACTCGGTCCTTACCGACTGCGCGCCCTGATGGCCCATGTACATCTCGAACACGTGATAGTTCGGCGTGACGATGAACTTGTCTTCGTAAGCAAGGAACAGCGAGTGAATCGTGTTGATTAACTGCGCGGGATTTGCCATCACGACTTTGTCCGCATGGCGCTGAAACGTGTCGAGGTTGATGGCGGAGATGAGCGCGTCGCGCAACGTTGCCGGATAACCGTACAAATATCCGGGCGGCAGACTCGCATCCTGAAGATGCCACGCGCCCCACTCGTCGACGATGAGCTTCACACGGCGTTGAGTGTCGAACTCTCCCATCACCTGCCAGTGCTGCGTGATGAGAGATTCCATTCGATCGGAGCGAGCGAGCAGGTCGTACCACTCGTCGAGCGTGTAATCGAGCGCGTTTCCTTTGCCCGTCGTTCCGGTGTAGTAGTGCAACGCCCAGCCGTACATCCGCTCGGCCATGCGTTGGCCCTTCTCCATCAGCTTGGTGAAGAAGCGGCGCGTCCAACCGAGATCGCCGCCGTTTGGACCAGAACCTATCAACTTCAACTTCACGCCGTACGTCGGCAGCCACGCCGTGAACCTGCGAAACTCAGTCGCGTACTCTTCGGGCGTCATGTCGCCGCCGCAGCCCCAGTTCTCGTTGCCGACACCCCAGAAGCTGATGTTGTATGGATCCTTGTCTCCGGCAGCCGCGCGCTGATCGGACAAGGTAGTCAAACCGGCGGGCGCGTTGCAGTATTCGATCCAGTCCATGAAGTCTTTGACTCTCAGGCTTCGGACATTCGCGGCGAAGTAAGGTTGCGCTCCGGTGAGACGGCAGAACTGCATGAACTCGTTCGTGCCGAACCAGTTCGGTTCATACTTCTGCGGGCCGCTGTTTAATTGCTTGTAAGAGTCCGTGATCTTGTAAGTAGTGTCGGCCCAGAAGTTGACTCGACGCGGACGCTTGTCGCGTGGGCCAATGCCGTCGCGCCAGTCGTACTGATCGGCAAAGCAGCCGCCCGGCCAGCGAATGGCGCCCGGTTTTATCCTCTTCAGATGCTCGACGAGATCTCGCCGGATACCGCCGATGTTCGGCACCTTCGACTTCTCTCCGACCCAAACTCCGTCGTAAATCACGCCGCCGAGGTGTTCGATGAAGTGGCTGTAAAGGTCGGGGAGGATCTTGCCGATCGGCTCGTTGATGAGGACCTCGATGCTCGATTCGGCGGCGCGACTCGTACGAGGAGCGAGCAAGCTCACCGAGCCGGCCGCGAGCATCGTTGCTAAGAAGTTTCTGCGGTTGATCATGGGCGACTCAGAAGTTAAAGCGATCGATATTTTCTTTGTTGAAGATGAAGGGCTGGCCCAGCCGCACTTCGTCGTCAACCACTTCAATCTGGCCCAACCGTCCGGCCATGATCTTGTTGTCGCCGCGTTTCATCTCGCCTTTCGTCAAGGCGTTCGCGGCGTAAACGGTGAGGTAACCCAGGTCGCCGGTGTTCCAGAGCACAATGCTGTCGGCGACGCCGGCCTTGATATACGGCTTGCACATGTTTGGCAGTGAAAGCCCGGTGACTTTGACGTCGGTGCGACCCGATTGCTTGACGGCTTCGGCAGCGCCGGGAACAGCCGGCGCAGCGATCGCCATGATCAACTTCACGTTCGGATAGACCTTCAGCAGCGTCTGCGTTTCGGAAAACGCGCGGTCACGGTCGCCTTCGCTCGGCTGAGTTGCCACCAGTTTGAGATCCGGATACTTCTGGGCCATGCGCTCTTTGATGTACTTGATCCACTCGTTTTGGTTCGCGGCGCTCAACGACGCAGTCACGATCGCAAACTCACCTTTGCCGTTCAGAATCCGCGCGGCCTCGTCGGTGAGTGTGTAACCGATGCCCTGCGGCGTTGCCTGGTTGATGAGGAAATCGCGCGCGTCTTTCTCCGCGTCTGCGTCCCACGTAACGACTTTGATTCCTCGCTCGCGCGCCTTGCGCAAAACTGTCGAGATGCCTTCCTTGTTTTCGACGCTCACGGCGATGGCATCAACGCCGCGAGTGATCCACGCTTCAACCACCTCGTTCTGTTTTGCCGGATCGAGATCGGTTGGCCCATCCCACAACAACTCGACACCCAGCTCTTTTGCCGCTTCTTCCGCTCCCAGTTTGCAACTGATGAAATAAGGATCGCCCTTCGCCTTCGGCATCATCGCGATCACCATCTTGCGGCCGTCGGGAGTGGAGGTTGAATTGCGCGTGCCGCCGGCGGGTGTGGTCGACGTGTTTCGCAGCGACCGGACCAGCAGCCAGTTGGAACCGGCAACGATCAGTGCTGCGGCCAGGATCACGCCGCTCAAGACCGCGACTTGAGAGTTTCTCACTTCGTCCTCCTCTAAACTGGGTTCTGCTACTGGCACTCCGACTGTGTTCGCCCGGCTGCGTTTCGACAGCCTGTCCAGCAGGATCGTTCCCACTAACAGGACTCCCATGAGAATCCCAGCCAGTTCGGAAGGCTGGGCGCTGAGCCGCAGGCCGTTTTGCAGGATCACGATCGCGAACAGTCCGAGCACAGTCCCAAGGATCGTTCCACGTCCACCGAAAATGGATGCGCCGCCAAGAACGACCGCAGTGATCGCCATCAGTTCGTAACCTGTGCCGGCATCTGCTTTCGCCTGGCCCAGATGGGCCACGTAAATGATCGCCGCGATGCTGGCGGCAATTCCCGACAGCACGTAGATGATCGCCACGTGCCGTTCGACTCTGATCCCCGCGTAACGCGCGCCCTCCGCCGAATGGCCGATCGCGTAAAGCGCGCGGCCGAAAGTCGCGCGCTGCAGCATCCACGCAAACGCCGCGATCGCAACTACCAGAACAACAAGCTGCGTGGGAACGACGCCGAACAAATACCCCTGGCCCAGAAACAAAAATCCGTTCGAAAACCCGGAATAGTTCTCAATTCCGCCGGTCAGTCCCTCGGCGATTCCGCGAAAGAGCGAGAACGTGCCGAGCGTGACGATCAGTGGTGGAAACTTCAGCCGCGCGATCATGAAGGCGTTCAGCATTCCGCCGAGCGCTCCGACAACCACTGCGACCGCAGCCGCAAGGGCTATCGGCATTTCCGCGTCGCGCCACAAACCGCCCATCACCACGGCCGCCAAACCCATCATCGAACCGACGGATAAATCGATTCCGCCGGAGATGATGACGGGCGTGAGCACGAGCGCGAGCAATCCGATCTCGACACTTAAGCGCGTAACTTCGAAGGCATTCGTCGCCGTAAGAAAGTTGTTTCCGGTCAGGCTGAAGACGACGCACTCCGCCAGCAGCACCAGGACCAGCGCCCACTCGTTATTCGGAAACAAGCGTTCGCGCCAGTCAGGTTCTGTTCTAAGCATTTGAGCGGGTAAAGTTGATACGGCCATGTCGCTCGAGCCGGGCCAGTGCAACGTCAGATATCAACGCAACGAGAATGATTGCTCCCTGAATCGCCTTCTCCCAAAACGGATTTATGCCTACGAACGTTAGTGCCGTCCCGATCGTGCCGAGCAACGCCACGCCTATCAGCGTGCCGAACAGATGACCACGTCCGCCCGTGATGGCTGTTCCACCAACGACAACCGCCGCGATGGCTTTGAGCTCTAAACCGATCCCCGAATTGCTCGGCACGATTGAAAATCGCACCGCGTTGAGCAACGCCGCGAGCCCAACCAGTGCGCCCATCAAAACGAAAACGCCGAACACGATCTTTTTCGGTTCGATACCGGCGAGCCTCGCAGCTTCGGAGTCGGACCCAACGGCGTAGACGGCGCGACCGACGCCGACGTTGCGCAGGATCCAGCCGATAGCCACAAGCAGCGCAAGGGCGACGACGACGATCAGCCACTGCCCCCACGTTTGTCCGAGCCCGAACCATTGGAAATTCGGCGGCAGGTCCTGCACCCACGCGCCGGCAGTCAGCCAACGCAGTGCATCGCGCCACGCAACCAGCATCGCGAGAGTGACGATGATCGAAGGAAGCCGCAGCCACCCGATCAACGCGCCGTTCACCGCGCCCATCGCTGCCCCGGCCAACACCACGCCTGCGAGCAACACAGGAACGGGCACGCCCGTCTTCGCCAACACGCCGGCAACGACTGTACACACCGCAAACTGCGAGCCCACTGAGATGTCGATCTCACCGACGAGAATCACCATTGTCATCCCGGTGGCTACGATCAGGATCGGCGCGTTATTCAACGCGAGGTCACGCAGGTTTGAACCGCCGAAAAACGCGGGCGCCACAATGCCGACGACGACGAGCAGCGCGACGTACGCCATTAACGTCGAGAGCTCTCGTTTGTAGCGACTGAGTTTCATTTAATTCGGAAGATCTCCCGCAAAGGCGCAAAGGCGCAAAGGAAGTCTTGCACAAGCGAGCAAGGTGACCTGACACCAAGTGAAAGTAAGTTGTGGTCCCATATTCTTCTTTGCGCCTTTGCGCCTTCGCGCCTTTGCCTTTGCGCCTTTGCGCCTTTGCGGGAGACCGCTTTCGTTGCAGTTCTGCGCTATGCTGCGTGGCCCACGGCCCACTCCAGGATGTTCTGCTGAGTGGCCTCGCTGCGTTCGACGATCTTCACGACTCGGCCTGAGTGCATCACGACGATGCGATCGCTCATGCCGAGTATTTCCGGTAGCTCCGACGAGATCATCACGACTGCTAATCCCTGTGCGGCGAGCTCTGTCATCAGCGCGTGGATCTCAGCCTTCGCGCCGACGTCAACACCCTGCGTTGGTTCGTCGAGGATCAGCACCGATGGCTTGGTGGCGAGCCAGCGGCTCAACGCGACCTTCTGCTGGTTTCCGCCTGAGAGCACTTCAGCAGGCGCGAAGATCGACGGCGTCTTGATCCCTAATCTCCGCGTGTACTCAACTGCGATCTCTTTTTCGCCGGCGAAATTGAACGAGCCGCGACGCGTGAGCGCCTCGAGCGATGCGAGTGTGACGTTCGCGCAGACCGGCATATCAGGGATGATGCCGTGCCGCCGTCTGTCCTCCGGCAAATACGCAATGCCACACGCAACAGCATCGGACGGGCTTTGCAGGTCCACGTGTTTGCCGTGCAACAGGATCTCGCCTTCATCCGCCGGCGTCAGTCCAAAAACTGTTCGCGCAAGTTCGGTCCGTCCGGCGCCGACGAGCCCCGCGACTCCGACGATCTCGCCGGCACGCACGGCGAAGCTCACGTTAGTTATTCCCGTCTGACTGCACCCGCAGTTGCGAAGCTCCAAAACGACTTCGCCCAGCTCGACGGCGTGTTTCGGAAAGACAGTGGACAGCTCGCGACCAACCATCAGTGCGATCAACTCCTGTCGACTCGTTTCCGCCATTGCTCGCGTCGCGATGGTCCGGCCGTCTCGCAGAACAGTCACGCGATCCGCGATCAGCGCCAACTCTTCCAGCCGGTGCGAAATGTAGATGATGCCGACGCCGTCCTCACGCAACTGCCGTAACACGCGAAACAGGTTCTGCGAGTCTTCTTCGGAAAGCGACGCGGTCGGTTCGTCGAGTATCAACACCGTCGCGTCGGAGCCAAGCGACCGCGCGATTTCAACCAACTGCTGTTGCGGCATCGTTAGATCGCCGGCGTCGACTTCCGGATCGATCTGCGCTCCGATTCGCGCCAGTAATTCCTGCGCGCGTCGCCGGCGACGCTTCCAGTCGACGCGTGCTGTCAGCCCGGTTTTCTCCGTTCCGAGCGCAATATTTTCGGAGACACTGAGCTCCGGAAACAGCGCGGGCTGTTGATAGATCGCCGAGATTCCGAGTGACTTCGCCTTGCGCGGCGAGTTGTGCGCGAGCGATTGCCCGTTCAATTCGAGTAGTCCGCTGTCAGCCGCGACTGCGCCGGTGATGATCTTGATCAGCGTCGATTTGCCCGCGCCGTTCTCACCGACGAGCGCGTGAATCTCGCCCGCGCGCAGTTCGAACGAAGCCGACCGCAAAGCCTGCACGCCGGCGAAGGCCTTGTTGATCTCGGACGCGCTTAACAGGAGAGATTGTGACAACTCAGTTCACGTACCGCTGTTCAATCTGATCGTATCGATCCATTGCCGCCGTCAGCGCGCCGGACACGCATGGCGTAAACTTCCTTGCCTTTACTTCGCTCGCGACGTATCGCCGCCCTTCCGCCAGCGACGAGAAGCGTCCGGCGGCGATCGCCTGAACCAGGATGTTCCCGATGACCGTCGCCTCCACAGGTCCAGCGGTCACAGGCAGGTTAGTAGCATTTGCCGTCATCTGGTTGAGATAGTCGTTACGACTGCCGCCGCCAACAATTTGCACGCCGCGTATTCTTTGACCCGTTAACGATTCGATCGTTCGGACGACCGACGCGTAACGAAACGCGAGCGAGTCGAGAATCACTTTCGTCATGGTTACCGGATCGTCCGGCATCCGCTGATTGGTCTCGGATAGTTGTTCCGCTAATGCAACAAGCATGCTTGCAGGTTTGAAGAACCGAGCGTCGTCGGGAAAAATCAGTGCCGGGTAGCCGTCGATCTCACGCAGTCCGGCCAGCAGTTTTTCGTAGTCGCACACAACTGCGCGCTCGCGCCATTCGTTGCGACAGCATTCAAGTACCCAAAGACCCATCACGTTCTTCAGAAATCGAACGGTGCCAAACGCGCCACCCTCGTTGGTGAAGTTGTGCGCAAAGACACGCGAGTCGATCAGAACACTATCTCGCTCGACGCCGACCAGCGACCACGTACCCGATGAAATAAATGCCCAACCTTCTTCCAGCGGCGTTCCCACAACCGCGCTGCCGGTGTCGTGTGTCGCCGGCGCGACGACCTGTACATCGTCGAGACCAAACTCGGGCCGCAGTGGTCCAACGACGTCACCCGCGGAGATCACTTCCGGCATCAACTTCACCGGCAGATCGAGCCGGTCGAGTAGCTCAGTGTCCCAGGTTCGGTTCGCGGAGTTGATCATTTGCGTCGTAGTGGCGTTCGTGTATTCGCTGACGGCGCGACCGGTCAGCGAAAGATTGACGAGATCCGGAACCAGCAGCAGCTTGTCCGCTTCGCGCGGCAGACGCTCGTCGCGCGCGTCCGCAAACAACTGAAACAAAGTATTGAACGGCATGAACTGCACGCCGGTGCGGTCAAACAATTCCTGCTTCGGAACGCGCGCCAAGACCTGGTCCATCACGCTCTGCGTGCGCGAGTCGCGATAGCAGATCGGGTCTTCGAGGAGTCGTCCAGTGGCGTCGACGAACCCGTAATCAACTCCCCAACTTGCTACCCCAACACTTGCAACGCGCCGGCCCAGTTCGCGCGCTCGCTTGCCGGCAGTACAAAGACCCGTTTTGACCTCGCTTAGAATGGCCGCGAAATCCCATCGCAGGTAACCGGCACACTGGCGCGGCGGGTAATAAAACCGCCTTACTTCTTCGAGCAGTAAATCTTCTGGTCCAAGCGCGCATAGAAACACGCGCCCGCTGCCGGCTCCGAGATCGACTGCGATGAAAAGCGCATCATCCATCAAACGATTCCGACGGTCGCCTCGATCTTCGTCGGGCGTTCCTCGGCTTTGGCGCGCCTGTAGCCGCTGGCGCGATAAGTTGCGATCGGATCGAGCGCGCCGCCGGAGCGTTGTCGCGCCACTGCAAGAATCGGCGAAACGTCAGTGTGGAATGCTTGTTTGAGCGTCGCGAGCGCGAGCAGAGCGTCGCAATTGTCCTGCGCTTCCGCCAGCGCGACTCTGTCGACAAGCTGGGCCTGAATGTACGCGCGAGTGACTTCGATAGCGCTCGTCGCCAGCGACTCGATCGGATCCGTCACGTTATGCGACTGGTCGAGCATGTACGAAGGATCGAAAGCGGGAACGTGGCTCTGTTCGGCGTCGACCAGTTCGTTGAAGATCAGAAACAGTTGAAAAGGCTTTATCGATCCGGCGTCGAGATCGTCGTCGCCGTACTTGCTGTCGTTGAAATGAAAGCCGCCGAGTTTCCCAAACTGGATCAGGCGGGCGACGATCATCTCGATGTTGACGTTCGGCGCGTGATGGCCCAGGTCGACGAGGCAGGCGGCTTTCGGGCCCAACTCGCGGGCACAGTAATAACTCGTTCCCCAGTCGTTGATGACGGTTGAATAAAAAGCGGGCTCGTAAAACTTGTGCTCGATGAAGAGCCGCCAGTCGTCGGGCACGGCTTTGTAGATCTCGCGCATGCTCTCGAGATAATTCTCGAGCGTCTTGCGAAAGTGTTGTTGTCCGGGGAAGTTTCCGCCGTCGCCGATCCAAACCGTGTGTGCCCTGGAGCCGAGTTGCCGGCCCAGCTCGATGCATTCGATGTTGTGTTCGATGGCCTGACGACGTACTCCGGGATCAGAGTGGGCCAGGCTGCCAAACTTGTACGACAGTTTCTGGTCAGCGTGGTCCTGGAAGGTGTTTGAGTTCATCGCCTCGAAGTAGAGGTCGTGATCGCGCGCAAACCGGAACAGGTCGTTGACGTTTTCAGGCTGGTCCCACGGAATGTGAAGCGACACTCCGGGCGTCGACCGCGTGAGTTTGAGGAGGGTGGCGCAGTCTTCCAGCTTCTCGTAAATGTCGCGCGGCTCGCCGACGCCGGGAAAGCGCGCGAAACGCGTGCCGCCCGTGCCGAGCCCCCACGATGGAATCGCCACCCGGAACGACTGCGCCTTGCCGGCGAGGTCTTCGATGTCGATCTGCCTGCGCCGCAGCACCTTCGCGAGGTGCTCGTAATCTTCATGGATCCATGATTCGAGGCTTTTGTTCTGCTCGGCGATGAAGCCATCGTCGATTTCAAATTTGTTCTGCATGTTGGTCCTGCTTACCTCATAAATCCATCCTGCAAACCACCGTCAACGGGCAAAACATGGCCCGTTGTTTTCGCCAGGCGTTTGGAAATCAGGAGAAAGATCGCTTCGGCCTGGTCTTCGGGTTCGATCGGGCTTTGCGTAAGGGAGCGCCGAGCGTAGAAAGCAGCAAGCTTGTCGCTCAAGTCTTCGTCGGAATCGTTATCGCTGAACGGCAGTCCGTATTTTGTAAGCGAAGCCATGACGCGATCGCGGGGAAACATCGTGCTTCCCTTGATCACCGTCGCCGGCGCGACCGCATTCACGCGCACCAGCGGCGACATCTCGATTGCCAGCTCACGGACCAGATGATTCGCCGCCGCTTTGCTCGCGTCGTAGGCGAGGCTTCCTTTTTTAGCTACGACTGCGTTGGCGCTTGTCGTCAGGACGATGTTCGCGGGCAGGTTCTGCTGTTTGAAAATCTTGTTCGCTTCGTCCGCGACGATATACGCGCCGATGACGTTGATCTCGAAAGTGCGCGTCCAATGGCGATCTTCGACGTGCCCGTTCTTGTCAGGCGGCGCGAAGATGCCGGCCGTCACGACTACGGCGTCGATGCCTCCGTAAGCGAGGATCGCATTCGCGAACATCTCCTGAACGCTGTTCCGATTCGTGATGTCACAACCCAACGCCACAGCCGGCCCACAGTTGCTCAGGCCGGTTCCGGCAACTCCGATGCCCGGGCCGTATTGCGCGATGATCTCCGCCGCGGTGTTTTGCGCAGTCGCTTCGTCGAGGTCCACGCACACGACGTGCGCGCCTTCTCTCACGACGCGATGTGCCGTCGCTTTGCCGATTCCCGCGCCGGCGCCGATCACCACGACGACCTGACGGTCCAACTCCTTTTCCGGCGGCAAGCGTCGGAGCTTTGCTTCCTCGAGGTCCCAGTACTCGATGTCGAAAGCCTCCTGCTCGTCCATCGCTTCGTAGCGATCGATCGCTTCCGCACCGCGCATCACTTCGATCGCGCAGTTGTAGAACTCCGCCGTGACGCGAGACTCGCTCTTGTTCTTGCCCCACGCGATCATGCCGAGACCCGGAATCAGGACCACCGTCGGATTCGGATCTCGCATCGCGGGAGAACTCGGGCGCCTGCAACGTTCGTAGTATGCCTGGTAATCGACACGATACTGGGCCAGTCCGGCGGAGATAGAGGCTTTCAAGTCTTCAATCGTATCCGCGTGCGGGTTCCACTCGACGAAGAGCGGTTTGATCTTCGTGCGCAGGAAATGATCGGGACACGAAGTGCCAAGACCGGCGAGCCGCGGTCCATCGACGCTGTTAACAAACCGAAGCATCTTCGGATCGTCCTGCACGGTTCCGACGACACGCTTGTCGACGGAGAGCTGTCCGCGCAACCACGGAATGATCTCCGCAAGCAATTGCCGGCGCTTCTCTTCAGCGAGCAACTCGTAGCGCGCGCCGCCGAACGTCATGTCACCTTTGTCCCGCGCTTCGATGAAACGAGCGGCGCGATCGATGATCTCCAGCGCCGTCTCGTAGCACGTCTTGTCGTCGTCGCTCCACGAGCTCATGCCGTGATGGCCCAGCAACACGCCTTTTGCCTGAGGGTTCTCTTTGATGAGTTGCTCTATTTGCAGTCCGATGTCGAAACCCGGCCGCTGCCACGGCACGTAGATAACCTCGTCGCCGAAGATCTCCCTGCATAACTGTTCCTGGTTTACCGACGCCGCGACGGCGATCACCGCGTTCGGATGCAGATGATCGACGTGCTTGTAAGGAACGAGCGTGTGCAGCGGCGTATCAATCGAGCAGGCTCGCGGGTTGAGATTGAAGACGCAATGACTGTACATCGGATACATAGCGTCTTCTATCGCGGTCTTTGGCCCACGCTGCGGATCGTCGAGATAGAGCGACTTCATCGCGCGAACCTTGTCGAGGTAGAGCGACGCGAACCCGTCGCGTTTCGCAGTGCGCAGGTCTCCGCCTGAACCTTTGACCCACAACACCTCGACGCTTTCACGCGTGAGCGGATCGGGTTCCATCAACTTGGAAGAGGTGTTACCGCCGCCGGTGTTGGTTAGCGGGAGGTCCTCGCCGAGTTTGTTCGAGCGATAGACCAGTCGGTCCAGGCCCGTCAGTTTATCGGCGACCTCGTCCTGCCAGAGGTATTTGACGTTTTGAAAACGTTCTGCTTGTGCTTGTTCCTTACTCATTCGTTTCAGGAAAGCGTTTAACTTGCGAGCTATAAGAAATACGCGCTGCTTACTTCGAGCGCGGCGGCGCGGTCGAGCCGCGCTCAATCAGGTAAGTCGGTATGTGAACTTCCTTGCCCTCTTCGCGTGGGTTCTCGATATTGTTCACCAACGCCTCGACGGTCCTTTGACCCAATTCCATGCGCGACAGGCAAACGGTTGTCAACGGCGGCTCAGTCAACTCGGCGAAGGCGATGTCGTCGAAACCAACGAGGGAAATGTCTCCCGGAATCGTCAGACCGGCTTTGTAGAGTTCCTTCATCACGCCGAAGGCCATCATGTCGTTGGCGGTGACGATCGCTGTCGGCAACTGGTCCTGGGCCAGGATCTCGAGTGCTGCTCGCCGGCCGCCCTCGAACTTGAAGTCTCCTTCGTAAACGGCTGTCTTCGCATTCGGAACGTGGCGGGCGATCGAATCGAGAAACGCGTCGCGTCGAACGTTGGTGGCGTTGAGTCTGCTTGGACCGGCGACGTGGACGATGTGCGTGTGTCCGAGTGACGCCAGGTGATGTACGGCTTCCTCAACTCCCGCCGCGTAGTCGATCACGACGTTGCTCATGTGTTCGTTGACTCTGCCGAAGTTCTGACTGACGACGGAGATGTTTTTTCGAATCAGCTCCTGAATCAACGCGGGATCGAGTTCGGCCGTCATCAGCGCCACGCCTGCGACCTTGAGGCCGATCAGACGCCGAACGTAATCAGCCGCGCGTGTCGCGTCGTAGTTTGTGTTGAGAAGGATCGTGTTATAGCCGCGTTCGAAGGCGGCGCTCTCGATACTCTTCACGAGGTCGGGGAAAAAGGGGTTGGCAATGTCCGAAACCAACAGCCCGATCATGTCGGTGCGTCCGGAAGCGAGGGAGCGCGCCTGGGCGTTTGGGTAGTAGTTGCACTCCTCGATGGCCTTCAAAACGCTGGCGCGGGTGCGATCGGTCACGTATTTGGTCTTGTTTATGACGTGCGAGACCGTCGCCGTGGAGACTCCAGCTTCCCGCGCGACGTCCTTGATCCGAGGAGTTTTCGGAGCGCTTTCTGCCATGTTTGAGTACTCCTTCTTACTGTAGGCGGCTGTTTTTTGCAAGCAGTAAAAATAACAGAATCGGTAAAATTTCTAGGAGTTAACCGATTGACTTATTTCCTGAGAGCCTCTACAAAGAACAATCATGCGAAATCAGCCCCAAACTCCGGCTTCCCTGTCGTTTGCCGCTCTGCTGGTGCTAGTAGCGGCGACCGTTGTCAACGCTCAATCCGGTTATTTCAAAAAGTGGCCTGCCGGCGCGTCGCCGCGTGAAGTCGGCACGCGGGTGGCGCAGAACTACCTCGCGCGGCAGTTTGAGTACCAGCAGGGTAAGCGGCAGTTCGTGATCTATCCGGAGGTGTGTGCCGGCTACGGCGCGCTCACTGTCGCCGAGCTGACGAAAAACAAGCAGCTGCAAAGTCAGCTCGTTCAGAAGTTCGACACGTTGTGGACTGACGAAGGCCGAAAACACATCTCGCCGCAGGCGCACGTTGATTACCGCGTGTTCGGAGTCGTTCCGTTTCAACTTTATCTGCTGACGGGAGAGAAGAAGTATCTCGACGTGGCGCGGGACCTGGTGGACCAGCAGTGGGCCACGACGACGCCCGACGGCATCACGACGGAAGCGCGTTACTGGATTGACGACATGTTCATGATTACGGCTGTTCAGGTGCAGGCTTATCGAGCGACGCGCGACAGCAAATACATCGATCGCGCGGCGTTTACGATGGCCGCGTATCTCGATAAGCTGCAACAACCGAACGGGCTGATTTATCACGCGCCGGATTCGAAGTTTTTCTGGGGGCGTGGTGTTGGCTGGGTCGCGGCGGGGATGGCGGAACTGCTTCGCTCGCTGCCGAAGAAGCATCCGAAGCGCGCGCGGATCGTGGAAGGGTATCGGAAAATGATGTCCGCTCTGTTGGCGCATCAGGGAGAGGATGGTTTGTGGCGGCAACTGATCGATCATCCGGAGTCGTGGGCTGAAACGTCGAGCACGGGAATGTTTACGTTCTCGATGATTACCGGTGTGAAGAATGGATGGCTCGATGCGAAAGCCTACGGACCGGCTGCACGAAAGGCGTGGCTCGGGCTGGTTAAGCAGTTGGATCAGGACGCGAACGTGAAGGACGTGTGTGTCGGCACAAACAAGGGCTTCACGGTGCAATACTATCTCGATCGCGAACGCCGAGTCGGCGATTTGCATGGACAGGCGCCACTGCTCTGGTGCGCCACAGCGCTACTCCGCGGTTGATTCCAAATCCTGGGAACGACGAGGCTTCTCTCTTCCATTTCCCATTCGTCTTTTTGCGGGCTCTTCCTGAACCAGACTCTGGAACTGGTAGTGATGTACTAATTTCCACTCGGCGTTCTCTGCGGTCCTCTGCGACTCTGCGGTTATTGCTTTTTTACTCCATACTTACCGCAGAGACACAGAGCATCGCGGAGATACGCAGAGAAGATTTCCAAAGTAGGTCACTAACCCTGGATCTCTTCATTTTTTCACAGGCGGGTTGAGCTTCCGGAACGCATCCATCGTCATGAGGTAGCGAATCTTTCCGTCGGTTTCTACGCGATAGACGAAAAGTTTGGTGCCAATCCATTGAGGCACCGAAGGTTTCCGCGACAAGACGTGGAAGACATCGGTGTCCTCGGGAATTTGATCCAGCACCGCAGTATGAAAGCCCGCTTCAGTGTTTTCCTGCATCGAGAACTCGATGATGGCTTTGTGCATCTGACGCTTCTCGACCAGCTTCAGTCCATCTCCGGAAATCAGATACCGCGCATCACCACCAAGAGGAAAGACTCCGTTCTGCGTTTGTGCCGGCAGGACGTAGACATAAAGCTGATTCGTGGGCGCAGGCAACACCGCAACGTTGTATGGTCGGGCCTCACCTTTGAAATCGGCCAACGCCGTTTGGATGGCCCTGGAAGCAAACAGAAAGAATCCGGCGTCTTCTTTGACTGGATCCAATCTCACTCCCTTGAACTCTTTCGGCGTGGATCCCTGAATTGCTTCGTAACTGATGAGAAACTTGTCACGTGCTTCGTTCAAGCGTCCGAATGCGACGGTCCAACCATCGCCCGTTTGTTTTGCGATGTATTGAACGACGCTGCCTTCCGCCGGCTGTAGCGCCATGACGGCGTCACTTCCATGCCAGGCTGCGACGTCATATTCCGCGAGCTTTCTGCCACGCTCAGTTATTTGTGCTAATTCCTGCTCTGTAGCAGGCGTGGTTCGTTCCGCCTGGGCGAACGTCGCGACCGAGGCGATCAGCAGGATGATGAAGGCGCATGCTTTGGACAAGGTAGCTCTCCTTTTGCACGTGGGAATGCGGGTCACAAGCTTAGCTGCGTCGCCGTATAAATAAAAACGGAAACTTATATGACGGAACATCCTGGCCCGCAAAGCGTGCAAAGCTACGCTCGGCGTGATAGTCTGCGGCCCACTTAACTATTGCCGGCAAGTACTCTGCGTAGTAAAGTACCGCTGCTTTCCGAACGTCAGGAAGGAGATAAAAGATGGAAGAGACGGAAAAGATGCAAGAGTTGAAGAGAACCCGATGGAGCGCGCTTTGGCACGTATTTGCGCTCTTTGGCGGGGTCATCCTGCCCGCCATTTCCATCGCCGTCGAGGCTATAAGTCACATCTGCGCCGCCCAGTTTTTCGACCCGATTCCCACGGTGTGGCACCTTTTGCTGGTCATTGTCGTGCCGGTCGCGAACCTGCAAGTCTGGTGGGCCGTGGCGAAGGGTGAAACCGAACGCGGCAAACTGCTCGGCTTTACCAACGCCGTCGCCATCGCTATCTCGATCTTCTACACCATCGTCTATATCCCTCTGATGCCGATGGCATTCATTGCCATCATTTTCGCCGGTCTCGGTCTCTTGCCGCTCGCGCCAATGACTTCGCTCATTTCCGGGCTCATTCTCCGCAGGCAACTGCGGCGAATCGTGCCGGAACGAAGCTTTACTCTGAAACCGCGCGGACTTCTGACGGCATGCGCTCTCACTCTGGTCGCCATGACGCTGATCCAACTTCCCGTGACGTTGACACGCGTCGCGTTGCAAATGGCGACGTCAGACTCCGCGGAGCGCAGGGCGAAAGGCCTGCGCTGGTTACGTATCGTCGGAAACCAAAACTATCTACTGCAAGAATGTTATGGATGGACCGGAGAGGCTACGGAGATGGTCGGCTTTCTCTTTTCACTACCTGATCCGGTTACGGCTGATGAGGCCCGCGAAGTCTATTACCGCCTGACCGGCGAAACTTTCAATACTCGCACGCCGCCAAGGAGGTCCGGCGGCCGATGGATCACACAAGACCTCATCGACTTTGATCCGGACCAGGGCGGAACGACCATCGCCGGCAAATTGAAAGGACTGTCACTCTCGAGCTCCCGCATCGACGGCTCCACGGACGCCGACGCAGGACTCAGTTACATCGAATGGACGCTCAACTTCAAAAACGATTCGGTCTTTCAGCGGGAAGCGCGCTCGGAGATTCAGCTGCCGCCCGGCGGCTTTGTGTCGCGTCTGACACTCTGGATCAATGGTGAGGAGCGCGAGGCAGCTTTCGGAGGCAGAGATCAGACTCGACAGGCTTACCAGCAAGTGGTCTCTCGGCGACGCGATCCCGTGCTCGTTACAACTGCGGGGCGCGATCGCGTTCTCGTACAGTGTTTTCCAGTTCCCGCGGATGGCGGCGAAATGAAGGTGCGGATCGGCATTACCGCGCCACTTCTACTGGAAGCTGAAGGTCATGAACGTCTACTGCTGCCTCACTTCAGCGGTCGCAACTTTCGCATTCCCGACAACCTCACACACGCCGTTTGGATAGAGTCGAAAACTCCGCTTCAGTCAGACAGCAAGATCCTTCAGACGGAGCGACCGTCGGCGAACCTTCACGCCGTACGCGGCGCGTTGGTAGACCGCGAACTTATGGATCCGAAATCTACACTTCGACTGTTCAGGACGAACGGCATAACACAGGCCTGGACACGCAACGAAACCAAAGGCAAGGGCGAGATCGTTCAGCAGTTCATTCGCGAGAAGCAGAGTGCGCGATCGCAAGTGGTTTTAGTCGTAGACACTTCGCAAGCAATGAAAGAATTCGCAGGAGAGATCCGTGCTGCTTTGAGAGCGCTGCCGAACGACGGTGAAACAACGCTGTTGCTTGCTGACGGTAACGGTGTGTACGAAGAAGGCGCGAGCCAGAAAGCGATCAAGGGAAGTCCGTGGGATCTCGCAAGTGAACTGGAAAGAGTGACATTCGCGGGCGGCGCCGATAACGTGCCCGCGCTGAACCGAGCGTGGGATCTGGCTGCCGAGAGCCCGAGCAATGGCGCGATTGTTTGGATCCACGGTCCACAAATGGTTCAAATGCGGCCTGTCGAGGAGCTCAGGCAACGTTGGGAGCGACGTCCCGACGGTCCGATTCTTTACGCCTTGCAGACGGCGAATGGTCCTGACCGAGTCGAAGAGAAGCTCGACGGAGTTCTCGCAGTCGAGTCAATACCTCGGATGGGTTCTCTGCAATCTGACATCGAGAAACTCTTCGCGCAGCTAAGCGGCCGCGTGAAGACATTCGAATTCGTCAGGTCGAACACCAAGCTTGAACAACTTCCAAACTCCTCGAATGCCAGAGAGACTTCCGCACACCTCGCCAGGATCTGGGCCAACGAAGAGGTCAGGCGTTTGATGGGTTCGGCAGACGCAAAAGCAGGTGAAGAAGCAACTCAGCTCGCGGTCGCATATCAGCTCGTGACGCCTGTGAGCGGCGCCGTCGTGTTGGAAACGAAGGAGCAATACACCGCGGCGGGTTTGAAGCCGGTGGAGGCTGGAACAGTTCCCACGATTCCTGAACCGGAGATGGTGATGCTGATCGCGGTGGTGGCCGCTTTTCTCTTATGGCTACTTTACCGCCAACGTTTCCTGCGTCGCGCGCTATGAAGCGAGCTCTCTTACTAGTCGGAGCGCAAGTCGTGGCTTTCTGGCCCGTCTGGAGATGGTATGCCGTGCGTGTCGGCGACTCTTCAGACGAACGCTGGGGCCTTCTTGCGCTGGCGACGGCTCTGTTATTCGTGCTCACGAAGAAGTCGTCGGCTCACGTCGTTCAGCATTCACTTATACTACCGAGCCTCATCACACTTCTTTACGTTGTTACTTATCCTGTATTTCCGCCGCTCGCGCGAGCGGGAGTTGCAGTCACGGCGATCGCAGTTACCGTGAGCATCGTTCGCTTTGGGAAACTGTTACATCCCGGTGTGCTCGGTCTGTTGTGGCTGTCGCTTCCGCTGGTGCCTTCGCTCCAATTCTATTTGGGTTATCCGCTGCGAGTGCTGGTTGCGAGTGTCGCGGCGCCGATGCTAAGGCTCGCAGGCTTTGCGGTCATTCAGGAAGGGACATGTCTCAACTGGGCCGGGCAGCTTATCTGGGTGGACGCGCCTTGCAGCGGCGTACGCATGCTGTGGGTTGGTCTATATCTGACCTTTACTCTCGTTTGCCTGTATCGCCTTCGTCCTTTTAAGACGCTGATACTTTTGATAGCGGCGCTCGTCGCGATCATCGCCGGAAATGTTTTTCGAGCGGTGGCGCTGTTCTATCTTGAGGCCGGCATCTTCCCGATGCCGGGATGGGCGCACGACTACACCGGCCTGGTTGCTTTCGCACTGGTCGCGGCTGGGATCGTCGCGGCTGTTCATTTGATTCGCAGAGAAAAACTATGGGGCGAACCGCTGTCTATTTAGTCATCTGCGCGCTAGCGGCGTTGATTCCTGTGCTTCCATTGCGATCCGAGTCATCGCAGGTTGCGACGCCGCGTGAGGCATTTAGTGACTGGCCGGCACAGTTTGAAGGGCACACGTTGACGCCTCTGCCATTGAGTGAACGTGAGCTGCGCTTTGGCAGAGACTTTCCCGGTCACATCGGACGCTTCACCGACGGCAAGCGCGAGGTGATCATTCGCTGGGTCTCGGAAGCGACGCGCAGATTGCACCCCGCCGCCGACTGCTTCGAAGGCATCGGCTTCAGCGTACGACCGCTGCCGCTGCACGTCGACGCGGATGGTTCGCGCTGGTCCAGCTTCATCGCCACTCGCGGAAACGAGCGGCTGCGTGTGCGCGAGAGGATCTTCACGGCTCGAGGCGAGAGTTGGACAGACGTGTCCTCGTGGTATTGGGCTGCGGTGCAAGACACAAATGCCGGCCCATGGTGGGCCATCACCGTCGCCGAAGCCGAACCCCAACCCTGAGTGTCAGGTGCCGGGCAGAGATAGAAGAGTCTCGCTCAGGTAAGAACGATCGGCCAGCTTCTGCAACATAGGACCATTGGACGTAAACTCTACGACGCTCACGGAACCAACCGGACAAACAAGCCGATAACGAAAACGGCCAACATCTATTCCCAGCAAACTACAAAGAATGATCCTGATGGTTGCTTTATGAGACACCATCAGGATATTCCCATCCGTAAACTGCTGCTGGATTTGTTCGATCACCTCTAAGGCGCGCCGAGCAACAACGTGGGCCGGTTCTCCGCCCGTCGGCGCATGCCAGGCGGGATCAGCAAGCCAACTGACGTAGTCGTCATGATAGTCGTCATTGACTTTTTCTTTCGTCAGTCCCTCCCACTTGCCGTAAGCAATCTCATTCAGCTCAGCACGTACTTGCAGGTCCAACCCCAACGCACGGCAAAGAGGCTCGGCGGTGGAAATTGTCCGACGCAAACTACTGCAATAAATGGCGCGCCAGGCCGTTTCACGGTAAGCATTCGCGAAAGCCTGGGCCATCTCCAAACCTTCGAAAGTCAATTCCGGATCCAGGCCAGACCCGCAAAAAACATCCGCGCGGCTCAGCGCAGTTTGCCCGTGACGAAGCAGGTACAATTTCACGACTGGTTACTCGCCCGCGCCGGCTTTGCCGGATTTCGCTCGCCATTCAGGCTTGCGTTCCTGGTCCGCATTTGCCAGAGCGCGGCGAACTCCTTCCGCATCGAAATCGGTACCATACACGGGAGTGCCCGGTTGCTGCCGCCATGACTCGTCAAGCCCGCCTGTATCGACGCCGTCAAACCCGAGCTCATCAAGTAGCTGTATCACGACAGCCTTGGCGCGATCGTCATCGCCGGCCACCGGCAGCGCGATGCGGCCTGGAGTTCCGGCGGGTTTGCCGGCCGTCAAAAGATGCGCGGCGTAGATGTTATTGAACGCTTTTACGACCGGCCGCCCGAGTTGCTGAGAGACCCAGCGGCTCTCAGTCATTCCTTCTTCGATTCCAGCGATACGGCCGTCGCGCTGTTGCGGATAGTAGTTGCCGGTGTCCACGACCACTACGCTGTCAGACACGCCTGCGAACAAATCGCGCGGCAGGTCCGAAATGTTCTTCTCCGGAATCGTTACGATTACAACGTCGCCGCGTTGTGCGGCCTCACGGACAGAGACGGGCGTCGCACCTGTCTCCGCAGCCAGATCGGCAAGACTTTCCGGTCCGCGTGAGTTAGCCACGTAAACGTTATGCCCGAGCTCACTGAAACGCCGCGTTAGATTGCTACCTATGTTTCCCGCCCCGATGATCCCTATGTTCATTTCTGCTCCTTCCACAGCACCAAAGAATTCCTGGGGTATGATAGGGCAAAAAATCGGTGAGGGCGTAACACGACGATGCCGAACTCTGAGGATCTCTTATCGCAGCCGCCGGGAACTACTCCCAGCGAGATGTTTCCGGTCCTGACCGCCGCCAGCAAGCTCGTGTGCTCGCGCATGGCACACGCCAGACCTGTAAACAAGGCGAGATCGTTGTCGAGTTAATCAGCAAGTGACAAAACTCTTTGTTGTAGTGACGGGCCAACTGCACGTGCTGCACGTCGCAAACGATCAAAAGTCGGAAATCCCACCAACGGCAGTTGGTGGATGTTTCAAATGCGACCTACTGACAGGCCAGCCGGTCTCTGCGAATCCCACCAACGGCAGTTGGTGGATTATTCAGATCCAGCCTTGTTTCAGCCAGTAAGTGAAACATCCACCAACTGCCGTTGGTGGGATTGATAGGGGATGCAAACGAACTCGTAGGTTGGAGTTAAAGTACCACCAACTGCCGTTGGTGGGATTGCCGACTTTTGAGGCAAAGCTCGTCGCGAACGATCACGAACGCGTGCTCGCTATTTGCACACCAGATACTCTCGCAGTAGCGTGGAACAAAACATCGACTGCCGCTGTCCAACGTTAGGCACACTCATTACAGAGTGCTGGAGGTGAAGTTTATGGGAATGACAGGCGGCGGCGGGCGCGGCGTTCAATCAGAAATCAACGTAACCCCGATGGTCGACATCATGCTCGTGTTGCTCATCATCTTCATGGTGGTCACACCTTTCCTGCAACCGGGCATCAATGTTCCGGTGCCGAAGAACATGACGAACGCGGATGTCGATCAGAGGATTACGAGAGGCACGTCAGTCGTGATCTCGATCCCAACTGACTTCGAATACTACGTCGGGAAGAAACGGCTGCGGAAAGAAGAGCTCGCGGAGGAAGTCGAGCGGATGCTGGAAAAGATCAAGAAGGAAGAGGATCGGATCGTTTATATCAAGAGCGGCGCCGGCGTTGCCTATGGCGACGTGGTGGGCGTAATCAACGAGGTAAGAAAACTGCACGTGGACAAAATCGGCTTAGTCGCCGACAAGAAGAAAAACGCTTGACGACGGAAACAGACAGTTTGACTCTCGAAAACCTCAACCGTTCATTATCTTCCGATAGCCCACAAACAGATCGGTAAGGCGATCGGCGGAGGCAGGATCACTCCGGGCCAGCAACGTAATAATCTCGTCGCGACCAGCAAATAACTGTCGCAACTGATCCGCCTGAGCCCGTGTGTAACTCGAAGCGTCTCCCTTCGCAACTTCTGCTTGCACCGTCGTGAAGAACTGACTCGTCGCCTGGCGCGCCGGCTCGTATTCCGCCCGACGCGCGTCAATCACTGCCGAAGCAAGATCGTTCTGTATCCGTGCAAGTGTTAAGTGCCGTTCACTCTCGGCGAAGCGATTGTTGGCGGCACGAGCTTTGAGCCACATCGGCACCAAACCCAGCAGGAACACAACAAGCAAAACGCCCGCATAAATCAAAATGCGCTGCACCATCGAACTCGACCTGCTGGGTTTGGGCTCTAAATCCTCACTCATTACTCCACCTACTTTCGTGCGACAGATCAAACGGCGTTAGAACTCTATCACGACGCCGGCCGAAGGTAGGATAGGAAGCACTCGATCCAGTTGTCCGAATACGCGGCCGTCGAACCCAAAGCCGTCAAACCCTGCGTAGCGACGATTGTTGCTGTTCGTCACATTTATGACTTCCCCGTTGAGGGTCAGTTTCCATTTCTCGAACAGGAACGCTTTGTTGACTCTGATGTCGAGGCGATTGTACGACGGCAATCGCGTGGTGTTGCGTACGTTGGTGAGAAAGTAGGTAGTTCCGACCTGGCGGTAGAAGCCAGGCACGGGCTGGCCGCTGCCGTAACGCCATTCGCTGCTGAGGTTCCATGTCTCATTGAAGCGATAGCTCGCGTAAGCATTCATAGTGTGGCGTTGGTCCACATCGCTGACGAATGTCAAACCGGTCTGCGCGTCCGTGAGCTTAGTGCGGGAATAGGCGTAAGACACCCAGCCGGTAAGTTTGTTTGCACTCCGGCGCTGCAACGTCACCTCGAATCCACGCGCGTGCCCGTGAAGTGAATTCCGAAACGGAAATTCGGTGAACGTCGGGACATTGCCCACCATGCGCGGCTCCGAAAGACTGAAGAAAAGCCCGTCGTCTTCACGGTCATACACTTCAACCAGCAAACGCATGCTGGACCCAAACCGCCGCTCAACGCTCGCGTTGTAATGAGTCGCGGCTTCAGCCTTCAGAAGCGGATTTCCGGCTCGCCCAAACAACTGGTCGAAGGCGGGAAACTGATAGTAGCGTCCAGCCGCGGCCCGCACTTTCCAGTCCTTATGTATGGACCACACCACTGATCCGCGCGGCGAAACGAGTGTCTCGCCGGTCGTGCTGCTGTGTTCGAGGCGTCCGCCGCCAGTGAGGCTCACACCGAGTCGTTCGCTGGTCCATGTGTCTTGCACGTAGTAAGCCTGTTCGGTGCCGCTCTCATTGAAGCTGCCGCGATTCCGCAGTGTCCCGGAGAAGAAGTCGAAAAACTGATCGAAGCTATCGACGTTTAGTGAGCGGATGTACAGGCCTGCGTCGATTCGATGGCGTCGATTGGGAGTAAAGCTGAAGTCGCTGCGCACACCATATTGCGTGCGCACGCCGTCCTGCAAGATGGTGTCATTCCGATTGGTGTTTTTGAAGTTTGTCCGCAGGACGAAGACTCGAGTCTGCGAGAAGAGCTGCGGATTGGGCGTGTAGTTCCAGTGGCTATTGAAAAGAACGTTTCGAGATTCGCCGCGGAATACGTTGTTGATTCCCAGCAGGTTTCGATCGCGGTTGCGGTCGAAATCAAAATCTCCCACGATCACTGACGCGCCGACCTGACTCTTACTGCTGAAATCGAATAGCACTTTCCCTTGAAAATCTGAAAACTCGAGTATCGGTGGATTATTCGTGTACTGGTTCTGGTCGTTGACCCGCTTCAGCACATATCCCAGATAGCTTTTGCGTCCGGCGAAGAGATACGACCCGCGTCCGCCGGCGAATGGACCATCCACTACTCCCGACAGCGCGCTCAGGCTCGCTGCTATGCGACCTGCCGGCGTCACGCGATTACCATCTCGCGTCTCGATCTCGAGTATCCCTCCACTGCGATCGCCGTACTTGTTCGGAAAAGCTCCGCTCATCAACGAAAGGCTATCGACGGTGTCGGCGTTGATTACGGAGAGCGAGCCGGTGTCGGGATATCCGCCCTGGACCGTGTGCACGAAATCCTCCGTCAATATTCCGTCGAGATAAAGTCCGATACGATCAAAGCCCGCGCCGCGGACGGCAAACTCGCTGCGAAAGTCGTCGTTGGTTGTCGAACCCGGCAGCGCCTGGGCCGCGCGAACGGGGTCGGCCAACAGCGTGCTGGAGAGCGACTGGAGCTCGCGCTTGTTGAGCGTCTGTTCCGTGGCGGCGTTCGTTTGCGCGGTTTCGTAAGGACCGGCGATGACTGTGACGCTTTCGGTTAGAGCGGCGGCATCTTCGTTAAGGGCGATCAGAATATCGCGATTGTCTCCGTCCTTGATGATGATTGTTTTCTTCACGAGGCCGTAGTTCACGGTGGTGATGTAGAGCGCCACCTGGCCCACTGCGAGATTTTCGAAAGTGAATTCCCCCTTCTCGTCAGTGGTCGTGGATTGATCGCCACCGGCGGTGACGCGCACTTTCGCAATCGGCTCTCCTGTTCGCGCATCGACGACGCGCCCGTGCAGCGTGACAGGCTTTTTCTGCGAAGCCTGGACGATGAAGAACGTATTTGCGCGCGAGACAGAAACCGTCAACGCGCAGAGGATTAGAACGGACAACAATACTCTGTTCATGTTTACTCACCTTTCTGGTTAAGACAGCAAAGCGCAAGACCACGGGATGGAAAGTGGTCTCGCGGCAGGATCGCCGGGCAACGTCGGGGCAATGCCTTGCGCCAAAAGTCGTGAATACCACCAACGGCAGTTGGTGGATAGTTACATTCAGCCTACGAGTTCGATGATCCGTTCGCACGAATCCCACCAACGGCAGTTGGTGGAAGCCTTCACCCACTGCCTAAACGTCGGAGTGAACCATCCACCAACTGCTGTTGGTGGGATTCACAAACAGTGGCTGGCGGGTCAGTAGGTTGCACTTGAACCATCCACCAACTGCCGTTGGTGGTCTTCCCGTTTGAAAAAAGCCTCTGGTGAAATGCCTTGCGGATTAGGAGGGGGAAGTTACTGTATTCTGATGACCAATTTGTTGCTCGCCAGACCGCGCAAACTCACACTCACCAACACATCACCGGCGTTCGCAAGCTCGTTCGGCAATCTGAGATTCACCTGTGTAAGCGAAGCGACGTTGGGAATCTTGCCGACCGATTCGACAGTCAACGGGAATGAACCATGACCGGGATAATCCGCCTGGGCCGTGATAACAGAATTGTTCTCGCCCGGCAGCAGTTCCAGACCAGTGGCAAAGACTACGATGCGCGTACGTTGGTCCAGGCTGAAGTTATGATCGTTGAAGAGTGTGAACGGATCGCGCACAAACCACACCGACTCGAGCGCGGCCAACCGATTCGCGGTTTCTTCCGCGAAGATTACGGGCGCGGTGTTGCTGCCTGGTGCGATGGTGAAGCTCGGCAGCGAGATGTTGAAGAAGATATTGCCGATGGCCTCGACTTTAACGCGAGCTGTGGATGTCGGAATGTTTGGAACGGTAATCGTCGCGGCGCCCGTGTTGGGCGTGCTGGCCGCAAGGACATTTGGAAAACTATTTCCGCCATCGGTTGACAGAAGGATGCGCACATTCGCGCAATCGACCGGAGCGCCGGCGGTATTTGCGACGTTCCACGTGACAGTCTGAGTCGAACCGGCCGTCCACGTCGTCGAAGAGCCCGGGGCAGTGACGACGAATGGACCACTGTCTGCCCTCACGTTAACTCGCATCGCGTCGTTGTTAACGCCGCCGCTGCCGGTATGGTTGTCACGGACCGTAACGCGAAAGGTCATAGTGCGAGTCGTCAAAGGTAACGACTCACCGAAGGTTGAAGTACCGGATAAGACATCCGATAACTGCGGAAACGTTCGCGCCGGGCTGGCCACCGGTGCGAATGAGCGGAAGATCGGGCGGCTGCCGTCATCGGTGTGCGGCGGGCCGGCCGTTCCCAGGTCATACTCTTCCCAGCAGTAAGTGAGGACGTCCGCCTCGGGATCACTGGCGGTCGCGGTAAGTGTGAACGGTGTTTGGGCCGGGATTGTAAAGTCGGGACCAGCCTCCACTGCCGGCGGATTATTTCCTGTGTCAGTCAGGGCCGGACACGCGCTGGCGGTGCCGAAAGTGGTGTTGTTGACGATCTGTTCAATGCTCGTGGCGTGGAAGTAAGTGTCAACGGAATGCAGGTCTTCGAAAGTGCAAAGAGGCAGATAAGTGCCGTCCGGGGCGGTGCCGCCGCGGTACCCCATAATCGTCGAGCCGCTTCCGACTTCATACGCGGTCTCGGGAAAGCGACTGCTGCCACAGTCGTCCGTGGTTCCGTTGAATGTGTGCAGCGCCCCGAACTGATGGCCCAACTCGTGGGCCACATCCCAGATCGCGCTGATCGTCGACGGCTCGATTGAACGCAGGATCGTGACGCCTTTGCCTTTTTGCCCGCTGACACACACGCTGCGAAACTGACCCGCTCCCTGAAACAGGAAGAAGCCCGGCTGAAACGCGTAGACGTGACCGTCAAGGATGAAGCCAACGTCATAATTGGAGGATCCGATCCGTTGGTCCAGGACGGTTTGATTCTGAGTCAGCAATGAGTTGACGTTGTCGCTCGTATAGGGGTCGGTCGCCGCGTTCGTAAAAATGAGAGAGGTCTCGTTATTAACGAGCGTCAGCCGAATCGACAGGTCGCGCTCGTAGATAGCGTTAACGGCATTGATCGTCGTAGTCATCGCGGCGAAGGCGCCGTCGACCGTGCCGCCGCCGTAGGTCTGCGTGTACTCAGCGGTCACTGCGAGAGCCAGGCGGTAAGTGCGCAGCGTAGCGCCCGTGGTGACGGGCGGAGCCGGCGACAAACTGTGCAGGAATGGTTGGCTTGACGCCAGGCTCAACGGCTGCCCTTCGTTGGAAGTAAGGCACTGAAATGAGCCGCCGGTATCTTTAGGCGAATCACGATGGTCATAGCTGACATACTGCCCGCGACGTCCGCTTCCGGCAGGCTCGATGATGACTGTGCCGTGCGCTGAAAGCACGATTGCGTGAAAGCCTGCGGGCGTGACGTCGAAGCGGGTCGTAGCGGTCGGATCGTCGAGACCCTGGCCTCGATACGTTTTTATTTCCGGAAACCTCGCGGCGAGCCGGGGTTCCATCACAGGCGATTGCTCGACGCTGAACCGCGCAAGTTTTCCATCCGGCATCGGCAATGCCATGACGACTCTGTTTTGTCCGGCCGCTTTACTGAACTCCATCGGCGCACGTCGAAGCAGCTTCCGTTGTGCGTTCTCGTTGAGGCTCAGCGTTCGGTAAAGCCCCGACTCGGCTCGGCCAGCAGCAGCAGTGTTTCGACCAATGCTGACCGGCTGCTTTTCACGCCAGACTTGATCGTCGGACAGGTTGGATTTGGATTTGACGGGCAGAGTGCCGAACGAACCCCAACGGGCAAAGCACAGAACCACGGCCAGCGAGCCAAACACTATGAAGCGCGAC
>DASURS010000191.1:0-9590 GCA_036279935.1 Pyrinomonadaceae bacterium
GCCGTGATGAATACTTCAGGAATAGCGCCGGCGTTGGGCCAGTCGAGTTTCGCCGGCACGGCACTCACGGCATCCTCGTGCGTCGTCAGAAATTCCGCATGAGCGCCGCCACCGACGATTCCGAAGACGCGATCGCCTTTACGCCAGCGGTGAGCATTCGCACCCGACTCCAGTACTTCGCCTGCGAATTCCAATCCGGAAATATTTTGCGGAGCACCCGGCGGCGCACCGTATCCACCTGATCTCTGCAGCAAGTCTGCGCGATTGAGCGCGCTGCTTCGAACCTGAACGAGGACTTCCTCGGCACCAGGCTGTGGTGTTGGGACGTCCTGTATCTCCAGGACCTCAGGACCACCGAAACGCGTAATAACAGCAGCCTTCATCAGCTCACCACACCTTCCACCATGGCTTCTTTGGTTTTGACTGTTCGAGATCCTTGAAGATCAGTGGCATGACATTGAAGAAACTCGCGATTCCATCCTCCAGCCCGTTATCCATTTGCTTTGCGACCTTCGCGAAAGGAAACGCCGCATTTTTGTCGTCAAAAGCTACGCACCACACTCTCGACTCGTCCTGCTTCCACGTCCCACCATAGCAGCGAATGATGCACTCGCCGAGGAAAGAGCCGAACATCGTTGTCAGTTTATTCCTCTCATCGAAGCTCTCGAACTTGCCTGACTGGCGCAGCCGCTCCACATGTCCCTCCAACCACTCGACAGACTCTCGCGTATAGCCAAAGTCCATCCCACTGAGCGGCCGCAGCTGCTGAACGACCATTTCCGCGTATGCTCTTATGTGTTGTTCCATCTGCTTGCCGGCGATGTGCGAACTAGCTCCAACAATAAGCCTAAGCGTAAGATAAACCACCTTTTATTGAGAATCGATTGGAGACGTCCATGTCGCAAGAAAATAAAGAACTACTCCGCCGCTGGTTCGAGGAAGTCTGGAACAAGGGACGCGCCGAGGCGATCGATGAGATGCTCGCCCAAGACGGCGTCGCGCACGGCTTGTCGGATGATCCCGCGAACCCGATTGTAGGGCCGAGAAATTTCAAGCCCTTTCACACGTTGTTCCGCGAGGCCTTTCCAAACATGATCATCGTCGTCGAGGACATGGTTGCGGAAGGTGACAAAGTCGCGGCGCGTTGCTCCGTGCGTGCCAGGCACGAAGGTGAGTTCATGGGAAGAGCCGCGACTCAATCTCCCGTCGAGTTTACGGGCATGGCGATCGTTCGGATCGACAATGGAAAGATTGTCGAGGCGTGGAACAACTTCGACTTCATGACCCTGCACAAGCAGGTGGGCCTGCTGTAATCGCGACCTCGCGGCAGCTCAAAAAATACAGCTTCACGGTCGCTTTTTCGAGCTAGTGCTTTACTGAATCTCGACGGCAGGGTCAAAAGAAAAAGCACCCCAGTTCTATTCAACAGTCGGGCCGTTCTGTTTACGTTGTAGTGATCGTTAGGCTATATTGCACCTACAAGCATGAGCACTGCAGCGGAAGCACTCACAGACCTATTCGATCCAGCCAATTATGTGCCCGAAGCGGTAGGCGAAATCGTAGATCATCAGACTGATCTCCCTCGAATAGCAAAAGACAAAAGGTTAATAGCCGAAATAGAGTCTAAACTCGAGCAATTACCGACACGTCACAATCTGCATCTTGCTGATTCGAGGAATGTGGCGTTTCTCGCCCCGGGAACGGTACATCTGGTACTCACCTCACCTCCGTATTGGACGCTAAAGGACTACAACCTTGGCGAGGCACAACTTGGCCACATTGACGATTACGACCAATTCTTAGGCGAGCTAGATAAAGTTTGGAAGACTTGCTACGACGCGCTTGTACCAGGAGGACGTCTTATCTGCGTGGTTGGTGATGTCTGTCTGTCACGGCGTAAGAACAAAGGTCAGCACCTGGTAGTGCCATTGCACAGCTCTATCCAGGAACATTGTCGAAGGCTTGGGTTTAATAATCTTGCTCCTATTATTTGGCAAAAGATTGCAAATGCAGTTTATGAAGCCACTGGAAATGGTGGTGGTTTTCTGGGTAAACCGTATGAACCAAATGCTGTAATCAAGAATGACATTGAATTCATTCTCATGCAGAGGAAACCAGGTGGATATCGGAGTCCGTCATTAGCAACTCGAATCTTAAGCGTAATCCCAGCTCACCAGCATAAAGTCTGGTTCCAGCAGATCTGGACGGGTATTACTGGCGCCTCAACTAAGGAACATCCAGCACCGTATCCGCTGCAGCTAGCCGAACGTCTGATACGAATGTTTAGTTTCGTGGGCGATACCATTTTTGATCCTTTCATGGGCACGGGAACAACCAACGTAGCGGCTGCCAAATGGGGCCGTAACAGCATTGGGGTCGAAGTCGATCCAAAATACTTCGACATAGCGGCCAAAAGGATCGACAGGGAAACTCCCAGATTGTTGACTGCTGACCGGGTAATCAAACTCCTGTAACAGTGCTCGATTACCAAAAAGAACTCGAGAAAGCGGTTCGATATTTTTGGCGAACGCGCGGGACTCAGAAGAAGCGTCAGGGCGGTGATTCTGGTCAGAAGGACGCCGGAAACCGCAGCGCAGTTACCGGCGGTAAGCATGCTGATGGGTTCGTTCAGCTCATCGCGGCGATTGTCAAAGATGCTGCCGTGCCTAACGTCGATATCCACGTCACTCAAAAGAAGCCGAGAACTCTGCCAGGGTTTTATCGACCATGTAAAGAATGGGATTTGGTGGTGCTGTCCGATAAGAGTCTTGTCGCAGCTGTTGAGGTGAAGTCGCAAGTCGGAAGTTTCGGCAACAATTTTAACAATCGTGTCGAAGAGGCACTTGGAAACGCTACTGACTTTTGGGCCGCTTACAGGGAAGGCGCGTTCAAACCGTCACTTAAACCGTGGCTGGGGTATCTCTTTATGTTAGAAGAAACCGCGCAGTCATTGAGGCCAACAAAACGGATCAAACTGTATCCATACAACATCGACGACGAGTTTCAAGAGCGTAGTTATGCAAAGCGTTATGAATTAGTTTGCGAACGATTAGTCCGCGACAGATTGTACGATGCAGCATGCTTTTTCACGTCAAACGCCAACGCGGGTAGGCGTGGCGAGTATCACGAGCCTAATCGCGAACTTAGTATCAGTAATTTCGCGATTTCTCTTCACGCGAGGGCAGCGGCATTCGCCCGCGCTGGAGAGGAGCTGACGGTGCTCGAAGGTAGTGCTGAAGAAGACTCATAAATTCCGCTTCCGCCAATCGGGAAGTATCAAACCACAAAGTGATAGAGGAAGACGCTGGTGACGATACGGATTTTCGTATACATTCCGCAACATGATTCTGCGGACAAAGAAGTCGTATCGGTTCGGCATTGGGGTTGTGATCGCAGTGGTCTTGCTGCTGCAAACTCCTATAACTTCACAAACACAGCGGGGGACAAAGAAACCCAGCGGCCAGGCACCACGAAGGGGTCACACGCCGAAGAAAACCGATGCGGGTCGGTCCAAAGATGCGCCGCGGCCGAATCTCGCCACTCAGCCAACACTCTACGTCGTCGGCTACGCCCACCTCGACACCGAATGGCGCTGGGAGTATCCGCAAACCATCGCCGAGTATCTACCGAAGACGATGCGAAACAATTTCGCATTCTTCGAAAAGTATCCGCACTACATCTTCAACTTCACCGGCGCAAATCGTTATCGTCTCATCAAAGAGTACTACCCGGCCGATTTCGAAAGACTCAAACAATACGTCGCCGTCGGTCGATGGTTTCCCGCCGGCTCGTCCATGGAGGAAGGCGACGTCAATTCCCCCAACGCCGAGTCGATCATTCGACAAATCCTCTACGGCAACAACTGGTTTCGTAAAGAGTTCGGCATGGCCAGCGAGGAGTACATGCTCCCCGACTGCTTCGGCTTTCCGGCTTCCCTGCCCAGCATACTCTCCCACGCCGGCATCAAGGGCTTCTCCACGCAAAAACTGTCATCCGCGTGGCAGCCGGCGCCGCATGTCGGTGGACCAGACTCGCCGCAACAAACTCCGGCCGGCATTCCATTTAACGTCGGGTTGTGGGAAGGACCAGACGGCCAAACCGTGATCGCGGCGCTGAACCCGCTGAGCTACGGCAGCCAGGTGACTTACGACATCAGCAAATCTCCAACTGCCCCAACTTCGGCAAACGCTCGCGCACAGGAGGATTGGGTCAAACGAGTTCAAATCAACGGCAACCTGACCGGCGCCTTCACTGACTATCACTACGTCGGCACCGGCGACGTCGGCGGCTCCCCAAACGAAAACTCGATCAGACTGATGGAGGCGATCACGACGAAAAGCAAGGCGCTGCTGCCGCAAACCGGCCCGCCATCAGCGCCAGGCACCGGCGCGATGGTCCAGGTCGGCGACGGCCCAATCAACGTCATCTGGTCCAAAGCCGATGACATGTTTCTTGATCTGCTGCGCTGCTGCAAAACCGATAAGCTGCCGCGGTACAAAGGCGACCTGGAACTGATCAACCACTCCGCCGGCTCGCTCACCTCTCAGGCTTATCAGAAACGCTGGAACCGCAAGAACGAACTGCTCGCGGACGCTGCTGAGAAGGCTTCGCTGGCGGCTGAGTGGTTGAACGTCCGCCCGTATCCGCGCGAACGACTCAACAACGCCTGGACGCTCGTGATGGGCGGGCAGTTTCACGACATCCTGCCGGGCACTGCCACGCCGAAGGCGTTCCAGTTCGCCTGGAATGATCAGGTACTCGCAATGAACCAGTTCGCCGGCGTCTTGACGAGCGCCACGCAGGCTGTCGTCTCGGGACTCGATACGCAGGCGAACGGTGTGCCGATCGCGGTCTACAACCCATTGAACGTCGCGCGCGAAGATGTTGTCGAAGCAAACGTGAACTGGCCCAACGGCGCGCCGCCGGGCGTACGTGTCCTCGGTCCCGATGGACGCGAGGTTCCCTCGCAGTTGAGCAATGGGAAAGTGCTGTTTCTCGCGAAGGTCGGCTCTGTTGGATATGCGATGTACGACGTGCAGCCGTCAGACACGGCAACAACCTCGACAGACCTGAAAGTCACAGAGTCGTCGCTCGAGAATGCCCGGTATCGCGTCCGCATCGATCAAAACGGCGACGTATCGAGCATATTCGACAAGAAGATCGATCGTGAGCTCCTGGCCGCACCACATCGACTCGCACTCTCAACCGACAATCCTCGTCAATGGCCCGCCTGGAACATGGACTTCGAAGACGAGCAGCGCGCGCCTCGCGCTTTCGTCAGTGGTCCGGCAAAGATTCGCATCGTCGAAAGCGGCCCGGTGCGTGTCGCTCTTGAAATCACGCGTGACACAGACGACTCTCGTTTCTCACAGACGATCAGCCTTGCGGCCGGCGACGCAGGCAATCGTGTCGAATTCGGCAACGTTGTGGACTGGAAGACCAAAGAGTCGAACCTCAAAGCGACGTTCAACCTGACTCCGCAAAACAAGTTGGCCACCTACAACTGGGACATCGGCACGATTCAACGGCCCAACGCATACGATCGCCAGTTTGAAGTTGCCTCCCACCAGTGGATCGATCTAACGGACGAAAGCAACTCGTACGGCGTGACCGTGCTGACCGATTGCAAAAACGGTTCCGACAAACTCGACGACCACACACTCCGATTAACGCTCGTGCGCACGCCGGGAACTCGCGGAGGCTATGCCGACCAGGGCACACAGGATTGGGGACGGCATGAATTCACGTACGGTCTCGCCGGTCACAACGGCGATTGGCGCGCCGCGCAAACCGACTGGCAGGCGTACCGTCTGAACCAGCCGCTGATTGCATTTGAAACGTCGAACCATCCTGGACCACTGGGCAAAGAGTTTTCCTTGCTGCGCGTCAACAATCCGCGCGTGAGAGTGCTGGCCGCAAAGAAAGCTGAGAACAGTGACGAATGGATCGTTCGTCTCGTCGAGATCGACGGCAAGAAGGCCGGCGACGTTCGCGTCTCTTTTGCTGGTCCAATCACTGCGGCCCGTGAGGTCAACGGGCAGGAACAACCACTAACTTCAGCGACCATGAACAAAGGCGACCTGGTTACTTCCTTCACGCCTTATCAAGTGCGCAGTTTTGCCGTGAAGCTGGCCGCCTCGACTGCCAACCTGACGTCATCACAATCGCAGCCCGTCGCTCTCGAATACGATCTGTCAGTTGCGTCACGCGACGGCCGGCCCGGGGACGGCAGTTTCGATGCGCAACCGAACAACCAGAACGCGTCGCAAGGCAAGGCACTGCCGGCCGAACTGCTGCCGCGTGAGATCACTTATGCCGGAATCCGTTTCACCCTCGCACCCGCCGCCAAGCCCAACGCACTCGTGCCGCGCGGACAAACCATCACTCTCCCGGAAGGAAAATACAACCGCATCTACCTGCTCGCGGCCGCGGCGAACGGCGATCAGAAAGCGACCTTCAACGTCGGCGACAAATCGTTTCCGTTGACGATTCAGGATTGGAGCGGCTTCATCGGCCAATGGGACGATCGCAGGTGGTCCCAAAAGGAAGTTCAAATACCGCCACGCACGCCACCGCCCGGGACTCCGCCTGACATCGCGGCGCAAATGCAAAGAACAAGAACGAGAATCGATCCATACGGCGAAATGACCGGCATCGTCCCCGGCTTCATCAAGCGCGCGCCCGTCGCGTGGTTCGCTTCGCATCGCCATTCTGCTGACGGCGCGAATGAACCGTACGCTTATTCTTATCTCTTCGCTTATTCGCTCGAACGACCGGCGGGCGCGAGAACGCTGGTCCTGCCAAACAATGACCGAATCCGTATCGTCGCGATAACTGTCGCAACCGAGTCCGGCGACGTGCGCCCGGCACAGCCTCTATACGACACGTTGGAGCGCCATGGACGGTAAGCTCCTGCCGGCGTTCGCAACCATCGTGACAGCACTTGCTCTGAGCGCTCATGCTCAGGTCACGGTCACGATCGATCACAATCCGGCCGGCGCCGCGAACTTCAAATTCACCCGAGTGCCGTCTCCGGCAAAGGACGATGCCGGCGCTGCCGCAAAGTGGCTGTTGTTGGTCGGCGAGTTAGACGCAAACGGCGCCGGTCTAACCGCACTGAATGATGGTCTACTTCCGACGAGGCAAGACCAACCGGCGGCGAACTTATTCTTCATCGCCGGCAGCAGCGGCGGGCGTTTCCGCATGGATCTCGGCAAGCTCGTCGAAATTGCCCAGGTAAACACCTACTCGTGGCATCCGAACTCACGCGGACCGCAGGTCTATCTCGTTTACGCCAGCGACGGCGCGGATCCGAAGTTCAATCCTGAGCCCAAAGGCTACGTCGATCCAACGACGGCCGGGTGGAAGCTTCTCACTGTCGTCGACACACGACAGCAGTACGGTCACACGGGCGGACAATACGCGGTAGGCGTTACTGCCGCTAACGGCATCCTGGGCAAGTACCGTTATCTGCTGTTCGACACTGTCGCGTCTGAAATAGACGACGACTGGGGCAACACGTTCTATAGCGAGATCGATGTGATCGAGCGAGGACCAAAGTAGAATTTATAACTAACTGAGATTTGCCTCAAGACTCGGAAATCCCACCAACGGCAGTTGGTGGATAGTTATATTCAGCCTACAAGTTCGATGAACCATTTGCCCGAATACCACCAACGGCAGTTGGTGGAAGTTTCACTTACCAGCTAAGACAAGGCTGAAAATGAACGATCCACCAACTGCCGTTGGTGGGATTTACGAAGAGGCCCCAGTCTATGTAGGTTGCAGGTGAAGCATCCACCAACTGCCGTTGGTGGGATTCCCGACGTTTCCCCGAACACATTTACACGGGCGCGTTAACAGACGGCTTCTTGTTTCCGAAGAGATGCATGGCGATCGGAATCGTGGTGGCAAGTCCTGTTAACAATAATGACCAGCCAAGGGTCTTGCGTTTCCCCTCCTGGAATTTATTTGCGAACAGCAAACCCGCGCCGAAGCCGATCGCTCCACGCGTCGCAGCGATGAATGCGATTTCGGGAACCGTCAATGTCTTTGTATTCATTTGACCTCTCCTAACTTCTGTTCTTTACCATACATTAGAGGCGGATCTTTATGCCGCCGTTTATCACGCGTCCCTCGGTGGGCGCGTAAATCTCGCTAAAAGTCGGCATCTGGTGCGGTGGGAAGACGACCTGGCTGAGGCGCCCCTGCCGAGTGTCGGTGATGTTCTCGAAATTGATAAAGAGACTGTACTTGCCGAACATCTTTTCGCCGAAGATTCCCAACACCCAGTACGGTTTGGTCCGAAAGCGATTGGTCAGAAACTGGCTGCTCGTGTAGTACGCCTCGACGCCCGTCTTGAACGCCGCCTCCTTTTCGAAGAGCAGAGCGGAGTTGATCCGGCTTTTCGGCGTGAGCGGCAGCGTCTGGTTCCCGGGAAGATACTTCGCCTTCGCGTTGGTGAACGTGTATCCGGCGAATAATTTAACGATGTCGTAAGAGACCCGCACGTTCGTCTCGAAGCCGCGGCTCGTCACCCGCTCGGCGGCGTTCACGAAACGAAAGAGTCCGGCGGGGGCTTCGAGCAAGACGAGCGGATCTTTTATCTCGGTGTAGAAGAACATCTGATTGATCGAGTAGGAGAACTTTTCACCGAGCCCGGACCTGTAATTCACGTCCAGCGTCCCGCCGCGGCTGCGCTCGGCTTTCAACGTGTTCCCGATCGGCAGCACGTTCTGAAAAAGCAGCATCTCCGCTTCTTCCGTGAAGATGCTCGGCGCTTTATAACCGAGGCCAAAACTCAAACGGCTGCTCAGGTTGTTTGTGAACCGGTAAAGCACAGAGGCGCGCGGCAGCGGAAACGTTCCGTAGTCGTTCAGATGATCGAGTCTGAAACCCGCTTCGACAAATAGCTTGTCAGTGACGTTGAAACTATCCTGCGCGTATCCACCAAACGTAGTTCGCGTTTCATCTCGCGGAAGTAGACTGCGTTTCTCTCTGAATTGGTCGTAGACCGCGTTGAAGCCGAAGACCAACGCGTGACTGCTGACGGTTTTGAAGTACGAAACGTCGGTGTAGGAGTTGAACTGGCGGCCTTCGAATATGTAATTCGGAATCTCAATTTGGCGAGTGAAAAAGGCCAGACTTTGCTTTGCGACGAAACGGCTCCCGCCGGCGAGATCTCGCTCAAACTGCAACGTCGTGATGTTGCGGACCGAATGGTTGTTTTCGAAATACTGGTGGAAGTCGCCGGCGTCGCCGCGAATGACAAAGACGTCGCCGCCTTTGCGATTCTGGTATGACGTCGAGTTGCCGACTATCAAACGCGTCTTATCGTCGAATGAAAAGAAAAAGCGCGGGCTGAGATTGAATGAAGTCGTTCTGGGCAGCTCCGTGAAATCGTCGTCGTCGACGTCGTATTCGTTCTGATAGTTGAACGAGCCCAGGAAGGTGTAACCGAAGCGTTTGAACTTCCGCGAGTCAAACAGGGCGACGTCTGTGCCGAGCGCCGTCGTCTGATTGAAGATCATCGCAGTGACAGGTTCATCTTCCGGCTCTTTACTGATGAAGTTCACGACGCCCGCGATCGC